>DAOTYS010000334.1:0-6916 GCA_034434575.1 Thermoflexales bacterium
AGCGCCGTGAATAGCGCAATAAGACTCCAGAGAAGCGCCGGAAACTTGTGTTGTTGCATAGGCCAGTGCTCGTTGGAGGCGGCAACGAGGGGAGACACAAATCCCCAGTCGCCGCCTCCATTCAGACAAGAGAGGGGGGACTACGATCCGCGACGGATCACCGGCATGTAGAAGTAACCGAACACATGAACGTAAGCACTGCGAGAGAGTGTGTCGCTTCCACCAGGCCCTCTGACCGTCAGAGTGACGGTATAGACGCCCGGACGGGTATAGGTATGCGTTGGACTGGACAACGCGCTGAACGCGCTGTCACCCAGATCCCAATCACTGAACAGGGTGCCGGTCGATGTGTTGGTGAAAACCACGCTGCTGCCCACCGTAATCGTCAGCGGTGCGCCGAAGAAGCCGGCGACCGGCGGGGCCGGCGCGCGCAACGGGAAGGGCTGAAACGCCAGGCCAGGAACGGCCTGGTACGTGGCGCCGGGGTCGTTGGGGCCAGAGAAGCCGGCAAACCCGCCCAGAGGACTTTGCAGGCCGAACAGGGCGCCGATGGCTGTTCGCAACGTCAGACAGGAAGGCGCAGGCTGGGTGGTGGTCCAATCGAGCGCCAGGGGATTGAGGCCATAGGCGACCAAGCCCTGTACTGCCAAACCGGTCGAGTTGGCGCTGGTATCGCCCATGAAGCCGGGGAACCCGCCATCAGCGTTCTGCGCGCTCCGCAAGTAGGCGAGACCTTCGCTCACGGCAGTGGCGGTGACCGGCTCGCCGACAGCCGAGAGCGCCATCAGCGCCAAACCGGTGCTGTCCGGGTCGGCGCCAAATGGGCCGAATGGACTAAAGCCCCAGCCGCCACCCGGCGCGCGAATGTCAGCCAGCCGTTGCACAGCCGCCGTCGGCACAGACTCCTGGGCCGCGATCAGCCCGATGATCGACCAGGCCTGATCCCACACGCTCGAACCATACTGCCCGATAGCTGGGCTGTAGTAATTCGTCACACTGATTGCCAGGTTCAGGCCGCCGAAATCGGTGGGATCGCCTCCGGCAGCAATCACCCCTCCAAGCAGCTTGCCGGCAGCCGCTGCTGAGCCGGCCGGGTAGGCAGGCACAACGGTAAGCAGGTAACTCAGGGGGGGCGTGCCGCTGATGCTGATGACAGATTGTGGATCGCGCCCGCCCGCGCGAAGGGCAAGCATGGCATCGATCGTCGCGCCCGGGTTGAAGCCGGTAAAGCTGCCATTCGGGTTCTGCTGGGCGACAGTCCAATCCAACGCCTTGCGCAACGCCACGGCCCGGCTGGCCAGTGGGAAGGTCCGGCCGGCCAGCGCAGGCAGGCTTTGCTGCGTTGCCATCAAACGTGATTCCGAGACTGCCGCGGTGTAGGCAATGCTGCCATCGGGCAGTTGAAGACTCAGAATGAAGTCCACCGGATTCGTCACGCCTTTCGTCCAGGCTGGCGAAAGCGGGTCCTCGCCGGCAGCCAGAAGACCCTGGATGGCAAACGCAGTGGAGTTGGCATTGCCGTTGCCACCGTCCCATGGGTCGCCGCTGGCAAATCCGCCGTCGGACTTCTGCACTGATTGCAGAAAGGCGACGCCACTGACGATGGAAGAAGCAGTGATCGGTCGGCCTCCTGCTATGAGTGCCTGCAAGACGAGGCCTGTGCTGTCCACTTTGGCAAAGCTCATTGGGCCGGGCGCCCATCCCCAGCTCCCATCAGCGCCGATGCGCGATTCGAGTGTGGACAATGCGTCCTCTGGCACACTTTCCCCAGCCGCAACCAGCCCGAGTATGGCGAGGGCCTGATCCCAGTTGGTGAAACCATACGCGCCGGTGGCCGGGCTGTAATACTGCGTGACACTGATCACCAGATCGAGGCCATCGAAGTCGCGCGGATCGAGATTGGCGGCTGCAATACCCAGCGCCAGTTTGCCGGCTGATGCTGCATTTCTCGCAGCAAAACCAGCCGCATTGCCGCGCAGCGAGTCGATCAACGAATTGCCGCGCGCGCTTCGCCACGCCAGTGCGTCTCCATTCGTTGCTGCGACGGCCAGAATGGTGTCGAGGGTCGATCCGACATTGCCGCCAAAGCCAGCATAGCTGCCATCATCCTTCTGCTGCGCGCGCAACCAGTCCAGCGCGGTCTGGATGGCGGTGCGGATGGGCGTCGTTGTGGACACAATGATCGACGCGCTGGCCTGGTTGTTGGCGGGTGTCGTGTCGGCAGGCGCGGATGCGCTCAGCCGGGCCGTGTTCACGACGGTCGTTCCAGCAGCGCATTCGTTGAGTCTGGCCCGCAGGGACAACGTCGCACTTTCGCCGGCATTGAGGCTGCCCACCTGCCAGAGGCCGGCCATGTAATCGTAGAGACCCTGAGACGTGTTCGAGATCACATCGCTCAAGCACACCGGCAGCGTGTCGCTAATAGACACGCCTGTGGCAGCATCGGGGCCTGCATTGCTGACGACAACAGTGAATGTGATGACATCACCGACCAGTGCGCTCTGCGCCACGACCGGCGTAACCGTCTTGGTGACCGTAAGCGCGGCGGTTGCCGGCGCCTGCGGACAGATATCGGCGAACGTCAATGCGGGTAAGCGCGCCGGCGGATTGAACGTGCCGTCGGGCTGGGCCTGCCAGCCATCGACCGCTCCGGGGTGCACTGTGCGCGAACCGGCCCCGACAGGGGAGAAGGCCCAGGCGCCGTCACCGGCATCGGACAACCAATAGGACCACCACCAGCAGCCGGGGCCACCCCAGGTGCAGGCCTCATTATCAATCGAGGTGACGAACCCGCCGAGGTCGGTGTATTGCAGCCCGGACAGATCCAGCAATTGCAGCCCGCTGATGGTCGGGCTGATGAATTCGACGCAGCGGGTGACGCTGACGTCGTTCGCGTGCAGCACCACCAGGCCGGCGCGATTGGGCGCCTGTGGTGATGCCGGCGACAAGGGGGCTGAGGCGGAGCGGGGCTGCTGGGCAGCCGACACCGGCCCTGCCAAAACCAGCAGCGCCAGAACAGCAATCAGGCCGGCAAGCACGAGCGGCGCGTAGAGGGCCGCAGGGCGGTAGCGGCTACGCGCGACACTATCAAAACGAGTGGACGGGCAGTCTGGATGGGTTGAGATTTGACTAATCATGTTTCTTCCTCCACAGGGGGAAGGATGTGTACGAATGGGGCACTTGGGCGCGGGCTGCGAGGGGCGGCACATCACGCGCCGGCAAGTCCGGGGCCTGTCGGGACGCGCGTTCCAGCAATGCAGTTACACCTGCCGATATCTGCCCCGCCAGTTGGAACGACTGGCGCATGGCGCGTTCGCTCACAAGACCCAGCCCACACGTGGCTGTGAAAAGCGAACGCTCTGCCAGGTCGGCAATGTTGCCATCAACCAGGGCCGATTCCAACCAGCGCGATAACAACGCGAGCGGGTGAAACTGGCTCAGATCGGACGCGGTCGGGACCAGTCCAAAAGCCACCAAACCGCCGGCTCGCACGAATGCCTGCATATCCGGATTGGTGACAAACTCCTCCAACCCCTGATGCGCATCGAACGAGACCAGATCGGGATGCGCCCGGTATACAAGAGCTGTCGGCAAGCGGGCGCAACAGTGCAGGCCGGCGATGGCGCCGGCAGCGCGAATCATCGTAAGCGACTCCTTGAGAACGGGGAGGACGTGCCGGGCGACGGGTGACAGGCGAAAGGCTGCCAGAAACAGACACGGCTCGTCGAGCATCAGAATGACAGGGCGGGACCAGCGTTGCAGACGTTCAATCTGCCAGAGCGCCAGGCGAGTGACATACCAAGCCACAGCGCGAAACAGATCGATGCCGCCGGTGACGTCCTGCCCATGCGCATCCATCAAAGGCCGGCCCTGGATTCGCAACTGGGTGGCAAGCGTCACCGGACCGACGATCTGGCCCTTCAGCGCCAAAGCCTGAGGGAATGCGCCGGCGTATAGAGCGCGCTCGAAAGCGAAGAAGCCGGCGGCGCGGGTAGTGTCCAGTTCGGCCGGCGAGTCGTCCAGCCGGCGCGCCAGTTCAGACTCTGCGCCGGGCAGAACATCGTAGCCTGGAGTCTGCGCGCCGCGTTGCAGCAGATCGCCGAATAGAAGCAATGCCTGCTCGATCATGCCTTCGGAAGATGCGCGCTGTGGCAACTGCGGCCAGAACGGCACGCGCGGGCAGCAAACTTCCACAAATGCGACTGCGTCGTCGGCATCGGTCATCGGCAGGCTGCCGACACCAGTGACACTTCCCATCGGCAGAAAGAGATGTTTGTTGTTCATCGAACGTACCAGCCTTGCGGCTGCGCGAGCGAGAGAGCGAATCGCTCACCAGTCGGTGTGCGAAAAAGCAAAAAGCCCGACCTTCTGCGTCAGAAAATCGGGCGTAAACACGATTCGACCGTGATGGACAAGCCGGTTATGATGGCCTGTCCTGCGTTTGGAAGAGAGCGCCAGACCGGCGCCGATCACCTCCGCGCGCACTACCTGTCAGCTACGGTGCGCGAATCACGTTTCACCTCCTTGATCACGAGAAGGATAGAAACTGGCGCGGCATTCCGCCGCGCAGTTGAGGCAGGCGTCCTGGCTTTCTTCAGTCGTCAGTCGTCAGTCGTCAGTCGTCAGACCAAAAGGTTTGATAACCGGCTTCTGATGGCTGCCGCGCTGATGATTACAGTTGCGGCACAGCGCTGGACTCGGCTTGTGATAACACATGCCCCACCAGCTTCCACCTTTGCGCCCTAGCATCCGGGCTGTCGGGTCACCTCAACACGATATTCAGTTGTCAACCGTTCGGGATTATATGCGCGGTCAGGCTGATGTCAACGCATTCACGCGTAGATACTTCCCCCCTCTCATGAATGCGCCCCAACAGGGTGCAATATGCCGCGGGTGGCAATCGTCAATCGTCAATCGTCAATCGTCAATCGTCAATTGTGATGTGTTCTTTGATGGCGTCGAAGGTGGCCGGGCCGATGCCGGGCACGTTCTGGATGTCCTCGATGGCAGCGAAGGGGCCGTGCGCCTGGCGATATTCGATGATGCGTTGGGCCGTGGCAGGGCCAATGCGCGGCAGCGATTCGAGCAGGCGCGGGCCGGCGGTGTTGATGTTGATCCGCGCAGCGCGAGCGGTTGGCGCAGGCAGTCTGGGCGTGGGCGAAGGGCGAGCGGTGGGCAAAGGACGGGCAGTCGGCTCCGGCGTCGCGTAGGGCGTGAGCGTGACCGCCGGCGTTTCGATGATAATAGGCTCCGGCTCGGCCTGGCAGCCGGCCAGCGCAAAGCTGACCGCGACCGCGCTGAGCATCGATGTGAACGCAAGGGCGTTCCTGGCAGACCCGGCGCGCTGACGCATTGGCTGGCATTATAAAAACTTCCTGACAAAGCAACTGGTGATGACGTGAAGATCATCCTCATCGGCGCAAATGGACAGTTGGGCAGCGACCTGGTCGGGGCGCTTGCCGGTCATGATGTCATGCTGGCCGTCCAGCCAGGCGCCACCGGCCAGAGCGACGCCGGCTCGCGGTATGTGGAACTCGATGTGGGGGACCCCGATCAGGTGCAGGCGGCTGTGGCATCGTTCCGGCCCGACCTGATTCTGAACACGGCCGCGTTTCATCGCGTGGACGACATCGAGCGCGACGCCAGGCTGGCGCTGCACGTGAACGCATGGGCGGCGCAGCAGATGGCGCTGATCTGTCGGGAAGCGGATATCGCCCTGCTGTATGTCAGCACCGACTATGTGTTCGACGGGGCGAAGCGCGCGCCGTATGTGGAAAGCGACTTGCCCAACCCGTTGAGCGCGTATGGGGCGAGCAAGCTGGCCGGGGAATTGCTGATTCGTTCAGCCTGGCGCAAGCACTACATCATTCGCACGTGCGGGCTGTACGGACTGGCCGGGTCGATGGGCAAAGGCGGCAATTTCGTCAACACCATGCTGCGGCTGGGCCGCGAGAGCGAGCAGACTGGCAAACCGGTGCGCGTGGTTCACGATCAGATTTGCACGCCCACTTACACGCATGATCTGGCGCAACAAATTGCGCGTTTGATCGAGACTGGCCGGTGGGGCACTTATCACGCCACCAGCGACGGCCAGTGTTCGTGGCACGAGTTCACGCGCGAGATTTTCCGTCTGGCCGGCATCCGGGTGGAGCCGGCGGCCATCACCAGCGAGGAGATCAATCTGCCGGCGCGCCGCCCCCCTTACTCCGTGCTGCGCAACGCCGGGTTGCAGGCGCTGGGCGTCGATCAGATGCGCGACTGGCATGAGGCGCTGGCCGATTATTTGAAGCAGGCTGGGGCATTGGCCGGGTGAGCCGGTACAATGCGCCGGTTCGACGGGCGTATTGGATGGGAGGTCTGGTTTGAATACGGTAGAGATCGAAGCGACAAACGAATGCAACACGCGGTGTCTGCACTGCCCGCATGAAACCATCACCCGCCCGAAAGGGAAGATGACATGGGACACTTTTCAAGTCGTCGCCGACAAGGTGCTGGCCTATGGCAAGACCCAGGCGATCGACTTTGCGGGCATGGGCGAGCCGACGTTGAACCCGAATCTGCCCCGCTTCATCGAGTACTTCAAGGGCAAGATTCCCACGCTTATTACCACCAATGTTTCGGCGCTGACGCCGAAAAACATCGAGAAGTTGATCGAGGCCGGCCTGGGCACCATGATCGTCAGCTTCAATGGAGCGGACGCCGCCACGTATGAACTGATGATGGGCGGGCTGAGTTTTGAGCGCGCCGACAGGTATCTGGCAGACCTGGTGCAGCGCGCCAAGGCAGAATGAACGTGGTTGCCAACGTCAGCGTGACCAAGCAGACGCGCGGCAAGCTGAACGACATTCGGCGCTATTTGAACGACATGGGGGTGGAGCAAATCACGTTCTCGCTGTGCCACAACCGAGGCGGGCAT
>DAOTYS010000335.1:0-2299 GCA_034434575.1 Thermoflexales bacterium
GCCGCCACGCTTGTCCTCGCCGGGGCGCAGATGCCGTAAGACAAGCCGCCAGGCTTGTCTCGCCGGGGCGCAGATGCCGTAAGACAAGCCGCCAGGCTTGTCTCGCCGGGGCGCAGATGCCGTAAGACAAGCCGCCAGGCTTGTCTCGCCGGTGTGCAGATGCCGTAAGACAAGCCGCCAGGCTTGTCCCTTGTCCCATCCCGGCAAAAGTGACGCGCTATCCGCCGGCGACGCCTTTGGCGTCTGCCTGGTTGAGAAATTGTTCCAGTTCCAGACGGAAGAACAACCGTTGCCGGACATCGGTGGGCAACGTCGCCGGCGCGTCGGCGGCGGCCTGATACAACTCAACGGTCTTGCGCAGGGTGTCCACCACGATCCGGCAGCGCTCGCAGCCGGCCATGTGCCGCTCGATCTCGGCGCAGATTTCGTCGGCCAGGTCGCCGTCCACGTAGTCGGACAATGATCCGAGCAATTGCCGGCACTGTGCGTGATCGTGCGCGTGATCGTGCGCGTGATCGTGCGCGTGATCGTATTGGGGAGTGGTTGGATGCTGATCGCTCATGAGCCTCTCCGCTGTGTCGCAGTCGCGGCAGCATCGCCGTCATAGATAGTCTGCGCCAGCAAACGCTCGCTGTAGTACGCGGACAACTGCTCGCGGAGGTTGAGCCGGGCGCGCAGAAGCCTGGTTTTGACAGCCGCTTCGGTCAGGTTGAGCGCTTCGGCAGTCTCGCGCACCGACATGCCCTCGATATCGCGCAGCAGAAACACCGCTTTCAGCGCCGGCGACAATCGGTCAATCGCTTTATCGAGGTGATCGCGCGCCTCAGACGACAGCAGTTCATCTTCTGGAAGGCAACACCAATCCACGATCTGGATGGGTTCCTGTTCTCCATCGGGCGTTGATTGGGCCTCGTCCACTGAGACAGCGTCGGGCTTGCGCCGGCGCAGCGCCATGAACGCTTCGTTGGCGGCAATGCGGTACAGCCAGGTGGAGATGCTCGACCGGCCCTCGAAATCGCGCAAGGCGCGAAATGCTTTGAGGAAGGTCTCCTGAAGCGCGTCCTCGGCGTCTTGCGCGTCGCCGAGAATCTTGAATGCCAGCCGGTAAATGGGGCCGGAATACGCGTCGACCAGGCGGGCAAACTCTGCCCGATCGCCGGCCCGCAACGCGGCCAGTGAAAACTCCGCGCGGCCGTTGCCGCGCGCGTCGGATTGTCTGGCGGGGGACGCGCTTTCAGCCATCGTGTCGATCCGTGAGATTCGCCTCGCTCGTCGAATCGGATTGGGGCGGCGTCCAGGGGTGCGCTTCCGGGCGTGATGGTGATGGTGATGGTGATGGTGATGGCAGGGAGGCGGACGCAGGAGCCGCTTCAACAATGGCCAGGCGGGCGCGATCCTGTTCGCCGGGCGCGGCCGGCGATTCCTGGGCGGGCGGCGCCTTGCCGCTCCCACGTTGCTGGTACATCTGGGTGGTGGCGAGATTGGCATGCCCCAACCATTCCTGCACGCGTCGCACATCCTCACCGCTGTTGAGCATATGCGCCGCGCGTGAGTGGCGCAGCGTGTGAGGGGTAACCTCGCCGTCAATGCCGGCTGCTTTGGCGTACTGGCGCGTCATCAACCACACCGCCTGGCGCGTAAGCCTGGCGCCCTGGGGATTCAGAAACACGTAATCGGTGTTCGCGCTGCCGGCCAGATCCATCCGGGCCTGCGCCAGGTAGTCGCGCAAGGCAGCCACGGTGCGCGGCAGCAGCGGCGCCATGCGCTGCCGGTGCCCGCGCCCAACACAGCGCACCTCACAGGTCTCCAGGCTCAAATCCTCCATCCTCAAATTGATAGCTTCAGACACGCGCATGCCGGTGGAGTAGATCACTTCCAGCAAGGCCCGGTCTCGCGCCGATCGGGGCTGCGATGCGGCTGCGGCCGCCGCAAACAGTCGCTCGACCTCTTCAGTGCTGAGCAGCCTCGGCGCGCGCTTTTCGACGCGGGGCGACTTTAGCCTGAGCGAGGGATCCTCGCCAATGACCCCCTGCTGGTTCAACCAGTGAAACAAGGTTTTGAGCGCGGCAATCTTGCGCGCAACGGTGGAAGTGGTGTAGCCGCGCCGTGTCAGCGCGTCCACATAATCTGCCAGTGTGTCATGCGTGATCGCCGACCAGGCGGACAAGGCCGGCGTGGACTCTGTCGGCGGATGTTGGGTGAGATATTCTGCAAACTGGCTCAGGTCGTTTTTGTACGCCCAGATTGTGTTCGGCGAGGCGTTGCGGTCCGTCCTCAAGTATTCCAAAAACTCCTCGAT
>DAOTYS010000336.1:0-9993 GCA_034434575.1 Thermoflexales bacterium
CCTGTTGCAGGCGCGCGCCTTTGGCGTGCCCACCCTGGGCGTGATCCCCTTCATCCCCGACCTGCGCATCGCCGAAGAAGACGCGGTGGCGCTGGAACAGGCGGCGCAGGCTGCCCCGCAACGGGCCGGCGCAGTGATCGACATCGCCATCATCCGTCTGCCGCGCATCGCCAACTTCGACGAGTTCGACGCCTTGCAGCGCGAGCCGGCGGCGCGCGTGCGCTACGTGGACCGTCCCGAACACCTGGGCCAACCGAGCGCCATCATCCTGCCCGGCGCCAAATCCACCCTGGCCGATCTGGCCTGGCTGCGCGAGGTCGGGCTGGAGCGCGCCATTTTGCGCGCCCATCACCAGGGCGCAGCCGTGGTGGGTATCTGCGGAGGGTATCAGATGCTGGGGCGGGAAATACACGATCCGCAGGGCGTGGAAAGCGCGCCGGGCGCGGTCGCCCCCGGCCTGGGACTGTTGCCCGCGTTCACACGCTTTCAGCCGGTCAAACACACCTCTCAGGCCGTGTTGCGCCTGCCGGACGGCGAGCAGGCGCGCGGGTACGAGATTCACATGGGTGAAACCACACTGTTGCCCGGCGCAACGCCGCTGGGCGAGATTGTGCAGCGCAACGGCCAGCCGGCGCGCGCGCCGGACGGGGCTGTGAGCGCGGACGGCCGGGTGTGGGGGACTTATCTGCACGGCATATTCGAGAACGCGGGTTTTCGCCGGCGCTGGCTGGCGACGCTTGGCGCGCCGGGCGCGCAGTCCAGCACTCTTGCGCACGACGCCGCGCACGACGCCGCGCACGCTGCGACGCAACGGCTGGCGGAGTATGACCGGCTGGCCGACGTGCTGGCCGACTCGGTGGATATCGACGCCGTGCGGCAGATCATGGGCTTATAGGCGTCCGCGCCGGCTTTGACAACAGCGGCGCTTAGATGCACTTTTTTGCTTTAGTATAAAATTGCGAATCGCACCGGCAGGGTGGCAGCAGAGGACAGAGCACAGAGGACAGAGGACAGAGCACAGAGGACAGACGACAGACGACAGAGCACAGAGGACAGACGACAGAGGACAGACGACAGAGCACAGAGCACAGACGACAGAGCACAGACGACAGACTATTCATGAGGAGAAATCGAATGAAACGCAGAAATGTATGGACGAAAATGCTGGCGGCCGGCGCTGCGCTGGCCGTGACAGCGAGCGCGTGCAGCGTCAGACCTGTTGAGCCGGCGTCACAGCCGGCGTCACAGCCGGCCGAGGGCGCAGCCGGGCCGGCTGCCGCCGAGACGACCGTCATTCGCTGGTCGGTGTGGGGCAGCGCCGAAGAGCTGGCCAGCCATCAGGCTGTGGCCGACGCTTTCATGGCGTCGCATCCCAACCTGAAGATCGAGATTGAACACACTCCCTGGGACGGCTATCACGACAAGCTGAAGACGCTGGTGGCCGGCGGCGATCTGACCGCGCTGGCCGACGTGATCTTCCTGGGCCAGGATTACAACCGCTACGCCGAAAGCGGGGTGCTGGAGCCGCTGGACGAGTGGATCGCCAAAACGAACTACGACTTGTCCGATTACTGGCCGACCGTCATCGAGCGGGCCACGATCAACGGCAAGCTCTACGGTCTGCAACGCGATCTCGACCTGCGGCTGTTGTACTACAACAAAGCCATGTTCGACAAAGCCGGCGTCGCCCACCCAACCGAGAAGTGGACGTGGGACGATTGGGCTGACGCGGCGCGCAAGCTGACCATCGTCGAGCCTAACGGCCGCGTGGCGCAGCAGGGCATCGGCATGGAGACCGGCAAGTGGAGCATGTTGCTGGTGCAAAGCAACGGCGCATATCTGGATGATCCGCGCAACCCCTCGCGCTGCGCGCTGGAGGATGAAAACGGTCTGCGCGCAGTCAAGTTCTTCGCCGATCTGATTCGGGACAAGGCCGCGATGAGTCCGGCCGACCTCAAGCAAATCGGCGGCGACGCGGCGGCGTTCCAACAGGGCAAGGTGGCCATGATTGTGCAAAACGCGTCGCGCGCGCCGACCTTCAACGCCGCCGACATGGACTATGATGTCGCCCCCATTCCGATTCCGCCGGGCGGCGCGCGGGTGAACAACGTGGGCGGGGCGCGCTTTGTCATGAACAGCGCCTCCAAAAACAAGGAAGCGGCCTGGACATTCCTGAGCTGGCTGCAGGGCCGCGAAGGCGGACAGGCGATCTATACCCGGCGCGGAGACATGTTCCCGATCCTGCGCTCGGTGGCCAACTCCGACGACTTCCTCAAACTGCCCATCAAGCCGGCCAATCGCGCGGCGTTTGTCGTCGAAGCCAGCAATGTGCGCCTGTTCACCCTGGGCGATTTCCCGGAGTACAACGAGTTGAACGACCTCATCATCGAGCCGAATTTGCAGCGCATCTGGAGCGGCGAAGCAGAGGCCGAGCCGACCGTCAAAGAGATGTGCCAGAAAGTCAACGAGTTTCTCAAGCAAAACGGCTATCCCAAATAGTCGCAGACCCGGGCGGCCGGCGTTGGAAGCCCAACGCCGGCCAGCTTCAATCCCTCTATGTCGAAACCCCCGTTCGCGCTGTTCCGCTGGCGTTCCGATCAGCACTGGGAAGGGTATCTCTTTCTGTTGCCCGGCCTGATCGGCCTGCTGCTCTTCAGCCTGCTGCCGGTGCTGTTCTCCCTGGGCATCAGCCTGTTTGAATGGGATCTGCTGACCCCGCCGGTGTTTGTAGGGATCAAAAACTTCCGCGATCTCTTCACCCAGGATCTGATCTTCTCGGAAGTCGCCGCCAACACCGTGTTCTTTTGTGTGACGATTGTGCCGCTGCAATTGAGCCTCAGTTTGCTGCTGGCTCTGGCGCTGACGCAGCGCCTGCGCGGCGCAGCCGTGTTTCGCGTGATCTACTACATGCCGGTCGTGACCACCATTGTCGCCGCCGCCGTGATCTTTCAGTGGATCTTTGACCGCAACTACGGCCTGTTCAGCGGGCTGATCTGGAACCTGGGCGACTGGCTGAACTGGCCGATCCAGCCGCCGGACTGGTTCAACAGCTCGTTCTGGGCCAGGTGGGCGGTGGTGATTTTGACGCTGTGGAAGAACAGCGGATTCACAACGGTCATCCTGATGGCCGGCTTGCAGGGCATCCCGCGCGTGTTGTACGAAGCCGCTGCGATTGACGGGGCCGGGCGCTGGCGCGCCTTTCGCCACATCACCCTGCCCATGCTCAGCCCGACCCTTTTCTTCCTGAGCGTCATTCTCATCATCGGCGCGTTCCAGTTGTTCGGCGAGTCGTTCGTCATGACCGGCGGCGGACCCGGCTACGCCACCATGACGGTTGTGCAGTACATCTACCAGAGCGCGTTCAGCTATTTCCGCATGGGCAAGGGCGCGGCGCTGTCGTGGGTGCTGTTTGCCGCCATCTTCGCCCTGACGCTGGCGCAGTTGCGGTTGCAGCGCAAATGGGTTCACTATGAAAGCGGCGTTTAAGCCCGTTCCGGCGCGCCACACAGGCGGCGCGGTCAATTACGCCCTGCGAGATCGGTTGACCCGCGAGCTGTTGTTCATCGCGGTGGCCGGCGGGGCGATCGTCATGCTGCTGCCCTTTGCCTGGATGATCAGCACATCGCTGAAGTCGCCGGCGGAAGTCTTCGCCTATCCGATCGTCTGGCTGCCGCGCGAACCAATGTGGAGCAACTACACGCAGGCGTTCAGCGTCGCCGGCTTCGAGCGCATGTATTTCAACAGCATTTTTGTCGCCGCCGCCTCGGTGACGCTCAACCTGCTCACCTCCTCTCTGTCCGGCTTTGCGTTCGCGCGGCTGCGCTTTCGCGGACGCGACGCCCTGTTCGTGCTGTACCTGGCCACGCTGATGATTCCAGGCCAGGTGACGCTCATCCCCGTGTTTATCCTGATCCGCGCGCTGGGCTGGTACGACTCCTACACCGCATTGATCGCGCCCTCCGCCGTGTCGGTGTTCAGCACTTTTCTGCTGCGGCAGTTCTTTCGCAGCATCCCGATGGACCTGGACGAGGCGGCGCGCATCGACGGTGCCGGCTCGCTGCGCATCTGGTGGCAAATTGCGCTGCCGCTGGCGCTGCCGGCGCTGGCCACAGTCGCCATTCTCAGCTTTCTGGGCAGTTGGAACGACTTTTTGTGGCCGCTGATTGTGATTCACAGCCGCAGCCTGTGGACCATCCCATTGGGGCTGAGCGCCTTTCAGGGCCAGTACAACGTGCAGTGGCATTTGCTGATGGCCGGCGCAGCGATCGCCGTGCTGCCGGTGTTGCTGATCTACGTCATCGGCCAAAAGTGGATTGTCAACGCCACAGCGGTCGCCAGCCGGGGAAACGCATAACTGTGACTGACTTCGCAAACCCGATTCAACGCAAGGCGGCGTTCGACTTCGCCGCTTTCTGGGACGACTGTGTGCGCCGTGATCCAAACAACCGGCTGGACGCGCAGAAAGATTTAAGCTTCTGGCGACATTACGCTGCGCTGTACGATCAACGCGCCGGCGCGCCGGGGTCGGCTGCGCGCACGCTGCGACTGATTCGCCAGCACCTGCGCCCGACCGACACCCTGCTCGATGTCGGCGCCGGCACAGGGCGATTTGCCATCCCGCTCAGCCACTACGTCCGGCAGGTCACGGCGCTGGACCACTCGCCGGACATGCTCGACATCCTCACCCGCAAAGCCTCTGTCTGGAACGTCGAAAACATCCAGACAGTGCGCGCAGACTGGAGCGACTACTCCCCAGAGCCGCACGACATTGTGCTGGCCGCCTGGTCCCTCTATCGACAACCGCGCCTGCTGGACGCGCTGCGAAAACTGGTGGAGGCCGCTCGCCGCCGCTTGTTCATCGTGGCCGAAGTGAAGAGCTGGC
Source organism: Thermoflexales bacterium (assembly GCA_034434575.1). Lineage (GTDB taxonomy): Bacteria > Chloroflexota > Anaerolineae > J036 > Brachytrichaceae > Roseilinea. Next base: position 4,883 of record DAOTYS010000336.1, read on the forward strand.
CGCCGCATCACCGCATCGCCGCGCAGATCTGGCCGGAGCGGTGCGCGGATGAGCGGGATGTTCCAATGCACCTGAGCTATCTGGGCGCGCTGTGGCAACTGGGCGCTCACGCCGACCTGCGCATCGTGCGCGAGAAACGCCTGTTCATCGCCGACACGCCAACCGGCCTGGCTGCCCTGCTCGCCCCATCAGACGCCTCAGCAGTCGAGATCGGCCGCTTTGCAGAGCAATTGACGCCGCACATGCGACATTCCCAACATGGCTGTCTCTATCACACGGTCGAGCCGGTAGCGGTTATCCTATGGCGCGCTGATGAATGGGATGAGCGAGTGCCTGCTTCAAGCGATTGACCTGAGCATCGGCTACGCCGCGCGCAGGCGCGGCAAAACGCGCGTCGTGGCCGAGGGCATCAACATTGAATTGCGGGCCGGCGAACTGGTGTGTCTGGCCGGGCCGAACGGCGCCGGCAAGTCCACTCTGCTGCGCACGCTGTGCGGGCTGCAACCGCATCTGGCCGGCCAGGTGCGGCTCTGCGGGCGCGACCTGCGCCAGATGAGCGCCAGAGACATCGCGCAGCGCCTCAGCCTGGTGCTCACCGACAAGATTGACGCCTGCAACCTGACTGTGTTTGATCTGGCGCTGCTGGGCCGGCATCCCTTCACCAACTGGCTGGGGCGCATCACGCCGCGCGACGCGCGCGCAGCCTGGCAGGCCCTGCAAGCCGTCGGGGTCATTCATCTGGCCCAACGGCTGGTGCGCGAGATCAGCGACGGCGAACGGCAAAAGGCGATGCTGGCGCGCGCCCTGGCCCAGGAGCCGCGCATCCTGGCGCTCGATGAGCCGACCGCTTTCCTCGACCTGCCGCACCGCATCCAGATGCTCCACATGTTGCGGTCGCTGGCGCGCGCTGCGCCCCCGCGCGCCGTGCTGTTGTCCACGCACGATCTCGATCTGGCCCTGCGGGTGGCCGATGTGATCTGGCTGTTGCCGCCCGGCGGCCCGCTGCAGGCCGGCGCTCCTGAAGACCTGGTGCTCAGCGGCGCGTTCGACGCCGCCTTTGCCCGGCAGCACATTCACTTTGACCGCGCCAGCGGCGTTTTTCGGCAGCCCCGCTCGGACGGTCCCGGCGCAACCGTCATCGGCCATGGCCTGCACGCCATCTGGACGCAGCGCGCGCTGGAGCGATTGGGGTTTACCATTCACCCCGACGCGCCCGTCCAGGTCGCGCTATGGCACAAGCATGGCCGGACGCGCTGGCAATTGCGCGTCAACGGCCAACAAACCGAGCATGACACCATTTACGACCTGTCTCAACACTTGAACCACGCCCTGAAGCAAGATGCCATCCCAACCTGATGTTTTCCTGACCGCCCCGGCCCCTTCGCCCCGGCCTGTCATGCCCGCCCGGCCATCGGCAACGGCAATCGCGCTGGCGGCGGCGCTTGACCTGTGGGCCGGCGACCCGCCCAATCGGTTCCATCCCGTGGCCTGGATGGGCCGCGCGATCGCTGCCGCGCAACATCGCGCGCCCACCGGCGGGCGCGTCGGCCCGTTGCTCTACGGCGGGGCATTGACAGCCGCCGGCGTCGGCGTCAGCGCCGGCCTGGGCTGGATCATCACCCGGCTGCGCCGGCGCGCAGCCGCAGCCGGCCGGCCGGCGATCGGCGCGCTGGCCGAAGCCGGGATGTTGAAGCTGACCTTCTCCGCGCGCGGCCTGGCCCGCGCCGCCGGCGAAGTGCTGGCCGCCCTGCGCCAGAGCGACGGGTTGGATGAGGCGCGCCGCCGGCTGGCCTGGCACCTGGTCAGCCGCGACACAGGCGCCCTCAGCCAGGCGCAGGTCTGTTCGGCGGTCATCGAGTCTGTGGCCGAGAATCTCTGCGATAGCGTGGTGGCGCCGCTGTGCTGTTACGCCTGGGGCGGTCTGCCGGCGGCCTGGGCCTATCGCTTTGCCAACACCGCCGACGCCATGCTGGGCTATCACGACGCCGAACGCGAATGGCTGGGCAAGATCCCGGCCCGCCTGGACGACGCGCTCAATCTGGCCCCGGCGCGCCTGTCGGCGGCGCTGCTGTGGCTGGCCGGCGCGGTGACAGGCTGCGACCTGCGGCAGGGCTGGCGCATGTGGCGGCGCGACGCCGGCGCGACCGCCAGCCCCAACGCCGGCCACCCCATGAGCATGATGGCCGGCCTGCTGGGCGTGACGCTGGAAAAGGTCGGTCACTACCGGTTGGGCGCGCCGCTGCGCCAACCCACGCCGGCCGACGTGGCGCGCGCCATCCGCGTGATGCAAGTCGCCGCCGGCCTCGCGGTCATCCTTTGCGCGGCCTGGGCGGCCCTGGGTGAACGGGCGCGCCGCCGCCGATGAACACACCATGTTAAATCCGATTGGCGTTTTGCCCCCGCTGCCCCGACCGGAGCTGGCCAACCTGCCCGCCAGCCATCACGGCGCGCTGGATTTCGCCGAACTCGAACAGATCGGCCTGCCGGCAACCGCCATCGTTGACTTCAGCGTCAACAGCAATCCCTTTGGCCCGTCGCCGCGCGCCCAGGAAGCCCTGCGCGCCGTCGCGCTGGATCAATATCCCGACCGGCACTGCCTGGCCCTGCGGCGCAGGCTGGCCGAGCGGCACGGCGTGGGAATCGAACACATCCTGGTCGGCAACGGCGCCGCCGAGCTGATCTGGCTGGCGGCGCTGGCCTATCTCAACCCGCAGCGCCCGGCGCTGATCCTCGGCCCGACATTTGGCGAATACGAACGCGCGGCGCGGCTGATGGGCGCGCCGGTTCACACGTGGCGCGCCGCGCCGGAGCGCGACTTCCAGATCGACCTCGACGCCGTGGCGCGCGCCATCGCCCATCTGCGGCCCGGCGTGGTGTTCTGGTGCAACCCGAACAATCCCACCGGCGTCCACACCCCCGACGAAGCGATCACCGCCTGCGCCACGCGACACCCCGACACATTGTTTGTGATCGACGAGGCGTACCGGCGCTTTGTCTTCGAGCCTGCGATCGGCGCGCCGGATGAGCCGCGCCGGGCGGCGCAACTGCCGGCGAACGTGTTGCTGCTGCGCTCGATGACCAAGGATTACGCGCTGGCCGGCCTGCGGCTGGGCTATGCGCTTGGAACCCGCGAGGCGATTCATGCGCTGGCCCAGGCCCAACCGCCGTGGAGCGTGAACGCCGCCGCGCAGGCAGCCGGGTGCGCGGCGCTGGACGACGAAGCGCACGTGGCGCGCACGCTTCAGCAACTGGCCGCCGCCCGCAACACCCTGATGAGCGATCTGCGGCGCGCCGGCCTGCGCGTATGGCCCTCGGCCACGCACTTCTTTCTGGTCGAGACAGGCAATGGAGCGGCGTTTCGGAACACGCTGTTGAAGGCCGGCTTGCAGGTGCGCGACTGCGCGTCGTTTGGATTGCCCACCTGTGTGCGCATCGCGGCGCGCCGGCCCGATGACAACGCGCGGCTGGTGCGCGCGATTCAACGCCTGTGGCCGCTGCCATGATCGGCTCACGTGCTCGCTGCAAGCCGGCCGGCATTGGGCGTGCCTGCGGGCATCACGGCGAACTGCTGCAGGGCGTCTTTCGCCTGAACGGCGCTGGGCCGGCCCGCCCGGCGCGCGGCCTGCTCACCCTGCCCTGCCCCTTGTTCTGGTCCAAAGCGCGCTTCACGCCAGGGAGCGGGCAGGCAGGAGATGTGATTGTCCACCCGCCCGAAAAGACCAAAGCGCGCTGCGCTGCCGAGCGCGCACTGCGCCAGTTGGGGGCGCCGCAGGCGGGGCGACTGGAGATCGTGAGCAACATCCCGCCGGGGCGCGGTCTGGGATCTTCGACAGCGGATGTCACCGCCGCGCTGCGCGCGGTTTTCGACGCGTATGGCGCGCCCCTCCTGGCCAGCGAAGCGGCGCGCCTGGCAGTGGCCGCCGAGACGGCTTCGGACGCCATCATGTTTTGGAAAGGGCCGGCCAGCCCGGCCGTGCTGTTTGCGCAACGTGAGGGCTGCGTCATCGAGGCGTTCGCCGGCCCGCTGCCGCCATTGCTCGTGCTCGGCTTCGACGCTGCTCCGCGCGCCCAGGGGGTGGACACGCTGCGCATGACGCTGCCGACCTACAGCTTGGGCGAGCAGGCCGAGTTCGAGCGCCTGCGCGCGCAGGCCCGGCAGAGCATCCTGGCCGGCGATGCCATGTTGATGGGTCAGGTCGCCACTCGCAGCGCCATGCTCAACCAGCCCTATCTGCCCACGCCCGGCTTCGAGCAGTGGCTGGAGATCGCCCGTGCCTGCAGGGCGATTGGGGTTCAGGTGGCGCACAGCGGCACGGTGGCGGGGCTGCTGTTCGATGCGCGCGACGAGGATGCGCAGCGGCGCCTTCGGCAGGCGCGCGCGCAACTGGCAGATGCGGGCGTGCGCCGGGTCTGGCGCTATCAGGCCGGCTGAGCGGCGCGCCTGAAACGGGCGCCGTTATTGCCGCGAATCATCGCGCGATGATTGGTCCGACGACTGGCTTGATGACTCGCTCGATGCGTCGCTCGATGTTTCGCGACGCCGGCGCGGAAAAGCCGCAAACAACGCGCCGAGGAAAATGAAGCCGACCACCAGGCACAGCGCCGCGTCGGACAGGCCGGCCAGCATACCGATGAGCAGGGGGAGCCAGAGGAAGATCATCAGCGTGCCCAGCGCCATCGCGGCCCAGGGCCACGCCTCGTCCAGCCGGCCCTGGCGAACCATTGCAAGAATCTCCGACGTCTCCTTCTCGCCGTAGAATTCAAAGCCGCGCCGCACGCCTTTGAAGAAATCCACACTGGCCCCGACCTGCGCGCCGGATGCATCAATGTCAGCTCCGACGCTGGTTTCTATCTCCACACCCTCGCTGGCCGTTTTTTGCGTGCTCAGTTCGCCGCGCCGGCCCAGTGTGAAGGCGCCCAGGATGATCAAAACGATGGAAAAGACCAACCCCAGCAACGCAACCGTCATGTTTCATCCTCCTCGTATAAATAGTGCGTGAAATGCCAACCCACTTCACGCATGAGCGAAAATCCCTGGGGTCAGAGGTTGGTCTGACGGGAAGAATGCTGAACCTCCTGGCGGCTTGACCGCTTCGAAAGCATGCATGCCT
>DAOTYS010000337.1:0-28245 GCA_034434575.1 Thermoflexales bacterium
CACCCGCCGTCGATACAGCGCCGGGCCGGGGCTGTCCAGCTTGACGATCAGCGCCAGGGCGACCAGCAGCGGGCTGAGAATCAGCACACCGATGGCGCTGAGCAACACTTCCAGAATCAGCTTGGCTGCGCGATCGAATTGCCCCACTCGACGACGCCCGGCCGAGGACTTCGCCGAACCTGTCCCTTCCGGCGGCAGATGGCTCGCTGTGTTCCAGTGCATGTCCAATACTCCTCAATTCTGTTTCAACCGGTGATACACCGCTGCCAGATCGCGCGCGATCACCGACCAGTTGTGATACGTCTCCACATAGCGCCGGCCCCCCTCGCCGGCGCGGCGCCGCTGGTCTGCGTCACTCATCAGCGCCACGATCGCCTCTGCGAAGGTCTGGGGCGTGTCGGCGATGGCGCAATGGCGCAAACCTTCCGGCCGCAGACCCATGACCGCCCGCGTGGTTGTCACCACCGGCGTGGCGCAAGCCATCGCTTCCAGCACCTTGTTCTGCACACCCGCCCCGTATAACAGCGGCGCCACTGCCACACATGCTCGCGTCAGGTAAGGTCGCAGGTCCGACACCCTGCCCGTCACTTCCACATGGCCGGCGCGCTCAGCAGCCAGGCGTCTCAGGCGGTCAGGCGGGCTGCTGCCCGCAATGACCAGCTTCGCGTCGGGGCGACGCTGCCACACCAGCGGCATGACTTGCTCGATGAGATAGAGCGCGGCAGTCAGATTGGCGTGGTAGCTCATCTTGCCGGTGAAGACAATGGTTGCCGGTTCGCGCCCGGCTGCCACGGGCGTGAAGTAATCGAGATCCACGCCGTTCGACAGCACGACGACCCGCTCGCTGTGATCCTCGCCGTCAAGCGCGGCCGCCAGATCTGTCAGCGCCTGCCGATCCACGGTCGATGTCACCAGCACGCGGTCGAACTGGCCGACCAGCCAGCCCTCGTAGCGGCGGGTGCGTCCCAACTCCAGGCGCGTCATCAGCCGGCCAAACAGGCTGCGACTGCTGCGCGCGGCCTGCTCGAACAAATGCGAGATGCAGTCCACGCTGTCCCACACCACCGGCGGCCTGCGGCCGTTCGCGGCTGACCACTCCGCCGCGTCCAGCGCATAGCGCGCGCCGCGCAGATGCTCGACATGAACCACGTCGAAGCCGGCGCCGGCTGTTGCTGCCTCGCCCAGAGCCGTTCGAATCGCCCCGGCCAACCGTGGCTGCCAGCTATACACCGCCTGCAACGGCGTGCGCGTCGGCGCGGCCCGCAAAGCGTTGGCCAGCTTGCGCTGGCGCGTGATCGGCTCGGCCATGAGGCGCACCCCTTCGCCGGCCAGCGCCGCAAGCGACTCGCGCTCGGCGTCAGCCTCGACCAGCGTCGCCAGCGTCACCCGATGCCCCGCACGTTGCAGGAAGCGGATCAGGTTATACGGGCGGACGCGGATCAACGTCGGCGCATAGGGCACGACATAGAGAATGTTCAAGGGTTTCATGTGTCGGCGCCGCTCAGCGCCGGTTGCGCTTTGCCCGCCGCTCCCCTCAGCCTGCGCCCCGCATCCACGACGCCATAGGCGGCGAAAATGAGAAACACAGCATCCACTGGCAGTCGATAGCGCACCAACGCCCAGGACAACAGATGGATCGCTGTGTAAACCCCCACGAACAAATACAGCAACACCCACTTGCGCCAGCAACGCGCAGCCACAATCAGGCCATACACGATGAACGGCAGCGCAACGGCAAACGACAACACGCGGGCCACATTGCTGAACAGCGTGGAGTCGCTGGAAGGCCAGAACATGAAATAGGTGGCGATGCGACTGATGGACAACTGAATGTAACGGCCCGGATCCTGAAGCACAAAGTTCAAGCCCTCGCGCATCAGCGCGGAATCCATCTCGGCTTCGGAAAGGGAGCGCAGTTCGCGCGGGATCAGGGATTCGTAGGGTGTGTCAGCGGGCAGGATGCCGACGAAGGTCACCCCATGCACCGGATGGTTGGCCCAAAAGAAAGCAAAGCCGGCGTTCGTGTTCAGCAGCACGAACCGGTTGAACGCGGCGGCATTGCGCGCCGTCCACGGCGCGATCATCAGCGCGATGACCCCCACGGCGATCGCCGGATAGACCAGGCCCTGGGTGGCGCGGCGGGTGATGCGGCGCAGCAGGCTGCCGGCCCCCGTCTCAACGCTGTTGCGGAGTTGCACGATCCAGACATAGGCAACCAGAAATGGAACGAACGCCAGAAATAACTGGCGCAGCAACACCGCGACGCCAAGCAGCAAACCGAGCAGCGCCCACCGGCCGGCCATCCGGCCGCGCGCCGCCGGCTCAACAGACTGGCCGGCCATCGCCAGCGCCAGATCGAGCGAGGCTAGAATTGCCGCGATATAGAACGGCTCCGTCATCAATGCGGCCCCGTAATACACGAAATAGGGATAGGCAGCCGACCAGCCTGCCGCGGCCAGCCCGGTCGTTTCGCCGCCAAGACGCCGCCCGAGGCGATACGCCAGCACAGGCCACACCACGCCGACGATCACCGCCTGCAACAGGCGGGCGGCCAGCGGTTGAACACCGAACACGGCGTACACCGCGACGAGGTAGAGGGTGTACAGATAGGACCAATGGGCAGTCGGTTCGCCGGCGCGAGTCAGCGGCCACCAGTCCTCAGCCACCGTGAAGCCGTGTCCCTGCAGCACACGCTGGGCCAGCATGTGATACGAATCCTGGTCCTGGATGCCAGGCAGCGGCTCGATACGGTTGCTCATCACGAAGGCGACGCCGGCGCGCAAGAGCACCGACACGGCAACGATAGCAATCAGAATTCTCGTCGGCTTCATGGCGCGTAGATGGCATCCAGCGCGGCATACGCTGAGCGCCAGTCGTATTTTTGAGCAACAAGCTGCCGGCCATTGGCGGACAGACGATCTGCGAACGCCCGATCGCGCAGCAGGCGGATGACCGATTGCGCAAAGGCGGGCGCGTCGTCGGCGATCAACACGTCGTGGCCGTCGGCTACAGCGATGCCTTCGCAGCCAATGCGTGTCGTCACAATGGGCAACCCCCACTGCAAGGCTTCCACAATCTTCACCCGCATGCCGCCGCCCGAGCGCAAAGCAACAATCAACATGGCGCTTTGCTCCAGGAACGGCGTCGCGTCGTCCACATAGCCGGTCACGACGATCGGCGAGTCGCCGGCCTGATCGGGATGTCGGATGCCCACGCAATCCCCCAGCGCCCGGATATCATCCGGCGGTCGGGCGCCGACGATAAAGAGCCGCGCATCCGGGGCCTGCGCGCGAACAAGGGGCCAGATCTCAGCGGCGAACCAGCGCGTCGCATCCGCGTTTGGCGGCCAGTGCAGGCCGCCCAGCATCAGCAGCCCGCGCGCGCCGGGGCGGCGCGCCACCGGCGGCGATGAGGCATCGACGCAGATGGGCACTGTCGTGAAGCGCGGCGCGCGACCGTTCAAGCCGGGCAGCCGGCGAATGCTGGCCAGATCGTCGTCGGTGACGGTCAACACATCGTCAAACTGCCGGTATACCTGCGATTCATACCGCGCGGTCAGGCTTGCCTCGCGCCACAGAAAGAGCTTCATCAGTGGATTGCGCGCCACATCGGCCATGCGCTGCGGGATCAGGTAATAGGCGTTGTGCGCGTCGAGCGTCATTTTTACGGAGCGCGCAACCGGCGTCTGCCGGCGCGCCCAAAGGCCGTATTGCGCCATGGACAACTGATCGGCGTGAATCACATCGAACGCCTGCCGCTGAACCAGCTCGCTCAGAAGCAGTTTCATCGCGCGCCGGTCATCGCGCACGATGTTGAACGGCTGCGATGTGATCAGGCTGCGCGCCAGGCTGATTGCTTCCACAGCCGGCGTCCGGCTCATTGGCGCGGTGCGCACATCCCGGCACAGTGTTCTCAGGTGTTCGATCGACGCCGGCCGGTCGCTCGGACGCGAGAAGCACACCAGCGTCACCTCATGCCGCTGCGCCAGATATTGCAGCATGTGGTACTGGCGCACCCTGGCGCCGGAATCCAGTGGATACGGCACGATTTGTGCCAGATAGAGAATTCGCATGGGTGTGAGTCGTGTCAATGAAGGGTACGGCGTTCAGAAACCCGGCAGGCGCGTGAGCAGTCGCCAGTAGTTGCCGGCCAGGCTCAGATGCTGCCGGCGCTTGTCAGCAGGCTCGAGCCACGCCAGCGGGCTGAGCAGGAGCCGGGGCAGCGTGGCGGCCGCGACTACCAGTTTGTAGAGCTGGGCCGTCAGCCAGCCATGACGCTTGCGAAAGTACAGCACCTTGCCCTGATAGAGATGCAGGAATGCCTGCCCGGCAATCTGCCGCGAGCTTTGGCCGCCGTAGTGAATGATCTCGGCCTGCGGCGCCCAGTGAATGGACCAGCCGGCGCTGCGGATGCGGTGACACAGGTCGATCTCTTCGCCGGTGAAAAAATACTCGGGGTCCAGCGCGCCCACCTGATCGAATACGCTGCGGCGCACCATCAGGCTGGCGCCCAGCACAGCATCGACCTCGCGGCTGTGGCGAACGTCCCAGCTGGTCATGTCATATACGCCATACGCGCGCAGCCGATCGAGGTGGAGCAAGCGCCACAGTTCGCGGCCGAGCGTGGGCGCGGGATAACACGACTGCTGAAGCGTGCCATCGGGATTGAGCACGCGCGATCCCGCCGCGCCGGCAGTTGGATGCTGATCCATGAACTGCGCCAAGGCGTCGAGCGCGCCGGGCAACACGCGCGTGTCCGGGTTGAGCAGCAACACCATCTCGCCCCGGCAGACCTCAATGGCCTGATTGTTGGCCTGTGCGAAGCCGACATTGTCGGCGTTTTCGATGAGGCGCGCCTGCGGATAGCCCTGCCGAACTGCTTGCGCGCTGCCGTCGCGCGAGGCGTTATCCACGACGATCGTCTCGAAGGCGACCGATGGCGGGTGGGCATAAATGGAGGCCAGGCACTGCTCCAGCAACTCGCAGGTGTTCCAGCTAACGATAACGATGGAAAGATGAATCATGGCATGACGGCGACAAGCGCCGCAAATGTCAAACGCGCCGGCGATGGGGCATGTTCATGGGCGGCGTCGCAGGCATCTCCGCCGGCTCTGAGGACGACTGCCGGGCCTTGATGATCTGCGCCGCCGCAACCAGGCCGCCGATGAACAGCCAGCCGTAGATCGCCGAGCGAAACCCCACAAACCCCACGTTGTAAACAAATGGCAGGAACCAATCTCCCAACATGCCGGAGAACAGCGTTGCGGCAAAACCGCTGAACGCGCCGATAACAAAGGCATGCAGAAAGTGCGCGTCGCGCGCGTCGAACAAGTTCTCCAGCGGCAGCCGGCCCGCAACATCCGACAGCGGACGCGGCGACGAGCGGGCGAAGAAGGCCGGCCGGAGCGCGGAATCGGGCGGCGGTCTCAGATACGCGCGCCACACGCGCCATCCCACCTGGAGCAAGCGCGCGCTGAACCACAGAAAACACCCCAGCCCAAGCGCGCCGGTCTGGGCGATCAGGTCGATGTAGTTGTTGTGCGAGTTGAAGCTGACCGCATAGCCCAGAATCGGGAAGAGCGGCGTGTAGAAGTAGTAGTTGGCCGGCCCCAGACCCAGCACAGGGTTCACCTTCGCAATCTCCAGCAGGATGCCCCAGGCTTCCAGGCGGGTGAAGGCGCTGTACTCGTTGTCACCGATATACACCAGACCTCGGATGACATCGAGCTGAAAAAGGGCGACCACGCCGCCCACAAGGATCGCCAACACCCCCAAACGTGGGTGAGCCATCCACACGACGATGAGCATGGCAATCATCCCCGGCATCCACCCCGAAGTCCAGTCGCGCCGCTGGAAAAGGCCGATGTAGACCGCCATGCCAACAATGGCGAATAGCGCCAACCGCCAGCCCTTGCTCAGACTTCGGTTGACGAGCGCCTGGCTGAACGCCACAGCCATGATCCAGGTCCAAAACATGCTGGACTCGGAGCCATATTGGAACAGGCGCGTGACAGGCCGGCCACCTGGGATGATGCGGCTTGCCAGATACACGGTGCCCAGCGCCAGGAACACCCAGGTGAGCCAGCGCAGCCAGCGCACGTCCTGCATCTGATGGGCCGCCAGAATCACCGCCCCCACCGCGAGCAGCATGAGCGCCAGCCCGCCGATCTGGGCCGCGATGGGCGCCGGCAGCGCCACAAACCACGGCAACTGACCGGATAGAAAAGACAGAATGGCGGCCACGCCAAACGCAAACGCCGGGACGATCACCGGCGAGGCAATAAATCGCACCTGACGCCGCAGCATCATCGACAACAGCCACAACACCAGAAGCGCCGCCAACAGCGCGACGGTGGCGTTAATCTCCGTTCCCGTTCCCGTGCCGATGCTGACCGGCGCGAGCATACTGGCCGGGATCAGAGCGATAACGCCGAGGTGCGGTTTGCGGATGATGACAGCCAGCCCTGCCAGACCCAACACGGCGCCCACATAGATCACGTCTGCGCGGTATGCCAGCACGGCGCTGCCGAGGATGGCTGCTGCAATCAGCAGCACGCGAGACAGCGGGAGCTGGACGTGCTCGAGCCACGGCCGGGACATCTTGTGAGGAGTGTGTGTCGCCATTCGGATTTTTCGCGCTGCGCCGGCCCTGCCATGGCGGCCAGACCCGCGAGCGATCTCTACCTGTCCAGGCCGGTCAGTTGCCAGATCATCTGGCGGGCGGCGGCGCGGGCATGATGGGTTGCCTGTGTGATGCGATGCTGCGCGCTGGACGCGGCGCGATCCGGCGCCAGGCTGGGCGACTTGACCCAGTCTCGCACAGGACGCGTCGTCTCGGCGAAGGACAGATCGGCGCGCGCGCACTCGATCGCACGCCGGGCCAGCTGATCTCGACGCTCAGGATCGCGCGACAGGGACAGAATGTGGCCGGCCAGCGCGTGGGTGTCGCCTGCGGCAAAGCTGAGGCCGGCGCCATGGTCGCGCAACCGATAGCTCAACTCGCACCCCTCGGTCGTGATCACCGGCAGCCCCGCTGACATCATCTCCAACAACCGCGTGCGCGTGCCATACACGGTCTCATAGTGCATCGCATCCACGTTCAGCCCGACATCACTGTCCCGGTAATAGCCGGCGATCTGGCCCCAGGGTCGCCAGCCCAACAGATGATAGCGCGCGCGATGCGCGGAGCGTTCGATCATGGACTCAAAACGCTGGTATTGCGTCTCCGGGGCCGAGTATGTGCTGGCGCCGATGGACACGAAGCGCACGCGCGGGTCGCGCGCCATGACCGATTCCAGCGCGGCAAAGAGCGTGTCCACATCGGTCCACGTGTTGTAGCCGCCGCACCACAAGACCACAAAATCATCGGCCTGAACGCCGGCCTCGGCAAGCGCGGGCCGCTTGCGGGGCGATGAGGGGGATGGCAGCGCAACGCCGGTGGATGGCGCGCCCGGCAGGATGATGCGCACGAACTCGTAGCCGGTTGTCCGCCAGTTGAGCCGGCCCGCCATCGCCAGTTCTCCCACGGTCATGTGCGCCTGAGGCGCGCCGCAGGCCGAGAAGACATCACCCCGCTGCAGCACCTGTTGCATGAACGCAATGCTCGTGGGCAGGCCCCGATTCGACCGGCGGCGATAGGCCGCCAGTTGCATGATCGTGAGGTAATCCCCGTAGATATCCATCCAGACTGGCCGGGTGGTGCGCAGGCGCGTGGCGTACAGGCACGGCGCGAAATTGACCGCCACAACGACATCGGGAGCGAAGGCGTCATGAATGCGCTGAAGCCGGCTGATCCATCCGGCGCGGTTAAACGCGATTGGATGATAGGACAGCCGCTCGCGCCACGGCTCAGAAAGCTGCTGCGGCCCAGAGCCGTTTGGAGAGGGCGCCGCATCTTCGACGCACAGGCATACCGCGTGTCCATCCTCCAGCAACGGCTGGAGGAATTGCCAGGTGCGATAATGCGCCGCTTCAACCCTGGCGGTCGCATCGAACTGCGGCGGCTTGTTGCCAATCAGCAAAATCCTGGACATCATCCACTCGCTTGATTCGCGGCGCGTTGCAGCCCCTTCAGGCGCGCTGCGCAGCCGGCGCCGGCGCATGGACCAGCACCTCGTCGAACATTGCTTCGTATTCGGTGCCGGCGTAGCGCGCGCGCAGGGCGTCGAAATTGGTGATGACTTCGCGCAGGTCGTCACTGGTGGCTTTGAAGGTGCTCGGCTTCACGGGCAGCGGCGCAACGTTCAGAAACTCAAACGTCCGCGCCAGCACCGCGTTGATGTCTTGCAACATCTCCTCGTAAGTGATGGATAGCGTCGGCAAACCCAGACTGCTCACATAGTCCGCCGATTCGCGATCCGTCTGCTCGCGGTTGCGAAGCGCCCTTTCAAACTCGGCGAAGTCAACCTCGAACGGCGGCAGTCGCCTGGACTCATCATACAGGTTCCACATGCCGGTGGCCTTCTCCAGGCGCTTGCCATTCAGGTGCGAGATGACCGACTTGATCCGGTTGCGGCGCCAGATATGGATGATCTTCGGCTTCTGCGCGCGCAACAACTGCGCATAGCCGGCGCGATCGGCAAGCTGAACCGGCTTGATCTTGAAGCCGATGGCGCCCTTGCGGCTGACCAGCGGGGGTGTCAGAAACCTGAGTGTCCACTCGCGCTGCTGCTCGGCGGTCATGTCCATGAGCGTCTCGTTCAGGGCCATCACGTTGGGATGGGCATTCATCGAACTGGTCAGGAAGTTGCTCCCCACCCGGCCGACGATAAACATCACAAAGCAAGTGACCTGGGGTCGCAGGTAAAACAATCGCGGGCTGCTCATCTTTTATTGAACTCCTCTATCGTGGTGTTGGGTATTGCGTATTGAGTATTGCGAATTGGGTGTTGCGTATTACGTATCGGGTATTGGGCGGCGGGACAGGGCCTGCGTCAGGATGTCGCTCACAGAGCGGCGCATGGTCAACTCTGATGTGACCAGCTCATACGCTCGTTCGGCGATCCGACTGCGCTCTGTCTCGTGCGTCACGTAGTGCGCGATCGTGTCGGCCAGTTGGTCAACCGGCGCCGAAACGAGATGAACGCCCGGCTCAAACGGCGTGTGCGGATAGGTCGGTTCGGTGACGACCATGGCGCGATTGGGCGCAGCCAGGAAATAGCGCAGCGAATGATTGTCCCAGGGTTCGCGCAGGATATTCAGCACCACGCGTGTGCGGTTCAGAAGCCTGGTGCGCTCGTCGCCGAACACGTAGGGATGCTCCTCGCCATCGACCATCAGCATGTCCAGGCCGCGCCGACGCAGGTCTGCGCGCACAGCCTGAAGCACACGCCGGCGCCGGCTGGACGCCACCTTGCCCAGCCACAAGACCGGCACATCGCGCTCCAGGTTCAGGTCCGCGCCCCAGCTCGGATGCGCTCCGATAAACGCCACCATGGCGTCGATGCCGCGCGCTTTCAGGTATTGCGCGATCCAGCGCGAGCCAACGGCCAACACCGTCAGCGCGCCGGCCTCGCGCAGCCACATCAGATCGCCAAAGTAGCGCAGCCGGTGCGCCCGGCGAGTGAACGGCTGGAGGCGCGGGTTCAGTTGCCACACGCCAGCGTCCGTTTCGTGGTAGGCCAGCCGCTCCAGACGCGAACGGGCTGCGCCGGCCAGGCGCTGGGCCCAGGCCGGCAGCGCCGGGTTCGAGAATTGCTCCGTCATCCACAGCGCCAGCGCCGGCCGCTCGCCCGGCGGCATACGCGACAATTGACTGCCCAGAGGCGCCAGGCTGCCAAACGGCCCGCAGGCGAGCACAACGTCCAGGCCCTGAGGCACGCGGGAATCGGCGGAGAAGTTCGTCACCTCGCAGCCCAGGTCGCGAGCTGTGCCAGAGATGAGCGACAACAAGTCGGTTTCTTTCCGCCAGTAGACAACACCGACACGCCCTGGCTGCAAACAGGTCATGCGGTTCCCTCCATCCTGGCGCACAGATCATTTCTGACATGTCTGAACAACGCCTGGTATTGCGCGAGATCAGTGCGCGCCGCAAAAAGCGATCTGACCTGCGCAGACCCGGCAACCGCCAGATGAATCAAGTGACAGATTGCATCAGCCTTGTCGGTCCCCACCGCGCTTCCTGACGGCAGAGCCAGCACGCGCTGCGACAGTTCATCCGTCACCGGCATCGTCACATCGGCATATCGCGGGTCTGAACGATACGGCTCGGCCCGGTGGCATCCCGGGTGGAAGTAGCGTCGCGCCATCACATTCTCTGCGCACAGAATCTGCAGGAGCTGGTCGCGGCTCAAGCCGGCCTGCGCTTCGTCCACTTCCAGAACAATGTAGTGATATGTGTTGTCCTCGCACTCGTCGTAGACAAGGGGGCGTATCCCCGGAATGCCTGCCAGGCCGTACAGGTAGCGCCGGTATACCTGCCGGTTCGCGGCAATAATGTCGTCCATGCTGTCGAGCAGCGTAAGGCCCATCGCCGCTGAGATCTCGTTCATCTTGCCATTCGTGCCGACGTCGGCCACATCCTCGTGATCGGCGCCGAAGCCGAAATCGCGCATCTGCCGGACACGCTGCGCCAGCGCGGGGTCGTTGGTTGTCACCACCCCGCCCTCCAGGGCATTGATGCTTTTGGTGGCGTGGAAGCTGAACACCTCGGCGTCGCCGAAGCCGCCCACCCTGCGACCGCGATAAGACGAACCGAAGGCATGGGCGGCGTCGAAGATCAGCTTAAGTCCATGGCGCCAGGACAGCGCTTCGAGCGCAGACACTTCGCAGGGCCGGCCCCATAGATGCACGCCCACAATCGCGCTTGTGCGCGGGGTGATGAGCGCCTCGACCTGAAGTGGATCGATGTTGTGGGTGACGCGGTCCACATCGCAGAACACGGGAGTGAGTCCCAACCAGCGAAAGGCGTGGGCAGTGGCGATGAACGTGAAGGCCGGCACAATGACCTCGCCGCTCAGGCCCAGCGCGCGCGCCAGTATCTCCAGGCCAACCGTGGCGTTGCACACTGCCACAGCGTGCTCCACGCAGGTTCGGCTTTGGATGCGCTGTTCGAACTCGCGCGCGAAAGGCCCGTTGTTGGTCAGCCAGCGCCGGTCCAGCGCCGCGCTGACCCGCCGCAGAAAAAGCCGGCGATCGCCCACATGCGGACGCCCGACATACAACGCCTCTTCAAAAGCGGGGCAGCCGCCGAAAATGGCCAGGTCAGTTGGCCGCGCTTTGACTTTGCCGTTCAACATGACATCACCCACCGCAAACCATCAGGCTGCGCGCATGCCCCAGCGCCTGCGCACAAAATCAAGCGCGCCCTGCCACATGGCGTTCCGGTGCTCGTGCATGGCGCGCCAGCGCGGTTTGACCGTCCAACTGGTCAGCGTGCGCAGCGTGGCCTGCCACGCCGCCAGCCAGACCTTGAGCGGCGCCCGGCGCTTGGCCAGCATCAGAAAGTGATTGCGCGTGTTGTAGTAGGTGACATTGGGGCTGGGACGATACTGGCGCTGCACGCCCTTGTGCCACAATTTCGCCGCCGGCACATGCACGATCCGCCAGCCATATTCCCTGGCGCGCAGACACCACTCTGTCTCGTCGTAGTAGTAGAAGAAGCGGTCGTCGAGGGCGCCGGCGTGTTCGACGCAGGCGCGCCGGATCAGCATCGAACAGCCCGACAGCCAGTCCACATCGCGCGGACGGTCGAACTGGCCGCGGTCGCGTTCGTTCTCTCCGTAATGCAACGCCTCCCAGGCCGGCCCAAGCCTGCCGCCGGCTGACTGAATCACGTCCGGCTCGGAATGGTGATACACCATGGGGCCAACCATGCCAATGCGCCTATCGCTCTCGCCCGCTTCGACCAGGCGGGTGACGCAGTCAGGCGCCAGAATCGTGTCCTCGTTCAGCACAAAGATCCAGTCTGCGCCGCGCTGGCGGGCCAGTTCGATGCCCACGTTGTTGTTGCCGCCATAGCCCAGGTTGTGCTCAAGGTTGACCACCTCCACTTCGGGAAACAGGCTGCGCACCGCCTCCACCGAGCCGTCGCTGGAGTTGTTGTCGAGCACGATCACGCTGTGGGCGCGGTATAACGTGTGGCGCAAGGAGTCCAGACACGCCAGCGTATCGTCGCGATGGTTGGTGTTCAAAATGACTGTGATCACATGCGGGTCTGCCATGCCACCCTCCTGTATACGTCCTGCAAAATCGCCATTTCTTCGTCTATCTTCTTGACCGGCGGGATTTGCGACACCAGACGCGCCGGCAACGCCGGGTCGTCGATCAGTCGCTGAAGCTGGCGCGCCAGATCACCCGCATCACCGGCTCGAAACAGCAGGCCGTTGTGGTCATGCTCGACCACATAGGACATATTCGGCAGGTTCGTGGTCACCACCGGCAGCCGGGCTTCAAACGCCTCGAAGAGCGTCCAGGGGCCGATCTCATTCCACATCGACGGAATCACCAGCGCGTCGAACTGCGACAGGATCTGAGCCACCTGCTCATTCTTGTAGCGGCCCATGATCCTGATGCGCCCATCGCCGGCGATCTGCCGGCGCAGGAACTCGGTGTAATGCGGCGCGGCCTGTTCGTTGCCATAGATCAGCAACTCAAGCGGCCGGTCGGCGCGCAACTTCGACAACGCCTGCACCGCCAGATGCACGCCTTTGTGATGCTCGATCTGGCCGATGTAGCCGATGCGGAACACGCCATCCGGCGCGCGCGGCGCAGCCGGCAACCATGTCGATGTGTCGAGGCCATGCGTGTTCAGCGCCAGCTTATCGCGGTCGATGCCATGCGCCATAAACGTCTCGATCAGGAAGCGCGACGGGCACACGATGGCCTGCGCCGTCTGCAAGGCTGCCATCAGATCTCGATAACGGGCCTCGAATCGACGCACAATGTCGCCCAGACCAAGCGCATTGCCCAGCCCGGTCGAGAATGCCAGCGACCAGAATGCGTCGGCCAGCGCCGGCGCCGATTGCGCCGCCAGCCGGAAGCGGCGCTTCTCCTCGAAGAAGCACCGCGCGCAGGCGCGAGGATCATATTCGGTCGAGCTGGAGAGCCGGCCCGTTGGCCGCAACAGCGTCAGCCGGCGGCAGAAAAACCAGAAGTCCACCAGCGTCACAACGGACGGCACTTGCGCCTGCCGGGCCGCCTTCAACACCCCCGCGCCCATCATGTACCCACTGATGAGATGAAACAGATCAGGGCGCCATTCGGACAGATAACCGGCCAGGTGGCGCTCGATCCACGGGTTGTCATATTCCCATTGCAGCCGGTCGGCTGGACGGGCCGCCAGCGCTTTGTTCAGGTCGTAAGACAGCCGGCGCACCGGCACGCCCTGGTAGTCGTCGTCCTGCCAGGCCACGCCATCATGCGGCCCCTGGTCGATGCGCTCGACAGCGACAACACGCGCGTCGTGCCCGTGCTTGCGCATCCAGTTGGCGGTGCGATAGGCGCGCAATTCGGCGCCGGCCTGGAAGCGCGGCGGGAAATGATGCACTGCGATGAGGATCTTCACGTCTTTGAGTCTCCCTGCGCCAGAGGTTTCAGCAACGCTTTCGCCAGCGTGTTGCGCCAGCGCGCGTTGCCGATGAGTCGCGCATCGCTGCGAGCGGCGCGCAGCAGATAGCGCCGGGACAGCGCAAAGCGGCGGGTGTTGTAAGCCAGCGCGCCGAGCGCGAGCGCCGCGCAGCCATAGGCCCGCCGGCGCGCGGCCTGCGAAGCCGGCGGCAGATGCGGGTCGGCGAACACGACATCCAGGCTGTCGATGATGAGCGCCGCGTTGCGCTCGATATCCAGCGTGTCCGTCGAGCCACGCGCGCCGCGCGGCTGATTGGCGCAGCCCATTTCGTAGAACGCCTCGAAGTCCCCGGCCACATCAGGATAGATTGCGAACGCCTGCTTGAGATGCGCGCGCCCGCCGTCGAGGTCGCCGGCCTGAAAATGGTCGAGCGCAGTCCGCAGATGCAAACCGCCCCAGGCCCGTCGGCGCAACGGCGGCCAGTCTTGCGGATCGCCTTCGGCCGGGCCGAAATGCCTGGCCGCCACGCAGCGGCGGGCTGTCTCCATGCGCGCCAGATCGCGCGTCATGTTCTCGCCGTGCGTGCGATAACCGACCAGCACGCGCGGCACGCCAACCACTTTGTGGACGCGCGCAATGCGCAACCACATATCGCGGTCTTCCACGGCGCGCAGGTTGACGTCGAACGGGCCGGCCTGCTCCAGGCATTCGCGCCGAACCAGCACCCCGCTTGGCACCAGGAAGTTGGTGTAAGCCAGCGTTTCATAGAACTGCTCCGGCGGGACGGTGCGCGTGGATTGCTGCGGCAACAGATCGCCGTTCGCGTCGATGTAACGCCAGCCGGAATAGGCAGCGCCCACGCTCGGATCGCCATCCAGCAGCGGCGCCATCGTCGCCAGATAGTGCGGGAACCACACGTCATCGGCATCCAGCGGCGCGATGTAGCGGCCCCGGCTTTCGCGCACGCCGGTGTTGCGCGCCGCCGACAGGCCCTGGTTCGGCTGCCACACGTATTGCACGCGGTCCATAAACGGCGCGATCACCTCGCGGCTGTTGTCTGTGGAGCCGTCGTCGATGACGAGAATCTCGCAATTGCGATACGTCTGCGCGAGCGCGCTCTCGATCGCCTGCGCGACATAGCGGGCATGGTTGTAGTTCGGAATGATCACGCTGACGGCGGGCGAATCAGACCGCGTTAATGAGGTCGTGGTCATTGCGCCACCAGTTGATTGAAAATGCGCTCCAGTTGGCGCGCGGTGTGATCCCAGCCGTGATGGTCTTCCGCGTCCTGCCGCGCAGCCCGGCCCATCTGCCGCCGGCGCTGCGAATCGCGGCAAAGCTGCACGATGGCATCGCGCAGCGCGTCCTCGTCACACGGCGGAACAATCAGGCCGGTTTCACCATGCCGGACGGTGGGCGGTTGCCCATCCTGGCCCGAAGCTATCGCAGCCAGACCGGCTGCCTTGTAGTCGAGAATCTTCAGGCCGGAGAACTCTTTCCAGCCGCAATACGGCGACACGCCGATATCTGCGTCGGCCAGAATGGGCGCGAATTGCGCGGCAGTCAGATGGCCGGCAAAGGTGACCGCGCCGGCCAGACCCAGCGTTTCGGTGAGCCGGCGCGCCTCTGCTTCACCCTTGCCGGCGCCGATCAGGACAACTCTGACTTGCTCGCCGGCGGCGCGCGCGCCGGCCACTGCGCGCAACAGCACTGGCACACCATGCCAGGGGTAAAAACCGCCCACGTAGGCCAGCGTGGTGATATGGCCGTCATCGTCGCTGCGATCGCGGAAACTGCGCAGATCACTGCGATCGAGCAGCTTGACCAGTTCCGTGCCGTTCTCGACTGTTGTGACGATGCCGGGATCGACGCCCCATCGCTCGATGAAGTGCTCGCGCCATTTCTGGCCGGCAGCCACCACATGGGCGGCCCGGCGCATGGCTTTGCGCATCAGCCAGACTTCGAGCCGGCGCTGAAAGCCCGTGGGCGCGTTGCCGATCGCTTCCATGGTCGCAAGGTGGTTGCCGTTCTCTTCGAGCACCAGCGGAATGCCCAGCCAGCGCGAGGCGTAGCCCCCGCCGTAGGACACCCACCCAATCCGCTCATACAACAGATCGAATCCGCGCAGCGTTTGCCGGCAGGCGAGACCGAAGCGCAGACTCTCGAACCAGTTGAAATAGGGCAACTGCAATTCGCGCTGGATGCGCCGCGCTGCCCGCTCGACCCAGCGCACCGGGCCGAGATCGACCAACGGCACCGTCACCGGCGCAAAGTGATCGAGGTCGTCGGACAGCCAGATGCGGCGGACGGAGTCCGCATCGTCCCAGCGCGCCAGCAGGCGCACGGTGTGCCCAAGCGACTGCAGCGCCAGGATCACCTGGCGCACGTGGTTGGCCGGGCCGGAGAGCGGGCGCTTGCGCACGTCAGCCTCGCCGGCTTCCATGATGTAGCCGATTTTCATGTTTGGAGCATTGCGAATGGGAAACCTGAGGAACAAGCGTTCGACGCACACGTAGGGCAAGCCGCCAGGCTTGCCATTCGTGACAAGGCCGCCAGGCTTGCCATTCGTCAAAGGAACGGGCCGGCCTCAGCCGGCATGGCGCGCCAGCGCGCCCTGAGGACGGGCGCTTCCGCCCAGGCCGGCGCCCACCTCGTCGATCGCCCGGCGAATCTGCGCCTTCGTCACATCGACGCTGAACCGTTGGCGGGCTGCTGCCTGCAAGCCATCGCGCCGGCGCTGCCGTTCCGGCTCGGCGCTGGCGC
Source organism: Thermoflexales bacterium (assembly GCA_034434575.1). Lineage (GTDB taxonomy): Bacteria > Chloroflexota > Anaerolineae > J036 > Brachytrichaceae > Roseilinea. The sequence continues at coordinate 16,270 of DAOTYS010000337.1, forward strand.
AGTAGTCTCGAATGCGCTGAACCAGCTCAGTGTCGGTGTAGTACAGACAGTCCTCGGGCAGCAGTTCGTCAGCGCCTTCCCAGCGATGCGAGAACACCATGCATCCCGAGGCCATCGCCTCGATCGACGCCACCTGCAACCCCTCGGAGTAGCTGTTGGAGACAAAGATGTCGATGTTGCGATACCACGCAGCCGGATCGGTGACGTTGCCGTAGAAAACCACTTTATCCAGGATGCCCAACGCGCGCACCAGACTGTGCAACGCGGCGTAGTAATCCTTGAACCTCGGTTTGGGGCCGCCGCCGATGTGCAGCCGCGCGCCCGGCTCGTGCCGGGCCAGCTCAGAGAAGGCCAGGATCAACTCGTACACGCGCTTGCGCGGCACCAGGTGGCACAGCGTGCCGATGTCGGCGCTAAATTTGCGCGGGCCGGGGTGGAACTGGTCGAGCGAGACCGCCTCGTAGATCACTTCTGTTTTGGCGGCATGGGCCGGGAAGCGCGCGTTGAACTCGCGCTGCTTGGCCTTGCTGACGAGGATCACCTTGTCGACCACATCCCAGTTGATCCGGTCGGCCCACGTGTACAACTCGTAACGGTGAATGCGGGTGATGATGCCGCAGGTCTTGGGCAACTGGCTGGCGGCGGCCAGAAAGTCGCTGCCCCATTCGAAGAACACCACATCATTGGCGCGCAGAAACGCCTGCAAGTCGCGTCTGAATAGAAAATCGTTGACGCGCCGGCTGATGACAGGCGCCTTGATCTGCCTGGGCTTGAACAGACTCGTCTCGTGGCGCTGCTTCAGGTCTTCATAGATCTCTGTGAAGAAGCTCCACGTGTCTTTGATTGCGATTCCAAGTTTCATCCCGATGCCTTGTGTGAACGTCAATCCACGAATTGGCGGCGCCACAGCTCGACGGTCAACAGCGCGCCCAACTTCACCGCGTGTTTCTCCCCGGCCATCTGCTCATCAACCAGCCGGCGCACCGTGGCCGGGTTGAACATGCCGCGCTGCGCCGCGCGCTCGCTCAACAATACATCCTCGACCCATGGTCGCAGCGTCGTGCGCAGCCAGTGGTTGTAGTTGGCGTAGGGCCGGCGCTTTGGCTCTTGCACCCAGGTCAACCCCAGCGCGCGCAGGCGCCAGCGCATCTGTTGCTCCAGGCGGATCAGCACATCGCGCGCGCACGGGAGCATGGGCAGGCCGGTGTCTGTGTAGGGAACCTTAGCCAGCGCAGGGAACGCTTGCGCAAACGCCTTCTTGATCAGGTAGCGGCCGTACAACAGGCCGGGCGGAACGCGCAGCGTGAAATCGATCAGGTCGTTATCGCAGAACGGCATGCGCGCCACGGCCAGGCTGCGCACAACTTCGACGCCGTTGATGGTCATGCGCGGCACGCGCTGGCGCAGGTCGAAGTACAGCCGCTGCTGGGCCAGTTGGGGCGCGTGGCATTCCTGCAGCGCGGCGCGGTAGCCATCCCAAACGCCAGAGCCAACCTGCCGGCCAAACGCCGGCGTGAACAATTCCCCGTGCTCGGCCAGCTTGAACGCCAGCAAATTCTGATCCGCGTGAGCGAAGTAATGCGCTTCGGCGATATGCTCAGGATCGCAGTTGGACCAGAAATGCAGGCTGAGTCCATAGCCCATCATCGCGTCGCCCATGAAGCCTTTGTAGATGGCTTTGGCATAGCGGGTCTGCGCGTCGAGCGTCGCCAGCGCGTGCAGGTTGACCACGCTGCCCATGCCATCGGTCAGGCGCACGCTCTTCTCCGCCAGAGTGAGCAGGTAATCGGGCTTCAGCTCGAAGAAATGATGCTCGGCACCGGCGATCGCCGACACCTCGCGCGCATATCGCGCATCGTCGCAGCCGGGCACGCCCCACGTGAACGAAAACAGCTTGTCTTTGATGGCGTCGCTCAAGAATGCCAGGAGCACGCGCGAGTCGAGGCCGCCGCTCAGGAGCACGCCGGTGGGCAGGCTGTCGCGCGCTTGTCGCTTCACAGCCTGTCGCAGCAGGTGAAGCAATTCCTCCACATAGTCCGCTTCGCTGCGGAAAGCATGACGCTCGGCATAGCGCAAGTCCCAGTAGCGACGCACACTCAGCCGGCCATTCTGAAAGGTGAGGACTGACGATCCCGGCAACAGGCGCACATCGGCCAGAAAAGTCCGATCGCCCAGCGGGTGCTGGAAGGTCAGGAACTGGCCGATGGCGACCGGATCGATCTGCCGCGACACAGCCGGATCGGCCAGCAACGCCCGCACGCCCCCGCCGAAGATCAGGCCGTCTCCGCGACGGGCATAGTACACGGGCACAAGTCCGATGCGATCGTTGACCACGACCAGCTTGCGCGCCGGGCTGTCCCAGATAGCCGCCGCAAACGCGCCGTTCAGCTCGCAGGCAAAATCCTCACCGCGCGCCTCGTACAGGCGCAGCAGGAACTCCGGGTCATTGGCCGGCGCGGGGCCGGGCAATCGACGCGCCACATCGTCGTAGTCATAGACCTCGCCTTCCATGACGATGCAGCGCGTGCGCTCCGCATTCCAAATCGGCTGAGGCTGAGGATTGAGCAGGCCGAGGCTGACCCGACCCAGCCCAAAGCCGGCTTCAGCGTGTGTCTCGACAGCATGCGATCGCTCATCCTGCAACGCGCGACCCATTGCCGCGAGGTATGCAGCCGGCTCGCCGGCATGCGCGTCGCCGACATAGCCAATCAAACCCGGCATAGCGTGTTCACCTTTCTACAGTTTGCATCACTGTTCCCGAGCAGTCAGCCTGGCCCGCGAGACAGCAGAGAGCGCATCAGAATCGACCACGCGCCCCGATTGGTCAGCCACACCGGCTGGTGGCGCAAGCCGCGCAACAGCAAAGCGCGCGCCTGCGCCGGATCACCGCGCTCAAAGGACTCGAAGGCGTACTGCACCGCCGCCTGAGCGAGAACTGTCCTGCCCCGGCGTCGCAGCGCGTCCAGGCTATCGGGCAAATGCGCATATACGGCTTCGAGGTAAGCCAGGGAATCGGGCGTTCGCGGATCTTCGGCCCACGCCGCAATGCGCCGGGCGATCTGATTGGCGTCATCGGCTGCCAGTTGCGGGTCCAGGCGGATTGCCTCGTCCATGGCCGATCGAGCGCGGTCGAAAGCGCGGGCCTGATAGGCTTGCGCGGCGGCGCGCAAATGGGCGTGCGCGTAGGCGCGATCGCGCAGCGCGGCCCAACTGGCAGGAAGGGCCGGATCGCCGAACACCTTGTCAAGCACCGCGAAGGTGGCTCGCGTCATCTGCTCGCCGTTGCGCGTCATCTGGCCGCGATGGAAACGATACAGCGACACCGGCCGATCGACCCAGCCAAAGCGGCAGCCGGCGCGCGCCAGCCGCAGCCACATGTCCCAGTCCTCGTAAGAGCGCAAGGTCTCATCGAACAGGCCGGCGCGGTCGATCCACTCGCGGCGCGCCAGCACGCTGCCCACGTGCAGCGGGTTCCAGATCAGCAGTTGGGCGCCGTCCTCCGGGAGCGGGGCCGTGAACGATCTGCCGGTCGGCCGGCCGTGCTCGTCGATGATGATGGCCTGGCCGGCTGCCATGCCCAGATCGGGCCGCGCGCGCAAGGCCTCGATCAGCAGCGTCAGCTTCTCCGGCAGAAACAAATCATCCGAATCGAGAAAGCTGATCAGTTCGCCGCTCGCGTGACGTATGCCGGTGTTGCGCGCGCCCGACAGCCCGCGATTCTCCTGACGGATGTAGCGAATGCGCGGGTCGGTGAACGCGCCAGCAACCTCGGGCGTGTTGTCTGTCGAGCCGTCGTCTACGATGATGGCTTCGTAGTCGGGCCAGGTCTGGCTGAGCACACTTCGCACAGCCGCGCCGAGATAGTGCCCCTGGTTGTACGCAGGGATGATGACGCTGACCGCAGGCATGGTTGGATATGTAGAGCAGGCCTATGTAGGGCAGGCCGCCGGGCCTGCCCAGCCAAACGAATCCTGTGTGCCACAGGCCACCGGGCCTGCCCAGCCAAACGAATCCTGTGTGCCACAGGCCGCCGGGCCTGCCCGGCTAAACGAATCCTGTGTGCGACAGGCCGCCGGGCCTGCCCGGCCACCCTCCAGCTTATCGAGAGGCCTCAACACGGGCCGGGCGTGACACTGAAGACATCCTCGGCCTGGGCCGGCGAAAAAGCCCGTGCTTCAAGATCACGACGATGGCGCGCACACCATCTTTCCAGCCGATCTTCTTGCCCTGTTCGTAGGCGCGCCCGTAATACGACAAGTCGCGGGTTGCATCTGATGAGCCGTCATCGACGACGATAACCTCGTAGTCCATGGACTCACAGGCAGCCATGACCTTGCGCAGGATGGCGTCGATGGTCTTGATTTCGTTGTAACACGGGATGACAACAGAAACTTTCATGAACTGATCTCTAGAGAGGGGATCGTCGTTGTCACGCCAACGCGCTGCGGCGCCGATTGCGCAGGGGCAGTATGCACCACGCCGAATCGCGCCCCGAGGTCGGCCACCCCGCGCGCCCCGTCGCGGCCCACCACCACAAAATCCACGGCCCGCACCATGCGATCGTAGTAGCAGGACAGGTCGGCATAGGCCAGATCGACGCCCAGTTGATAGGTGCCGCTCACCAGATTCAGCTTGAGCGTGAATTCGACCTCAGCCACGCTATCCGGCTCGAATGTCGGAGTTGCCACGCCGGCCCAGCCCGTTGTGTAGTCGTAGACAGTCTGGCCGTCGGGCTGGCGCAGCGAGCAGGCGAAGACAGGCGCCGGCGCAGCTTCATGAAAGCGAAGCTGCACGCGCACATGGACTGTCTCGCCGACGGCAAAGGTGAAAGCCTGCGTCCCATCCTCTCGCAGCAGCTTCACACCTTCAATCACTGCAGCATGGGTCATCACCATCTGTGACAAGGTGCCGTTTTCCGGCACGTCCGAACGGGTTTGCGCTGCCTTGCGCAGAATGTTGGAATACTCGGCCGTCGCGTCGGGCGCCGGGCCGTCGAAGGCGATCTGCCCGCGATACATGACCAGGCAGCGCGGCGTGACGCGCTGCACGGCGCTGAAGTCGTGGGTGACGAGCACCAGCGTCGTGCCGTTCTTGATCATCTGCGCCATGCGATCGTAGCACTTGCGGCGAAAGGCCATGTCGCCAACCGCCAGCACTTCGTCAACGATCAGCACCTCCGGGTCAACGTGGGCGGCCACGGCAAAACCCAGCCGCGCGTACATGCCGGACGAATAGCGCTTGACAGGCGTGTCGAGGTACTGGCCGATGCCGGCGAACTGCACGATGTCATCGAATCGCCGGGCGATCTCGGCGCGCCGCATGCCGAGGATGATGCCGTTGAGATAGACGTTTTCGCGGCCGGTCAGGTCGGGATGAAAGCCGGCGCCTAACTCGATCAACGAAGAGTAGCGCCCATTCACGACGACGCGGCCGCTGGTGGGATGCGTCACCTTCGACAACAGCTTGAGAATCGTGGTCTTGCCGGCGCCGTTCGGCCCGATAATGCCAAGCGACTGGCCGGGCTGCAGCGCGAAGTCCACGTCGCGCAAAGCCCAGTGGTAACGCTCCTGCGCTTCGGCCCGGCGCTTGAAGCCGCCCAGGAGGGTCTTGAGGCTCAGCGGCGGCCGGCCGATGCGGTAACGTTTTGAGACGTGGTCGAAATGGACAGCGTCGCTCATGGTTCTGTTCTGGAGAGTCAGGCCGCCGGCCCTACACGACATCCGCAAACTGGTGCTCCATGCGCTTGAAGAACCAGAACCCGAATCCTAACACCAGCGCGGCGGCCACGACCGACACGACAAGATATGGCGCGTGAAGGTCGCCGCCCAACAGCACGGCGCGATAGCCTTGTATGACGCCGGCCATAGGGTTCAGAAAATACACCCCGCGCAGATGCTCCGGCACCAGCGTGGCGGGATAGATGATCGGCGTGGCATACAACCAGATTTGAAGGCCCAGAGCGACCAGGTGTTTGACGTCGCGGTAGAACACATTGACCGCCGCGCCGATCAAACCGATGCCCAGCGCAAGCGCCAACTGGACCGCCAGCAGCGCCGGCAACAACAGCAGAGCGGGCGGATTCACCGCAACCTGATACAGCGCCAGCAGGACAATCAGGATGCTAAAAGCAATGGCAAAATCGACCAGGCGGGCCAGCAGGGCCGCAAGGACCAGAATATCGCGCGGAAAGTAAATCTTGGTGACCAGATTCATGTTGGTCACCAGCGATTCGACCATGTCGGTGATGGAAGCTGAGAACAACGTCCAGGGGACCATGGCTGCATAGGAGAAGAGGATGTACGGAGTCCCGCCGGTGTCCACGCGCAGAAAGCGGGTGAACAACACAGTGAAGATAGCCACTGTGGCCGCCGGCTGAACAATCGCCCACAGCCCGCCCAGAATCGATTGCTGATAGCGCGCGCGCACAATACGACCTGTCCAGGCGAACAGCAGGTCGCGGTAGTCATACAACGCGCGAAAGACAAGGGGTGGCATTCTCAGTTCAAGCCTCTGACTTCAAGGTGTTTCGGTAGCGCGAGTCCGGCCGGCTTCAGCGCCGGGGTTTGCGCGCCAGTCGCGCGACAAAGACGATGGCGACCACCGCCAGAACCGGCGCCAGTCCGGCAACCAGCGGCAAAGCCGGCGATGACAACACGTCGTCGCTGGTCTCTGATGTCAAGTCTGGGATCGGCGTGCGCGTGGGCGCAGCGGCTGTCGCCACGGCATCAAGAGTGGCGGGAGTGGGCGTGGGCGCAGGGGCCGGCGGCGTCTGCACAGGAAGCTCCGGCGCCGCCAGCACAGCATAGGAGTACGTGGCCGGCGTGGACTCGCGCACATCATGCCGCCAGGCCGCCAGCAAGACATTGCCCTGGCTGATCACGGCCTGGGGCGCACTGGGACCGAATGGCACGACCCGGCCGCGATAGGTGATCTCATTCCCCTGCCAGGAGATGACGGGTTTGAAGTCTGCCCAACGATCGCCCAGCCAGACGCTGTGCCACATGCCATACACTGCCGGGTTGCCGATGCGCGCGCCGTGCAGCATATGCAATACGCCGGCGCCATCCACCAGCAAGGCTGGCGTCTCGGCTTCGCCGACATGCGGAAAGGGCCGCACCGGCGCGCTCCAGGTCAGGCCGCCATCGCGCGAGCGGGTCGTCCACAAAGTGGCTGGGAAGCTGTCCTGGTAGACCACGATCAGATCGTCACGAAAGGCTGCAATGGCCGGCCAGTTTGCTGAATAGTCATCCCCCTCACGGGCAGCCAACTGCACCGGCTTGCTCCAGGCAGACAAATCCGGCTCTGAGTGGGCATAGAACACATAGTCGCCCACGCCGCGCTCATTGACCACGCTCCAGACTGCGTGAATGCGCCCCGCTTCACCTGTCGCCAGGCGAATCGCATACGGTGAGCGATTCGGCCCGAAGGCGAGGAAGACCGCCACGGGGCTGGACCACGTCAGCCCACCGTCTGTGGAATATGTGGAATACACGCCTGCCCCGAGGGCTTGCCCGCTGTAGACCAGCACCAGCCGGCCCAGGCCATCGCTCAGCAGCGCGGCTGAAGCCACCGCGTCTGCATCCTGGACGATCGGTCGCGCAGGGGACCAGGCCGGCGCCCGGTTCGCTTGAACCATCGGCGCAGCCGTGTGCATGATGAGTCCGCCGGCTGCCTCGTCCAGGTAATAGACCAGGTGAAACCGGCCCGCCCCATCCGCCACCGCGCCCAACAGCGGACGACGTGTTGCGGCGCGATCGATGATCAAAATATCAGACGGCTTGGACCAGCCCTGTGAAAGCGACCACTGGCGGTAATAGATCACTTTGTTCGTTCCTTCCGACGATTCCACATTAAAGGCATGCACCGTTCGGTCGCGATCGGCGATCATCAAGGGCGGCCACTCGTCTGTATAGAACGGAATCTGCTCTTGTGGCGTCCAGACCGGCTCGGATTGAGCCGAAACAGGCTGAAGCGCCGTGCTCAGCAACAAAGCCAGCGCCAAAGCACCGGCTGCTTGCATCTTCAAGAACAACCCCGAAAGCTTCACGTTCATGGTGTGACTGATAAAACACAGGAAGTCTTGGGGGCGTGCCCATACATCACGGCGCATCACCTGTCACAGGACAAGAATACCCTCAGCGGAAACGCAATACAAGATTCCCGTTATGACATTGAGTAAGCCTATTCGCTTACTCTGATTCGCGTAACTGGAAATAGGTATGACATTCTTCAGGTGTTTTATTACCATAAAGTGCTTGACAGCGCCAGACGTTCCTGTTACCCTGACGCACGAGTCGGGCCGGCCTAAGCAATCTGAGTGAAACCTGCTTATGCAGCCCTACGGCTCAAGCAAGAACGGACTTTCAGAATCCTAGACACACAGCTCAGGCTACCACGAGGAGGCAATCAATCGGACACACCCCCTGAATTTCACGCCCGACACGGTGGCCGTTTGGCTCGCCTGCAAGAACGCCGAAAGCACTGAAAGTCCGACTCCCAAGACACGATTCCTGGCGCCCGTATGACGGGTTGCCAGGCCATCTCGCGCGCCAGACGCCGTGAGGTCGTGAAGCCGATTTCGCCTCTTGATTTCAAGCGGCTGCCTGATCCAACCCAATCCAATCCACTAATGATGAGGGATGTACTGATGCATTTGCGAAGAATCCGCGCCGCCAGTCTCAGCATGTTGATTGCCGGGGTCGTGTCGTTCACGGCTGCGGTCACTTCAGCCGGCCAGTCCGTGGCCCGTACCCTTGCCTCAACTTCAGACACCCATTTCACATTCCTGCCAGCAGTTCTCTCGGCGCCGGCGTCTTCAGGCGGCGCAACAACCGCCGATCACACCGTCGTCGATCGTTTCGACCAGATTCCCGCTTCGGCTGTGCAGGCTGCGTCTGCTCTGCGCGTGTTGCAGCTTCACGCTTCCACCGGCAATGCCGTCAGCAGCCAGGGCCTCAATTACCTCGACGGCACTCGGGATGGATCTCCTTACCCGGATTACTACTATGACCGGCGCAACTGGATCTTCGAGTGGTGGCCGGACTCAATGGACAAGACCTTCAAGGCCAAGGTCGATTACTTCGGTCAGGCGGCGTCAGCGCGAATTGCCAGCTATGATGTGTTTGGCATGAAGCTGTGCTATCAGGACTGGTTCGGCCTGGACTTTGCCTACTACCGCGATCGCATGTTAAGTCTGGAGCAAGCCTACCCGAACAAGAAATTCATCTGGTGGACGCAGCCGATTCGCAACGACTGGAGCAGCCAGCAGCCGGGCACGTGCGAAATGCTGCAAAACTACAACAACCAGGTGCGCGCTTATGCCCGCGCCCACAAAAAGCCGCTGGTTGACATCGCCGACATCGAGTCTCATGACCCAGCCGGCAATCCGTGTTTCACCACCTGCGAGACGAAGTGCGCGCCGGTCTACGGCAGCAATCCCCACCCCAACCCGGAACTCGCCATTCGTGTGGCCAAAGCCTACTGGTGGACCCTGGCGCGCGTGGCCGGCTGGGGTGGCAACTGAACCTCGGCCATGACGAACAAGTATAGTTCCGCCAATTCAACAGGCATACGGCCGAGCATGTTGCGGCAATTTCGGGTCACGAAGCACACCTTTTCAGGCATTTCCCGATTCACAGAGTGACACCTCGGCCATACCCTGACCAATGTGCAAGCGCCCGCGTGACGTTGCCGCTTGCACAATTCGATCAGAGAAGAGCATGAGCACGACGAGCCTGTCCTGTCAACGTCAACGGTCCTGGAGACTCACACCGCGCGCTGCGTCCCGCACCCGGCGGCGGGCGCTTGCAGGCGCGATTACGCTCGCGCTGGTTGTGACACTCTTAGCCAGCAATCCACTCGTGTCGCTTGCGACGAACATCCAGCATGGTTCGCCAGCAAAAGCCGGCCTCGCGCAGAACGGCGGATCACACCTCTTGTATCTGCCTGCCACGTTTACCCCGCCGCCGCCGCCGGAAGATGGGTGGCCCATGACCGCCGCCAATCCGGCGCGCACCTCGTGGACGCCGGAGGAAGTCACCGGCACACTGCGCGTGGACTGGTACCGGCCCATCGAGGCGTACATTCCGCAGAACGTTCAGGTGATCGCCAGCAATGGCCGGCTCTTCATCGCCACCGCGCGCGGTCTTATCGCGCTCAACGCCGAGAACGGCAGTCTGCTGTGGCGCTATGACACTGAATTGCCGCTGGGCGCATCGCCCACGGTGAACCGGGGCGTAGTCTACGTGGGCGGATACGACCGCAGGCTGCACGCGATCGACATGCGAACCGGCGCTCGACTGTGGACCTTCGACGGCGCCAAAGCCGGCTACAGCGCCAACCCGCTGGTTGTCGAGAACAAAGTCATCCTGGGCAATCGTGATGGGGTAATGTATGCCATCGGCGCGCATGGCACTCCCGATCAGGGGCGCCTGGTGTGGCAGCACACGATCGGCTCGCCGATTTATCTATCTGCGGCCTATCACAACGGCATTATCTATTTCGCCGCCGCCGACAATCACGCCTATGCCTTGCGCGCCGCCAACGGATCGCTGGTGTGGAAGTCGGGCCGGCTGCCCGGTGACGGCTATAGCACCTACTGGCCGGTCGTTGCCGGCGACAAGGTTATCTTCTCTGCCGCGCCCGGCTATCGCACCGCGCTGTCGCCGGGCACGCTCAACGTCACGAGCAGCGCCGGAGAGGAGTACCAACAATCGCTCTATATGGACCGCGACGACCTCTTCCCGGGCGCGCCAGACGGCGCCCTCATCGGACAGGTGACAAGCGGACAGGCGTGGGCCAATGGTTTTCCGGTCATCGACGTTTCCAGAATCGCCCAGTACTTCGAGAACAATCCTAACCCGCACCCCAACCTGCACAAGCCGTGGCGCCGCTCGCTCATCGCGCTGAATGCCAGCACTGGCAGCGAGCACACCTTTGATTCCGACGGCGATGGCTACCGCGAATACATTCCGGTTGCCTACTGGGGCACCCAATCGGGCAATCGTTACCCGCCCATCTACGGCCCGGATGGTCTGTTGTACGTGGGCAACATCTACGAAAAGCGGTTCATCTCACAGGGCCGGGTAATGGGCTGGAACATCAACGCGCCAACGCAGATGAAGCTGATGCGCGGCCAGGGCGCCATCGACGAGCCGCAGTCCATCTCCGGCGGCGGGAATGTCATCTATCGCAGCATTGCCGTTGACCGGGCGGGCGATTGGTTCAGCATCAAATCGCCCAACCAAAACGGCGTCGTGTGGAGCTACAGCCAGCCGCTTTTTCAACAAGCGCCCGGCTACGATGTGATGTGGTGGAGTCCCAATGGCACAAATGACCCGGATCGGTTTCAGATGAACTATGGCGGACCGAACGGGATTTACGACAGCCACGGGGCGCAGAACCCGATCGTCCCCTATCGCGGCCGGCTGTACATTCACCGCAGCAACGCCGTCATCGCCTTCGGGCGCGGCAACGGGCCGGGGCAGCTTCCACTCCTGCCCATCGTCCCGGCCACCGACACAATCGCCACCCCAACCGTCGCCGACCTCAAATCGCGCCTGGCCGATCAGGTGGCGCGCATCGTTCAAACGCCAACCGTGTTCCTGAAGCCCGGCTATTACAACGCCGGCCAGTTCAACGTCTTCCGCGAGCTGGCCGATTATTTCAACAACCCCGGCGAGACGCTGCACACCCTCTCCATCGCCTACCCGCATCTGCCGGCTGACCTGCAAGTTCAGGTGAAAGCTTACCTGCAAGCCTACTTCACCGCCTACTTCAATCCAGTCATGTACTCGCGCGTCGGCTGGGTTGCTGGCGCGCCGCGTGACAGTGTGCAACTCCCGCCCGAAGTGCAGGCCGCCATGGCCCAGATGGACAAACGGACTTCGCCCGGCAACGGCTGGACGTGGAGCTATCCGCAGTTCAACTTTTACGCCATGTGGAAGTATGCCCAGATTGCGCCTGAACACACGCTCA
>DAOTYS010000338.1:0-12554 GCA_034434575.1 Thermoflexales bacterium
CGGCAAGCCGAGCCTATTGCGACGCTGCCTGCCCCCAACGTCATTGCCCTGAGCAAGAGTCGCCTGCGAACTCGACTGATGTGTTGTTCTGTCATGAGCTTTCGTGTGTGGGCTTGCCTTCTGAGCGCCGGTTATTGCCCTGTGACAGGCCGCGTCTCCGAACAGTCTGTCAGAATGTAGACTCGCGTCGACTCGAACAAGGCTGTCTCATAAGGCATGGGTAACGCGGCCATCGCCGCCGCCCATCGATCACCCTCGCCAGCCGGCGCGGCATCCAGATCGACTAGCACGTATCGCGTTCCCCACGCGCACAATGCCTGAGCTGCTTGCGGATCAGGAAGCTTCTTCAACACAGCGAATCGCTCGGCGTGAATTGGCGGCGGAAATGATCCGCCGATTCCCAGCGCCAGCGGGTGATGGTGGTTCAGTTGGGCGTACACGCTGAAGCGCTGAGCCTGGCGGGTCAAGGGCAACTCGACCACCACACCCGGCGGCTGGTCGGCCAGCCACCCATCCACTGGGCGAACGCGCAGAGACACAGTCGGATAGGGCTTGCGCCAGAACTCAACCAGAACAGCCGTCCACACCAGCAGCACTGCCACGATCGCCAACGCGCGATAGAGCCGCACTCGGCCCGGACTGGACTTCCGGCGACCGATCGCCGCGCGCAACACCGCATCTGTCCCGAGCGCTGCCAGTCCGCACAGCGCAAAATGGGCCAGGATGATGTAGCGCGACGAAAAGCGAATGAAACTAAACGGCGGCAAGCGGTAGATCAGGGCGTAAGGGAGCGGCACGATCAGCGACTGCTCGCTCTGCATGCGCGCCGCCAGTTCTGGCCCAAACCAGTCGGACACAACACGCAACAGGCCGGCCGATTCAAGCGCCTGCATGACAAATGGAGACGCCGGCACAGTGACTGCGCCGCCTTTGTAGTCAACCAGCACCGGCCCCGCTGCGCCAATCACCCCCGCCAGACCCAGAACACCAAGCGTCCGCACGAATCGTCTCCGGCGGGCAAAAAGCAGTCCGGCAGTTGCTGCGGCTGCCATGACCCAACCGAGCATAGCCGGCGGACGCGAAGGCGGGCGCTCGGTCATGAGCGTTGTCGGCCACGACCGGACGGCGACGCCCCATAGTGGATGATACGCGCTCTGCGCAAAAAACTGCGCCGGGTTGATTGACCAGTACCTGACCTGCCACAGCGGATGCTGTCTCGCGGCAGATTGCCCGGCGCGGAAGTAGGGCAACGCCACCGGCAGGGTCATCGTGCCGGCGATGATCGCCGCAAAGGTCAGGTGTCCCCACTGGCGACAGCGCCTCAGCAGCGAGTTGCGGCGCGATCCACGAAACAGCACATACAAAGGCAGCGCGATGAGCATAAACACCATCGTGTACCACGAAGACAGCGCGCACAGTCCGGCAAACACCCCGATCCCAACGGCCCACCTCAACTGCTCAGACCGCATATATCGTTCGACAGCCCACAAGCAGAGCGGTATCCACTGGGTGGCGACCTGTGGAATCTGGCCGTGCAGATAGATCAGCCGGTATGGAAAGAAGGCACTGGCCAGGCCGGCAAGCAACGCAACCAGATTCGACCGTGTCATGGTCCGCGTCCACAAAAATGTGCCATACGACGTAAGGACGAAGGACGAAAAGACGACAAGGTTATAGCCTGCCACCGATCCGCTGACAAGCGTCACTGGAAGCGCCATCAACGCGCTGGCAAAGATGGATTCGATCGCTGTCACATCGTAGCCAGCAGGGTAGTAGTGCTGCGGCTCGAAGAAAAAATCTTTCCCTTGCGCCACTGCCTGGGCCAGCTTTTGGATGACCCACAGATAGGCAATGTTGTCGCCAGCGGTCCCCACCACCCTGCTGTTAAACTCTGCGATGACAGGATAAGTCAACCAGGCAGCCAGAAGAAAAGGCGTTATCAGCGCGCAGACGTGCCAAAGCATGTCGTTGCGCCATCGACTTCCCTGGGACTGCCAGAATGATGGTGCTCGCTTCATCGTAAGCAGGATTCAGGAGATATCGCCTGCGGTTACTGGCAGCAGTTCTTGGCGCCGCGCGCTAGACAGCAACCATTCAGAGGCAGAAACACAGCAAGTATATCGATTCGCCTATTCTAGCCGAACGCGCCTCTTGATGGGCGCATTCACGATTGGGCGAAGGGCAATCGCATTAGAAAATCATCGAACCCCGCGCCTCCAGCGGAAAGGCAAGGCGTTTTGCACTCAAACGGCTTTACAACGAACGAAAAGTTTCCGCTTCTGGAGCATAGGCTGAATCGGCTGGAAAACATGGCCAAACCCTCAACTTGCCGCTTCCTAATGCGATGGCCCTGCGCTCCTGCGCATGAATGCGTGAATGGGCTGCCTGCCGGCGCTGATGATAAAATCCGCCTGTTTCAAATTCCGTCGCGCCCCTGCACCCAGCGGCCTGCGGCCGGATCATCCTGACCTTTAGACCTTCAGCGCCAATGTCGCGCACATCACCCAAAGAGAACCCTATGAGCAATCGCATTCGAGTTTTGTGTATTACCGGCAGTTCCCGCAGCGGCAGCACCATCCTGGGCACGGCTCTGGGGCAGATTGACGGGATTTTCTGCGCAGGCGAACTGCAGCGCATCTGGGACAAAGACTGGCTGCTGGACGAGCATTGCAGTTGCGGCAGGCCGATCCTGGACTGCCCGCACTGGTCGGGCATCTTCGCCACTACCATCGGCCATTACGATGCGGAGACTGCGCAGCGCATTCGCAGGGCGCGCAACAGCGTGGTGCGCCTGCATGGGTTGCCCCGGCTGCTCAGCGCGAAATCGCTCGACCATCTGCCGGGCGCTGTGCGGGATTACGTTGCGCTTACTGAACGACTGTATCACTCGATCCAACAGCATACCGGCTGCAACGTTATCGTGGACACGTCCAAATATCCAACCTATTCCTACCTGCTCCGCCTGGCGCCGTCTCTGGATGTGCGCGTCGTCCACCTGGTGCGTGATGCTCGCGCCGTCGTCTATTCGTGGCAGCGGATCAAGTCATACCCTACCGCTAAAGGCACACGCTATATGGAGCGCCACACCGCGCCGCGCAGCGCGGCGGCGTGGGCCATTCTGAATAGTCTGGCCGACTTTTTGTGGGAGCGTGATGCAACACATTTTTGCTTGATCCGCTACGAAGACTTCATAGCGCAGCCTCGCCGCACCTTTCAAACCATCCTCACCCACGTCGGCGAGCCGGACGCCGTGCCACCTTTGATCGGCGACGAAGTGCTCCACATTCGCAGTCATCATATCATCGCCGGCAATGCCAACCGCTTTCAGACCGGTCGAGTCAAACTTTCGCTCGACAGTGAGTGGCGGCGCAAGCTGGGCCGGCTAGATGCCCTGGTGGCAACCGCTATGACTTTTCCCTTATTGCGCAAGTATGGCTATTTGCAGTCGGCCAAAGCGCCTGCTGTATCCACTGCTGCACACTCGACCGCGACTCAACGCGACGTCCCGACTCCCTGACATCCATCCAGGACATACACGCGAACCCCCTGCACCTCGCCCAGATCCTGCGCCACCGGCATAGCCTCCATCGCCTCGGTCCAGCGTGTTCGCTCCTCCTCGATCATCCGGCGCGTGTTTAACACCACATACCGCGCCCTCCATGCGCACAATGCCTGCGCCGCCTCCGGCGCGGGCATTCGCTCGACGATTGCCTGCCGCTCTCCATCCACCGGCGGCGGAAACGAACCACGCAGCCCGAGCGCCAGCGGTTGTCCGTGTTCGATGCGCGCATAGACGCTCAGACGCTGGGTAAATGGATCGAGCGGCAATTCCAGCACGGCCCCAAACGGCTGCCCGGCGAGCCACACATCAACTGCGCGCGCCGTCAGGCGCACGGCTTGATATGGCTTTTGCCAGTATTCAAACACGACCAGCCCGCCGGCGCACAACACGAGCACAGCCAGCCACTGCCGCATGCGCCGCGATTCGCCCGTTCGCGCAGACAGCTGCCGAATCAGCGCGTCCGCGCCCAGCGCAGCCAGCCCGCACACCGCAAAGTTCATCAGAATGGCAAACCGCCCTACCGCGCGCATCGATGCGATCACCGGCAGTCGATGGATGAGCGCATACGGCAGCGGCACAATCACCCCTTGCCCGGCCCTCATGCCGGCTGCCACCTCCGGCCCGAACCATTGTCCGGCCGCGTCCAGCACGCCGGCCTGCTCCAACCAGTTCATCGTCGAGGCCGGCACGGCGATCTGAACCGGACGCCCGGTGTGATCCACCAACACCGGCCCCATTGCTCCAAAGATCCCCACGCACGCCACACCGCACAACGCCCGAACTACGCGCCGTCGCCGCGAGAGCAACACACCGGCGCCGGCAGCCGCCAGCATCGGGTAGCCGGGCATCACCACGCGCTCCACGATATTCTGCTTTTCGGCAATCGGCAAATGCGCGGCAGCCCATTCGCCCCACAGCGGATGCCGAACGCTGAGCGTCACGAACTCCAGCGGGCTGATCGACCCGCGCACGATCTCAGCCGCTGATCGGGCGCGATCGTCGCTCCCTTGAGCGCGCAGATACGGTCCTGCCGCCGGCGCAAGCAGCGCGGCGATTACCACTACAGCAATGGCCAGATCGCGGCGGGCAGCCGATGTTCGAACAATCTGGCTCAACAGGCGGGGCGCGCGCAACAGAACATACACCGGCAGCGCCAGCGCCACAAAGACCAGTGTGTACCAGGACGACAGGGCATTCAGCCCAACCATGACGCCCACCCCGGCGGCCCAGCGCGTCTGTCGCGCGCGCGTGTAACGTTCGACGGCATAGAAGCACAGTGGAATCCACTGCGTCGCCATCTGCGGCAGGTGGCCGGGCAAGTGCGCCAGGCGAAAGGGAAAGAACGCGCTGGCTACGCCGCATGTGAGCGCGACAACGTTGTTGCCGGTCAGCGCGCGCACCCACAAGAACGCCCCGTAGGACGTGAGCGCGAACGACGCCAGGAGCACGATGTTATACGCCGCCACCGGCCCAGCCAACAGCGCCACCGGCAGCGCCGGCGCGGTGTTGGCCAGCGTCGATTCGATGGCAGACAGGTCATATCCCAGCGGGTAATAGAAGTACGGGTCGAAGAAAAGCGACGCGCCTGTCGTCACAGCCTGTTTCAGCCAGTGGATTAGCCAGATGTAGGCGATATTGTCACCCGGCCAGCCCGGCGCCCGGGTGGTGATCTCGGCCACAACGGGATACGTCTGGATGCACGCCAGAGCCAGCGGAATCAACAGCGCGGCCACATGCCACATCCACTCACGGCGTGGGATTGGAGCGCGACCGGCGTATGTCATCTGCGAAGCGGGAATTGCGGCCATCAGTCAGTCTGGATCACGCGGATTGCCTTCGCTTTGCCCGGCACGCGGCCATCAGCCATGGCGGCGGCGTCTTGATTTCGACAACGTCGAAGTGCTGCTCCAGAAAGGGTATCCACCCCCGGAGCGACCAGTGATTGATGTGCCCCGGTGTGTTGCCCCACTCGCGCCAGTAGGCCCCGCGCGCCATGTTCAGGATGCGCCAGATTGGCTCGTGCGGCACGCTGAAAACGCACCATCCTCGCGTCACCCGCGCCGCCTCGCGCAGGGCTGCTTCGGGATCGGGCAAATGCTCCAGCACTTCCAGCATCACCACCAGATCAGCCGAATGGCCGGACAGGGGCGCGCGGGTGACATCGCCGGCCACGAAGGCTGCCCCCGCGCAATACTGCGCCGCGATTGCCACCGACGGCGCATGGATGTCGAACCCGATCACTGTCGCTTCGGGCAATATGCCGCGCAGCGCGTCGGACGACACTCCCTCGCCGCATCCGAATTCGACCACCGTGCGCACTGGCCGGCTGACGCGGATGCAATCCGCCTCCGCCAGCCGGACACACGACGCCAATGACTCAAAAAAACCGCGAATCAGCCGGCGGGAAATGGGATTGCCGGTGAGGTATTTCGATTTCTGATACTGAATCAGTGACGCGCGCGGGTTCTTCATCGTTGCATTTCGCCGTAGGCCGATTATAGTGGGCGGCTATGGACGCAACGCCGATTACCCCCCCGCTCAGGCTGCCCAGGCTGTTCGTGCAGATATGCGCCCTGAACGAAGAGCAGACGATTGGCCAGGTGATTCGCGCCATCCCGCGCGCCATCCCCGGCCTGCAATCAGTGTCCGTGATTGTCGTCAACGATGGCTCGACCGACCGCACGGTTGAGGAAGCGATCGGGGCCGGCGCCGATCTCATCGTGCAGCATGCGGGCAACAAAGGTCTGGCGCGCTCGTTCCAGGATGGACTGGATGTCTGTCTGGAGCGCGGCGCAGACATCATCGTGAACATCGACGCCGACGGCCAGTATCGGGGCGAAGACATCCCCGCCCTGATTGCGCCCATTCTGCGCAGGCAGGCTGATGTGGTGATCGGCGACCGGCAGGTGGGCGGTCTGGAGCATTTCTCGCCGGCCAAACGCCTGCTGCAGAAGCTGGGCAGTTGGACGGTTCAGCAGGCGTCGGGCATCTCCATCCCGGACGCAGTGTCCGGCTTTCGCGCCTACTCGCGCGAGGCGGCGCTGCGGCTCTTTGTCACCAGCCAGTTCTCGTACACCGTGCAGACGCTGATTCAGTCTGGCAAACTGGGATTGGCCGTTGCCAGCGTGCCGATCACCGCGCGCCACACCCCGCGCCCCTCGCGCCTGCACCGCGGCACGCTGCACTTCATCAGCCAGCAGGCATTGATCCTGCTGCGCACCTACATCGCCTACGAACCCATCAAGATGTTTGGCGCCTTAGCTGCGCCGTTCCTGCTGGTCGGCGCCGGCCTGCTGGCGCGGCTGCTGTTCCGCTTTGCCGAACAGGGCTGGCAACTGCCGGGCAATGTCCAGTCCCTCATCGTCGGCTCGATCTCGCTGGCGATTGGCCTGCTGCTGCTCATCACCGGTGTCATCGCCGATCGGGTGCGCGAGAACCGCCGGCTGCTGGAAGAGATTCTGTACCGGACGCGGCGCCAGGCGGCGACAGGCCCGCACGACGCCCTCAGCGCCAGCCCTTCTTCCGCGCCACCGCTTTCGTGATCTCGGCCACAAGAGCCGGCGCAAAGATGGCCGGCAGCAACAGCGCCCATTGCTGCAAGGTCAGCGGCGCGGTGTCGAACACCGGGTTGAAGAACGGAATGTACATCACTGCCAGCAGGCCGGCAATCGATGCCAGGACGGCCCACTGCATCGCGCGATTGGAGAACAACCCAACGCGGACAACCGAGTATCGCTCGGAGCGCGACGTGTACGCCAATAGCAATTCGGCGAACGCCAGCGCCGCAAATGCCATGGTCTCGGCCTGAGCAGGAAAAATCTGCAATGCGATGGCGTAGATGCCCAGCACGGCTCCCATCAGCGCGACGGTCTGGGTCGCCATGCCCAGCGTCATGCGCCGGTTGATGATCGGCTCTTTGGCCGGGCGCGGCGGAACCTTCATCACATCGGGGTCGCCCTTCTCCAGCCCCAGGGCCAGCGCCGGCGCGCCGTCCGTCATCAGGTTCAGCCACAACAACTGGATCGCCGTCAGCGGGCTGCGCAGGCCGGCCAGCGTCGCGCCCAGAATGATGAAAATCTCCGCCACGTTGCACCCCAGCAGATAGAACACGAACTTGCGGATGTTGGAGTAAATGATGCGCCCCTGTTCCACGGCCCTGACGATGCTGGCGTAGTTGTCATCGGTCAGCACCATGTCGGCGGTCTCTTTGCTCACGTCAGTGCCGGTGATGCCCATGGCCACGCCGATGTCGGCCCGCTTCAGCGCCGGCGCGTCGTTCACTCCGTCGCCGGTCATGGCCGCCACGTGGCCGTTGCTGCGCACTGCCGTGACAATGCGCACTTTGTGCTCCGGCGCCACGCGCGCAAACACGCTGGTGGTTTTCACCGTCTCGCGCAGCGCATCGTCCGACATGGCCTCAAGCTCTGCGCCCGTCACCACATCTGAATTCCGGCTCGCGCGTTGCTCGTTGTCCGTCAGCAGGCCAATTTGTCGCGCAATGGCTCGCGCCGTCGCGGGATAGTCGCCGGTGATCATGATGGTGCGGATGCCGGCTTCTTTGGCCTGGCGGATGGCCGGAATCACCTCCGGCCGGGGCGGGTCGATCATGCCCAGCAGACCTGCAAAGGTCATGTCACGCTCGGCGATGTTTGCCAGCGCCGGCCCGCCGCCCGCGTCCTGCGCCTGTTTCAATTCCGCCTCGCTTACGGTTCGCGTGGCGACTGCCAGCACCCGCAGCGCCTCCGATGCCAGCGCCGCGTTTTTCTCCAGCCACGCGCGGCGATCGGCCTCCGTCAGTGGTTTGACCTGGCCCTCCACCAGCCAATGGCTGCAACGCGACAACACAATGTCGGGCGCGCCTTTGGTATAGGCCACGAGCGCGCCGGTGTTGCGATCGCGGTGAATCGTTGTCATCATCTTGCGGTCGGCGTCGAAGGGCGCTTCGGCGATGCGCGGCAGCAATTGCTCCAGGTCGTGTCGCCAGAGGCCGGCCCTGGCTGCGGCAACCACCAGCGCGCCCTCGGTCGGGTCGCCCACCATGCGCCAGGTGGGCTGGTCATCGTGCGCGCCGCTGGCCTCCAGCAGGGCGTCGTTGCACAACAATGCTCCGCGCAACAGCGTCATCAAATCGGGCGCATGGCCGGCCTCTGCGGACGAAGTCCTGCGCGCGCCAATCTCCCGGATGTCGCCCTTCGGCTCATACCGTTCGCCCGTCACCGCATACTCGCGTCCGCCGGCAACGATGCGCGCCACGTTCATCGCGTTTTGGGTCAGGGTGCCGGTCTTGTCCGTGCAGATGACCGTCGCGCTGCCCAATGTCTCGACCGCGGACAGCCGGCGAATCAGCGCGTTGCGCTTCACCATCTCGCGCATGCCCAGCGCCAGGTTGATCGTCACCACCGCCGCCAATCCTTCCGGCACCGCTGCCACCGCCAGGCTGACCGCCAGAATGAAGAAGTCGGTGATCGCCTTCGAGTAAGCGGCCAGATAAGTGGCAAAGCCCTGGCTGAAGATCAATCCCACGTCGGTGTTGCGCGCCACTTCGATCACGAACACCAGGCCGCACAACGTCAGCGCGATCAGGCTCAGCGTCTTGCCAAGCTGATTCAGCCGTTTCTGCAGCGGCGTGCTTTCCTCTTCGATCTCGCCCAGCATCCTGGCGATCATGCCGATCTCGGTGCGCTGGCCAGTTGCGGTGACGATGCCCTTGCCGCGCCCGTAGGTCACGACGGTGCTGCTGAACGCCGTGTTCAGCCGGTCGCCGATCGGGGCGCTGGCTTCAATCACCCGATCGGCGCGTTTTGTCACCGGCTCGCTTTCGCCGGTCAGCGCCGATTCATTGATCTGCAAGTTGAACGATTCAGCCAGGCGGATGTCCGCTGGCACATAGTTGCCGGCCTCCAGAAACACGATATCGCCCGGCGTCAGCTCGCGCGCCGGCACTTTGACCCGCTTGCCGTCCCGGAGCGCAAAGGCATCCGGCGCCGCCATCTTCTTCAGCGCCTCCAGCGCCTGATCGGCCTTGCGCTCCTGAACGAGGCCGATGATCGCATTGAGAACGACGATGGCCATGATTGCGATCGCCTCGATCGTGTCGCCCAATAGCGCCGACACGACCGAAGCCGCGATCAGCAGGAGCACGACAAAGTCCTTGAACTGGTCGAGGAACAATCGCCACAGCGGCGTTCTGGACGCCGCCGGCAGTTCGTTGGGTCCATAAACGGCCAGACGTTGCCGCGCTTCCTGCTCCGTCAGGCCGGTTTCCAGACGGGCTTCCAGACGTTGCGCTGCCGACTCTACGGGCTGACTGTAAAACGAATCCGCTGCGCCATTGGCGGCAGCCGCCGGGGCAGGCGTAGCGGCAGAAGTGGACTGGGAGATGGCAGACATGGTGCATCATGCGCGCATGCGCAAATCAGGACTCCATGAATCAGGATACAACAAAAGATATAGTGTAGGAGCGGGGCGTTAACGCTGCATTAGCGCGAGCAGAGGGCGGGCGATTGCGCCGGTGGGGAAAGGGTCAGGCCTTTTGCAGGCTTTCGCGCAGAGATTCGACAGCCGCCTTCAATTCCGCCTCGCGGAAACTGACGGTGACATCGCCGCGCGTGCGTTCGAGCACGCCACGCACCATGTCCGTGTTGCGGCGCAGGTTGCCGGTGATGGCGTCGGGAAAGTCCATGGTGACCAGCAGGTCGTAGATGTCATCCATGGCTGTCAGCAGGCGTTCACTCTCCGCATTGTGCCCGCTGCGAATCTTGTCCAGCGCGCGCCGGCGCAACTCGCCGGCCGCCTCTGCCAGTCCGTTCAGATAGGCGGCGTATTCGACGCCGATCTCCTCCGGGCGCGGGAAGTCCCGGCCCTGCGCCAGCGCCAGCGTGATATGCGCTTCAGCCAGTTCCTTCAGCGCGTCCTGGGTATAGCCGGTGAAGTACAGTTCGGGGTAGGGCCGCACTTTGCCTGTCAGATCGCCGGCGATCCGGCGCGCCTCGCTCAGCAACCGCCCCGCTTCATCCCACTCATCTCGATGCGAGGCGCGGATCGACAACGCGCAATAGCGGATCAATTCGCGGGAAATGGTGACCGCCGCGTCGCGCGCGGCGGTCTTGGCGACGAAGTCGGCGCGAATCTGTTCGCCGATTGCCTGCAAGGTTTGAATGGTCATGCGGCGTATTGTAGTCTTCTCGTTCAGCAACCCTCCCGCAGGTTGTCTGAACGCATGGGAGGGTTCAGGGTTGTTCCAGGACAACGGCCTGCCAGTGGCTGTGTCCGGGGGCCAGCAGGCCGGCTTGCAGCAATCGGGCTGCCGCGACCGCGCCGGTTACCGGCGCCTCGACCGCGCGCAAATCGACCTGGCCGATGCGTCGTTCCACAGCCTCGGCGAACAGAGCGCGATAGAAGGCGTTCTTGACCAGCAGGCTGCCGGTGCAGGCCAGCGCCAGCGGCGGCTTCAATCCCACCCCGCGCATCGCGGTCGCCGCGCCCAGCGCCAGCTCATCTGCGCCGGCGCGCGCGATCGACAGCGCCACCGCGTCGCCCGCTTCGGCGCACGCCAGAAGCACGCGCGCCAGCGGCGCAATCTCCGATGGTTCCCAGCGCCGGCTGTACATGCGCAGAATCAGCCCGTGCATGTCCGGCAACTGCCAGTGCTCCAGCACGCGCGCCGTCAGCGCCGTGCGGGGGCCGCGCCCGTCTTCCGCGCGCGCGATGTGGCGCAGCGTCTCATGGCCCAGCCAGTAGCCTCCGCCCTCATCGCCCATCAGATAGCCCCAGCCCGACGCGCGAGTTACGCGCCCCGCGCGCGTGGCCGCCCACACAATCGCGCCGGTGCCGGCCACAACGCCGACGCCTTCCCCATCCGGGCAGGCGGCGTAGATCGGCAACATGCCATCGTTGACGACCACAAACGCGCGCGCCCAGCGATACTGCGCCACCCACCGGCTCATGCGGGCCAGCTCCTCCGGCGTGTCGGCGCCGCCGAAGCCAAAGCCGGCGAAGTCCGCCGGCCTGCGCTCCAGCCCGGCCCGGACAAACGCCTGGCCGATTGCCTCGTCGATGGCTTGCAAGGCGCGTTCCTCGCCCACGTACTGATAGTTCGACGCGCCGGCGGCCCCGCTGCCGATGTCGCGCCCGGCCGCGTCTGCCAGAACGGCGAGCGTCTTCGAGCCGCCGCTATCCACGCCGAGCAACAAAGCATTCTGATTCATGGCGAGCGTGATTATCATCTACAATCAAGTGGCGCGCGGCGCACAAGCCTGCGCCATCTGCAAATCCATCACGGAGCTAACACATGAGAACACCTTTCATCGCCGGCAACTGGAAGATGAACAAGACCATCTCTGAAACCCAGGCGCTGATCGCGGAATTGCGCGGCGCGCTGCCGGCCGGCGACAGCATCGCCGGCGACGCTGTCGAAGTCGCGGTATGCCCGCCGTTTGTGGCGCTGGCTGCGGCAAAGGCCGCGCTGGCCGGCTCGTCCATCAAACTGGGCGCGCAGAATGCGCATCCCGAACCAAAGGGCGCCTTCACCGGCGAAGTCTCGGTCAACATGCTGGCCGGCCTGGCGGACTATGTCATCATCGGCCATTCCGAGCGCCGCCAGTTGTTCGGCGAGACTGACGCATTTGTCAATGCGAAGGTTCTGGCTGTCCTGGCCGCCGGCCTCAGGCCCATCTTGTGCATTGGCGAGACGCTGGCCGAAAACGAAGCCGGGCAGACCGAGGCTGTGCTGGAGCGCCAGTTGCGCGAAGACCTGGTGAACGTGAGCGCCGGAGACGCTCCGCGGATTACGATTGCCTATGAGCCAATCTGGGCCATCGGCACCGGCCGCGCCGCCACCGCCGCCGACGCGCAGAACCGCATCGCCTTCATCCGCGCGCAGCTCCGCCAGAAATACGGCGCCGTCGCAGACGAGATGCGCATCCAGTACGGCGGCAGCGTCACCCCCGCCAACGCCAGAGACATTTTGTCGCAGCCGGACATCGACGGCGCG
>DAOTYS010000339.1:0-11582 GCA_034434575.1 Thermoflexales bacterium
CGGCGCGCCGGGATAGAAACGTCGCAAGCAATGGCTGAGCCAAACGGCATAGTCGGGCATAGGTGTGTTTCTTGTCCTCGCAAATTGTGGGCGTAGTGTAGTCCGCTTCGACAAGGCCGTTGCCTGAGCCTGTCGAAGGCAACGGCTCTGGCTTCGACGGGCAGTTCGACAAGCTCACTGCCCGGCTCTGCTTCGACAAGGCTCACCGTCCAGTGCAGCAGGGCAGGGCAGCAGGAGAGAGGGAGAGCGGGCGGATATACTGAGCGACAGAGAAACCGGTATAGATAAGAATAAGAAGGCTGTCCGATGAGAAGGATGAGATCTGTGACGATTATGTTTGCCGTGTGGCTCAGCCTGATTGCTGCGCTGTCGCTGCCGCGCGCCGGCCTGGCGCAGGTGGATGGTGGTGTTGGCCGGCACGCGCTGCTCCTGACGGCCGAAGGGCCGCTGACGCCGGCGATGGCCAACTACATTCAGCGCGGCATCGACACGGCGGCCTTGCAAGGCAGCGAGGTCATCATCCTGCAACTGAACACGCCGGGCGGCGCGATCGATTTGATGGACAAGATCATCAACTCGATTTTGGAGAGCCGCACGCCGGTGATCGTATATGTTGCGCCGCGCGGCGCGGTGGCCGGCAGCGCCGGCACGCTCATCACGCTGGCCGGTCATGCCAACGCCATGGCCCCACAGACGGCCATTGGCGCGGCCAGCCCGGTGGGCGGCGAGGGGCAGGACATCGGCGAGACGATGGAAGCCAAAGTCAAGAATGTGCTGAAGGCGCAGGCGCGCACGCTCGCCGCAGAGCGCGGCCCGGAAGCCATTGCGCTGGCCGAAGCCACCATCGAAGAAGCCAAAGCGGCGACAGCCGAAGAAGCCAAAGCGGCCGGCTTGATCGACATCATCGCCGGCGATGTCACCGATCTGCTGGGCCAGCTCGATGGGCGCACGGTCAAGGTGCAGGAGCGCCCGGTGACGCTGCGCACCGGCGATCTGGCGGTCCTGCCGCTGGACATGAGCTTCGTCGAAACGCTGCTGAATCTGCTGACCAATCCGAACATCATCTTCCTGTTGTTGTTCATCGGCGTGCAGGCCGTGCTGGCCGAATTGTCCAGCCCCGGCATCGGCTTCCCCGGCCTGGTTGGCGTCATCTGTCTGGCGCTGGCGTTCTATGGCCTGGGCGTGTTGCCCGTTAACTGGTTCGGGATGATCTTCATCGGCCTGGCCGTAATCCTGTTTTTGGTCGATCTACAGACCGGGCTTGGATTTCTCAGTGTGGGCGCGGTGATATCGCTGGTCATTGGCGTGCTGGTGCTGTTCAACTCGCCCGGCTCTCTGCCCTACTTCCAGGTGTCCGTGCCTTTTGTGATCGGGGTGTCAGCGGTGATCGGGTCCGCCTTCCTGAGCCTGGTGTTCCTGATTCTGCGGGCGCGGCGCCGGCCGGTGGGTGTGGCGCCGGTGGCCTCGTTGGTGGGCCAGGTGGCCGAAGTGCGTCAGGCGCTGAATCCGCGCGGCACGGTGCAACTGGCCGGCGAGTTGTGGACGGCGGAGAGCGAAGGCGGGCCGGTTGCGGCCGGCCGGCATGTGCGCGTGGTCGGCGTTGATGGCCTCAAGCTCAAGGTGCGCCCCGAAGACCAGCAAACCGCGCCGTGAGCGCGCCCCTGAGGCGTCGCGCGAGGCGCAACCTGTCAACTATCGGATGTCATTTATGCGAATCCAATCAATCGAAGCCATACCGCTTGTGCGCCATCTTGAGGACGTTTTCCAGGGCGGCACGTATAAGATCACCAGCCGCAATACAATCGTCACCCGCGTGACGCTGGACAACGGCGTCGTTGGCGAAACCTTCGGCGGCGATGAAGATCAATATCAGATGGAGGTGTGCCGCATCGTCAATGACATTTATGCCCCGTTGCTGGCGGGTGAAGACGTGCGCGACGTGGAGAAACACTGGGAGCGCATGTGGCTGACCCGCGTCGATCTGAACAATCGCGGCATTCACACGCTCGATCTGGCCAAGCATTGCGTCGAGACGCAGGCCATTGCGGCGGTGGACAACGCCTGTTGGGACGCGCTGGGCAAGGCGCTCGATCAGCCGGTGTTCAAGCTGTTGGGCGGCTACCGTGACCGCGCGCCGGTGCTGGCTATCGGCGGCTATGTCATGCAAGGCAAGACGCTGGCCGACCTGGAGCGCGAAGTCGAGCACTACAAAGAGCACGCCATCTTCGGCATGAAGTTGAAGGTGGGCCATCTGTCTGTGGAAGAAGACATCGAGCGAGCGCGTGTGGCGCGCAAAGCCGGCGGTCCCCGCTTTCATTTGTGCGTCGACGCTAATCAGGCCTGGACGGTCGCCGAAGCCATGCAGTTTGCGCGCGGCGCCCGCGATCTCAACCTGGCCTGGCTCGAAGAGCCGGTGCGCTGGCATGACCAGATCGAGGGCAACGCCCGCGTGCGAACGCTTGGCATCCCGGTGAACGCCGGCCAGGGCGAGATCTCGCGTCACGGCTGCCGCGATCTGATCGTGCGCGGCGCCGTAGACATTCTGAATGTCGATGTCACCATTGCCGCCGGCGTCACCGAATGGCGGCGCATTGCCGCGATGGCGCACAGTTTCGGCGTGAGCATGGCCCATCACGAGGAGCCGCAGATCGCGCTGCATCTGCTCGCCGCTGTGCCCAACGGCCTGCATGTGGAGATTTTCCCCAACTATCAGCGCGACCCGATGTGGTACGACCTGCCTGTTCAGCAGCCGGCCATCCGGGATGGATTCATGTATGTGCCAGATGGGCCGGGCTTCGGTATGCCGCTGCGCCAGGACACCATCGACCGGTGGCGCGCCGCGTAGAGACGCGCCGCGTAGAGACGCGCCGCAGCGCGTCTCTACGTCGTGTTCCATGCGCGCTGGCGCAGCGCGCGCGGCGACATCTGATAGCGTTGCTTGACCATGCGCGAGAAATGAAAGGGATTGCGAAAGCCGGTGCGCTGGGCAATCTCGGCGATGGGCAGGCCGGTCTCGCGCAGCAATTCAACGCCGCGATCCAGCCGTAGTTGCCACCAATAACGCGCCGGCGTTGTGCCCAGGCGCTGCCGGAACAGCCGGATCAGATGCGGCGGGGTGATGTAGGCCGCCTGAGCGACGGCGCGCAGGGTGAGCGGCTCGGCCAGATGCTCGCTGATGAATGTCTGCGCTGCGCGCAAGGCTTCGGGTTGCGCGCGCTCGCGATGGGCGGCTTCGGCATCGCAGGCATACTGGTATAGAACCGCCAGCGCCAGATGCTCGATGACGCCGGCTGCTGCGGAGACCTCGGCGGTCGGCGCGTTCAGGCCCATTTCGATCAGCGCCCGCAGCCGGCCGCTCAGCATTTGACATGCAGGCAGCCGCGCCAGTCGCCGGCTCAACTCATCCGACACCAGACTGGGATGAACTGCGCACCACGTGTGATGGGTGTCGGCCTCGGGCGTGAAGCGAAAGTACTCGCGCCGGCCGGGCAGCATCAGAGCGACATGGCGCGGCGGGATGAGCAACGTCTCTCCGTCGATTTCGACGTCGGCCTCGCCCTGTTCCATCACCACAATCTGAAAGTCGCTTTGCACGCGCGGCCCGCACACGCCGCCGGGCCGATACTGCACCTCGCCAAAGAACACGCCATTGGCGGCGGCGCGCCGGATGGTTCTGGATAGGTTTTGAATCGCGCGTTCCATTATTTTTCAGCGCGCCGATGATAATTGCAGATAGTTTTCGACGCATGCCGGCTATGGTGAGGCGGCGCGCTGCATGGTATCACAGAGGGCGTTCGCTTTCTGTGAAAAACTGTGTTGTCATATGGAGGAATGCAAATGGGAACGGCAACTGCAACGACGCCGACGAACGGACAGGTGAAGGAAGGCCGGATTGACACCGCGCATCGCATCGAAGTCCCGAAGATGCTGAATGAAGAGCAGGTGCGCTTTTTCGTTGAACAAGGGTATTTGATCGTGGAGGGCCTGGTCACGCCGGATGAGTTGGATGAGTTGAAGCGCGACACGGCCTTTATTGCGCGCGGCGGCTACCCGAATCAGACGTTGAAGCCGCTGCCGGCCACGATGTCCGACGCGGAGGTGCTGCGCAACATTTTGTGCATCCACCAGCCGCATTACATCAGCCCCATCATGCTCAAGTACGTCAAGCATCCGAAAATCTGCGGCGTGCTCAGCCAGATCACGGCTGCGCATCTGCCTTACTGGGATGGCAGCGTCAAGTGCATGCAGTCGATGTTGTTCGTCAAGCCGCCCCAGTTTCAGGGCCAGGCGTGGCATCAAGATGAGATTTACATCCCCACCCGTGATCGCTCGTTGATCGGGGCGTGGATAGCTATGGACGACGCCACGGTGGAAAACGGGTGTTTGTTTGTCATTCCCGGCTCGCATCGCACCGGCTATCTGTTTCCCCAGCGCCCGCACAACAACCCCGACGAGTTCGATTTCGCGCCGGAGAGCTACGGCTTCGACGAGTCGGAGGAGGTCCCGGTGGAAGTCAAAGCCGGCACGGTCGTGTTCTTCAACGGCTATCTGTTGCATCGCTCGCGCAAGAACCGCAGCCAGGGCTATCGGCGCGTGCTGGTCAACCACTACATGAACGCCTGGTCGCTGTTGCCCTGGAGTCTGAAGGAAGGTGAACGGCCGGCCAATGCCGACGTGCGCAAGATCGTGCCGGTGGCCGGCATTGATCCCTATAGCTGGAAAGGCTTCGAGCCGGTGACGCGGGATGTGTGGCTGCGAACGTGCAAGGCCAACACAGATGGCAGCGCGTTCGATGAGGACGAGAGGCCGGCGGACGATTGAACGCGTCCGGCGGGATGCGGGGCAGCCGCCGAGGCCGCCTCGCGAGGCGCCGCCATTGAAGAGGGCGCTCAATCCGAGATGTTGGGCCGGCGCGGGACTATAATCATGGCGGAGGATTCACCATGTCCACAAGCATTTCTGCGCCCGTCATGGATTGGGCGCCGCCTGATGGCCGCGCTCCGGCCGGCGTCTATCTGCAATGCATCGAGGCCATTCGCAAAACCAAGCAAGAGTTCACCGATCTGAAGATCGCCCGGCGCGGCTATCACGACATCGACGACCATGGATACATTCCGTGGCCCGATCCAATCCCTTTCACACCCAGGCCGAATCATCCTGACGGTGGCTGCTATGGCGCCCGCTGCATAGGCGAAAATTTCCGGGCCTGGCTGAGTGTCCATCCGGTGTACATCCATCCGCGCAGCGCGCTGGCCGGCTGTTGGGTCGGTTTTGTGCCGGGCGTGGGCGGCTGGCGGCCCGAAGACAAGCCGACGCACCTCTACCCTCTGCACGAGAAATACAACCTGCTGTACACCGGCATCGGCGCGATGAACCACCTCGGTCCCGATATGCGCATCGGCCTCGACCTGGGGTGGGGCGGGTTGTTGCGGAAAATACGTCACTATCGCACTCTCAATCACCCGGCCGACACCTCGTTCTATGACGGCGAGGAACAACTGGTGCTCGGCGTGCAGGAATGGATTGCGCGCCATGTGACCCGCGCGCGCGAAATGGCCGCCGCTGAGACGGATGGATGGGTCAAACAAAACCTGCTCGACATCGCCGAGATGAACGAGTGGCTGATCGATCATCCGCCCCGCACCTTGCGCGAGGCGTGCCAGTTCCTGGCCTGGTTCCAGTCGATCGACCGCATGTGGGCCGCCGGCGGCGCGCTGGGCCAACTCGACGAGCTGCTGCGCCCGTTTTACGAGGCCGATCGGCAGGCCGGACGTATCCAGGACGATGAGGAAGTGGTGTGGTTTATCGCCAGTCTCTTCTTCAACGATACGCACTACTCGCAGATCGGCGGCCCCGGCCCCGACGGGCGCGATGTGACCAGCCGTATCTCATTCCTCATTCTCGACGCCATGCACCGGCTGAAAATCCCGGCCAATCTGGCCGTGCGCGTGCATGATGGCCTGGACCCCGCGCTGCTGCGCGAGGCTGTTCGGCGTCTGTTTGAGGACGGCACCGGCGCCAGCTACTCCTGCGCCAAAGGATTGGACGAGGGCTATGCTCGCAACGGTGTGCCATTGTCTCTGGCGCGGCTGCGGGCCAAGGTCGGCTGCAACTGGACGGCGCTGCCCGGCGTCGAATACTGCCTTCAGGATGTCACTCGGCTGTGTCTCGTCTCGCCGTTTCTGCACGCTTTCGCCGATATGACGCAGGAACTGAGAGACGCCCGCGATCTTCAAGGGCGCGATGTGATGGAGGCGCTCTGGCAACACTATGCGCGCCATCTGTCTATGAGCGTCGACACCATCAAACAAGGCTTTGACTGGCACATGGAGCGCCAGGCGGATAACAGCCCCGAAATCGTGCTCAATCTGTTTTGCCACGGGCCGATCGAGCGCGGACTGGATGTGTCGGCTGGCGGGGTGGATATCTACAACCTCACGTGTGATGGCGTCGGCCTGGCCACGGTGGCGGATTCTTTCGCCGCTATCGAGCAGCGCGTCGTCAAAGAGCGGCGTCTGACCTGGCAACAACTGGCGCAGCATCTGGCCGACAACTTTGCCGGCGTGGAGGGTGAGAAGGTTCGACTGATGCTGCGCAACATTCCGCGCTATGGCAGCGGCGGATCGCGCGCAGATGACTGGGCCAAACGCGTCTCTGATCTGTACACCCGTCTCGTCAGGGACACGCCCACCCCAAAGCTGCGCTATAACGTGATCCCCGGCCTGTTCTCTCACGGCGTGGTTGGGCAGTTGGGCAGGAGCCTGGGCGCGACACCAAACGGCCGGCGCGCCGGCGAGCCAATCTCACACAGCGCCGATCCCGACCCCGGCTTCATGGCCGGTGGCGTCTCCGCCCCGACCGCCAAGGCCGTGGCGGTGGCCTCGGTGCAACCGGGCTGGGGCAATTCGGCGCCGCTGCAAATCGATTTCGACCAGCGCCTGGCTCGCGAGATGGGCGGCATTGAGGCCATCGAGTCCTTCATTCAGGCTCACAATGCCCAGGGCGGCACGCTCATCAACATCAATGTGTTGTCCAGAGAACAACTGCTCGAAGCGCACAAGGACCCATCGAAGCATCCCGACCTGGTGGTGCGCGTCACCGGCTACAGCGCCTACTTCCGCGCGCTATCGCCGGAGTATCGGCAACAGATCGTGGACCGGTTCCTTGCCGAGACGTGAGCGTTGCGCGCATGAAGCGAGTTCGTCTGGTTCTCAGGCTGCTGCTGGCCGGCGCTGTCCTGTTGGCCGCGTTCTTCGCGCGAGAATCCGGCGGCGCGCGTAGAGCGCCGGCCTTGCAAGCAACAGCCGGCGATCTCGCCGAAGCGGCGGCGCCAACTATCGCCGCCGGCGCCGCAGATGCTGCCCTGCTGCCCCCAACGCCCGCGCCGGCCGGACGCTTCACGTCTCAGCAGGCGGCGCGCGTGAACGCGTTGATGTCCCGCATGACGCTTGAGCAGAAGGCCGGCCAGGTCTTCATGGTCTTCTTCAGTGGCGCCAGGGTCTCGCGCGATCTGACGATGATGATCCGCGACCAGCACGTTGGCGGCGTGGTGCTGTTCAACAAGACCGGCAATCTTCAATCGCTGCGCCAGGCTGTCGCTTTGATTGCCAGCGCGCAGGCCGAGGCTGTGGCGAGCGGCGCTGGCATTGCCTTGTTTGTGGCCGTCGATCAGGAGGGCGGGGATGTCGCGCGCTTGCCGGCCGGCGCCACGCGTTTCCCCGGCAACATGGCGATCGGCGCAACCGGCTCTGTCGGCCATGCGCGCCGCGTCGCCGAGAGTGTCGCCCGCGAATTGCGCGCTGTCGGCGTGAACATGAACCTGGCGCCGGTGCTCGACGTGAATGACAATCCCGACAATCCGGTCATCGGGCTGCGCTCGTTTGGCTCCTCGCCCGATCTGGTGGCGGCGCTTGGCGCGGCAATGGTCGCCGCCTATCGCGATAACGGCATCATCGCAGTCGCCAAGCATTTCCCCGGCCACGGCAACACATCAGATGATTCGCATTCTCGGTTGCCTGTGGTGCGGCGCAGCGCAGACGAATTGTGGGCTACAGAACTGGCTCCCTTTCGCGCGGCCATTGCTGCCGGCCTGGACGCTGTGATGACGGCTCATGTCGCCTATCCCGCCTTCGATCCTGATGAGCAACTGCCGGCCACTCTGTCGCCGCGCGTGCTGCGCGATGTGCTGCGCGAGCGCCTTGCTTTTGACGGGCTGATTGTCAGCGACTCGATCACGATGGATGCCATTGACGGCAAGCGCGATCTGCTGCTGGCCGTTCTGGCCGCTTTCCGATCCGGTGTGGATGTCATTGCCTTCGGCGCCGACCGAAACGCTTCCGCTGTTCGGCAGCGCGATGTGATGGCGCGTTTTGTCAAGGCTGTGCAGGCCGACTCCTTTCTGACGGCCCGGCTGGACGAGTCAGTGAGGCGCATCCTGCTTGCAAAGGCCAGGTATGGAATTCTGGACTGGCAGCCGCCGGGGCCGCCGCTTGATCTGCGCAGCGTTGTCGGCGCCGAAGCGCACCGCGAAGCGGCGCGGGCCGTTGCGCGGGATAGTGTGACGCTGGCGCAGAATCGCGGCGCGCTTTTGCCGCTGGCTGGTGACAGTCGCCCTCTGCTGGTTGTGCCGAGCGGGGTGGGGGATGTGGCCGGCCCGTTGCGCGCCTGTCTGCCAAAGTTGCGCGTCTTGCAGATTGCGCGCAACCCGTCCAGCCGCGATGTGGCGCGCGCGGTTCGGGCGTCTGCCGACGCCTCGGCCGTGATTGTGGCAACAGCCAGTGCGCGCCGCTATGCGGGCCAGGTGCGACTGGTCGAATCGCTGGAGGCGGCGCGCCCGGGCCGGGTGGCGGTCGCCGCGCTTTGGAGCGCGTACGATTTACTGGCGTTTCCGCAGGTCAGCGCTTATCTGGCAACATATGGTGACACGCCGGCCTCTCTGGAGATGCTGGCGGCGGTGGTCTGCGGTCACGAGAAAGCGCGCGGCCATCTGCCGGTGGAACTGCCCGGACTGTTTGCGGTCGGTCATGGGCTGTGAGTATGCGCTTTATGGTATACTATCCTTTCTGTCAGGCGTATTGACTTTGACCCGTGGCTTTGTATAATTTGACTACAATCAAGAAACCTGACTAATCGTGCTTAAGCGCGGGCGATAGCTATCGCACGCGCTCTCGTTTGTTTTCCAACAAGGAGTGTGCGAATTAATGGAACTGCGGGATTTTAAGGCTCTCCGAATCAGTCTGGCGTCTCCCGAGCAGATTCGCTCCTGGTCCTATGGTGAAGTCACCAAGCCCGAAACCATCAACTACCGGCGCTTGCGCGCCGAGAAAGACGGTTTGTTTGACGAGGCTATTTTCGGCCCGACCAAGGATTACCAGTGCTACTGCGGCAAGTACAAGAACATTCGATACAAGGGCATCATTTGCGACAAATGCGGCGTTGAAGTGACAAAGGCCTCGGTGCGCCGTGAACGCATGGGGCACATCAATCTGGCCGCGCCGGTGGCGCATGTGTGGTACACCCGGCGCGTGCCAAGCTTTCTGGGGACGCTGCTCGATATCAGCCGGCGCAACCTCGATCGCGTTTTGTACTTTGCTCAATACATCGTGACCTATGTGGACGAGGATGCGCGGCAAAAAGCGTTGCGCCGGCTGCAGGAAGACTACGACAAGCGCATCGCAGACCTGGAGGCCAAGACCAGGGCGCAGGAAGACAGCGCCAGCGGCAAGTTGCTCAAGCAGCTGGTCAAGCTGCAGCAGGCGCTGGACGCGACCATCCAAAAATACGATGAGGATCTGGCTGCCGCGACCGAGCCGATCATGAAAGCTGCTCAGCGCCTGCAGAAAGAAATCGACACCAAGCAAGGGCGCACAATCCGCGTGCCCATTGTCTACGAGCCGACCAACACCACGATTGCGTCTGAGGGCGACACGGTGGGCCGCGAGCATATCACCATGCTCAATCGCGTGGTGAAAGAGCAGCTCAACACCATTGAGTCCAGGATCACCGAGGAGAAGGACCGACAGGTCAGCAAGATTCAGGGCGAGATCGAGATTCTTCAGGGCAAGGTTGACAATGAGACGCGCGTGATCGCGGAGCGGTTGTCTCAAGAAATGGAAACCTTGACCAATCGCTACGCGCAGGACCGCGAAGATTTGCAGTCGCTGGCCGTGTCTCAGTTTCTGGCCGAGTCGCGCATGCGCGAACTGAAGCAGAAGTTTGGCCAGGTGTTCAAGGCGGATATGGGCGCGGAGGCGTTCTACGAGATCCTGCGCCGAATTGATCTCGATCAGTTGGCGAAGGAATTGTGGCGCGAAGTGCGCCATAGCCTGAGCAAAGTCAAGAAGAAGAAGGCGATCAAGCGCCTGCGCATCGTCGAAGCGCTGCGCAAGAGCGGCAACCGGCCCGAATGGATGATTCTGACGGTTCTGCCGGTCATCCCGCCCGAGCTTCGCCCGATGGTGCAGCTCGATGGCGGCCGCTTTGCCACGTCTGACTTGAACGATCTGTACCGGCGCGTGATCAACCGCAACAACCGCTTGAAGCGTTTGCTGGAGCTTGGCGCGCCGGATGTGATCGTGCGCAACGAGAAGCGCATGTTGCAGGAGGCGGTCGATTCGCTCATCGACAACTCGCAGCGCGGCAAGGCGCTCAGCCGGCGCGGGCGCCGCGAGTTGAAGTCGTTGAGCGATATGCTCAAAGGTAAGAAGGGGCGCTTCCGCCGCAACCTGTTGGGCAAGCGCGTGGACTACTCCGGTCGTTCAGTGATCGTGGTCGGCCCGAATCTGAAGTTGCACCAGTGCGGTCTGCCCAAGTCGATGGCGCTGGAGTTGTTCAAACCCTTTGTCATTCAAAAGCTGGTCGAGTTGAACTACGCTTCGAATGTGAAAGGCGCCAAGCGCGTGATTGAACGCGAGCGGCCTGAAGTGTTTGAAGTGCTGGAGGACGTTATCAAGACGCGCCCAGTGCTGCTCAACCGCGCGCCGACGCTGCACCGGCTTGGCATCCAGGCGTTCGAGCCGCTGCTGGTGGAGGGCAAGGCCATTCAGCTTCACCCGCTGGTGTGCGCCGCCTTCAACGCCGACTTCGACGGCGACCAGATGGCCGTGCATGTCCCGCTCTCGCGCAAGGCGGTTGAGGAAGCGCGCCGGCTGATGATCTCGACGCAGAACCTGCTCAAGCCGAGCGACGGCGAGCCGGTGGTTGCGCCGTCCAAGGACATGGTGCTGGGCGTGTATTACCTGACCATGGCTGAGCCGAACTCCCTCAAGGGCGATGGGCGCACTTTCAGCGGCATCGACGAAGTGGAGATGGCCTTCGCCAACGGCTTGCTGCATATTCACGCCAACATCAACCTGCTGGTGGACACGTATTTCGACGATAGTGGGGCGCGCTACCCGGACGAGAAGCCGGCGCGCCGCGTGATCAAAACGACGGTGGGCCGGGCGCTCTTCAACCGCATTGTTCCGTCCGAAATGCGCTTTGTCAACCGCACGCTCGACAAGGGCGACTTGCAGAGGTTGATTGCGCAGACTTTCCGCGTGCTGGGCGCGGATCGCCATGACGATGTGATCGAATTCCTCGAC
>DAOTYS010000340.1:0-13196 GCA_034434575.1 Thermoflexales bacterium
TGCCCTGGGCGCTTTGGAGGCGCACGAGGCTAAAGCATTGCGCGCGGAACTGGCCGATTCGCCGCGCCTGCAGACCTTGCTGGCGCGCGACCGGGCGGTGGCAACGCTGATCCTGGCTGCGGTGGAGCCAGTTCAACCGCCGCCGGCGCTCAAGCAGCGCCTGATGGAGCAGATCGACGCATCGCTGCCCGCTGCGCCGCCATCCTGGTCGTCGCCGGCTGCTCCGGTCGCCGGCCTGCGGCGCATCCGGCGCAAACCGCGCGACGAGGCAGCCAGGCCGAGCTTCACACGTCTGCGCGACGAGCGCCCACAACGCCCCTGGCTGGCCTGGATGTTCGCCGGGCTATCAACGGCTGCGGCTGCCATCGCGGTGGTCGTGGCCGTGCTGCTGGCGGTGCGGCTGCAACAAGCAGAGCAGGAGGCGGGCGCGTTGCGCGCGCAGACCGCGCAGTTGCAAAGCGAGGCCGGCGCAATCCAACAGGCGCTTGACACGGCGACTGCGCGCGTCGCCCAACTCGAACGCGACCTGCAAGAGACTCAGGCGACACTTGCGCAGACGCAGACAGCGCTCAGGCAGTCCCAGTCTGACACGCAACGACTGACGCAGGACGCGACGACTCTGCGCGCGCGCCTCAGCGAAGAGGAAGCTGCTTTAGCGCAGGCGCAACTGGAGGTGTCGGTGCTCCTGCAACCCAATGTGCGCGTGGTCAACCTGCCCGGCATTGTGGACGCCTTCAGAACTGCCACGGTCACCGTGTTCTATGCGCCGCAGTCCACCACAGCCTACGTGTCGGTGGCCAATCTGCCGCCGCTGCCGCCCGATCAAACTTATCAATTGTGGCTCATCAACCGCAACCAGCGCCTGCCGTCAAGCGTGTTCAACACCGACGCTTCGGGCGTCAGCCGGCTGATCGTGCAGAGCAACGAGCCTTTCTCCAGGTTCCAAAGCATTGGCGTCACGATCGAACCGGCGGGCGGCAGCCAGACGCCCAACCCGGCCGGCCTGATCGTGCAGGGCCGGTTGTGACGCCGGCCGCTTCACCGGCGCCGCAGATACAACACGGACATGCCGGCAAACGGCGCGCCGAGGGCGTGGCGACGATCCCCTTCCAATACGCCGGCGTCATACGATTTGCCGGTCGCCGGCTCGAACCATTCTGCGCTGTACTGACCCGGCTGGCCCCACAGGTCGATGCCCTCGTGCCCGCCAGCAGGGAAGAAGAACAGATATTCGCGGCCGGGGTCGGCCAGGCAATAGCCGGATGCACATAGTTCGCCGCGCGGCAGGCACCGGTTGAGGTCCATGCGCAACGCAAACGCGCGCGCATAGCCGAGATTGCGGCGCATGTCGTCGTACAGATAGTAGTAGCGCTGATTGCGCGTCACCCCGCCGTCCTGGTAGTAGTCCATCTCGCCGGGGATGCGCTGCCAGGGGTCCATGAACAGGACATTAGCCGAGTTCAACCCTCAACTTTCCGCGCCTACTGCCCCCTGACCACTGTCAACAGCCGGCCATCGCTGCGGCCAAACACCTCCGGGAAGTACTGCTGACTGGCAAACGCCGGGATGACATTGAACGCGCCGGCGCTGGTGACGCGCATCGTGTAGCTGTACTCGTAACTGCCTTTGCTGAGATAGTCGGCGAACAACACCACGCGGTCGTCGCGCAATTCGGAGCGCGAGTACCAGTACCACCACCAGAACCAGGGCCGATCGCCGCCGCGCGAGAGCGTTGGGCCTTGCGCCAGCTGGCTGGTCGTCGCCAGGCCGGTGTCGATCACTTCGGCGCCGGCCGGCAGCATGTCGGTCAGTTGCACGTAGTGCAGATTGTTCGGCGCAATGAGGGTCAGCTCCACGCGAATTACGTCGCCCACGTTAGCCGTGGTCACATCTGGGCACTGCGGGCCGTCTGCGCAGCTCGCCAGCGTGTAGCGGCGCAAGACCTGAATGCCGCGATCCACCGCCGGCAGCGTCGGCACGGGCAGATACGCCTTCAGGTGCGCCGTGTAGTACAGCCGGCCCTGCCCTTCGCCGCGCCCGATCGTCAGGCGGTTGCCTGCATCGCGCAGCAGCGCGGCCATCGGCACGGTGATGCGCGTCGTTTCCGTGATCGTCTGCGCCGACGCCCGGCCCTGCGCCACAATCTCGTTGTTGAGTTGGGCGGCAAACTCATAGTCGCCCTTCAGCTCGCCGGTTGCGCGCATCCAGTCCGTCAGCGCAATCAGCGACCAGGCGTTTTCCTGCGTGGTGCGCCACACGCCATCCACGCGCGAGGCCATCAGCCAGCGCACCACATTCGGCGCCAGCGCATTGTTCGGGTCGAAGTTCGCCAGCGCGCTCAGCACAATCGCCGTGCTGCGCGTGTCGGTGTTCATCGCCCACCAGTCAACAAACTGCTCTTCCCAGTGCGCGCCGGTGGCGCTCTGGATCACCTTGCCGTTCAAGTCGGCGAAGATCGTCTTCAGCCGCTGGTCCTGCGCATTCTGCCGGCCAAGCGTCAGCGCCAGCAACGCCCGCGCATAGATGCCCAGCTTGTCGTGGTCGGCATACAGTTCGGCCACGCGCGCGGCGTCATAGCGACCGCCCTCGCCCAGCACATACAGCAGGAACGCCTGCCGGTTGAACTCGTAGTAATGCCGCAGGCGCGCAGTCTCGGCCAGGTTCTCTTGCAGATAGCTCAGGCCACGCTCGAGCGCATCTTGCCGGACATCGAAGCCGGCCTCCCGCGCGCGGATCAGGCCGAACACCACATAAGACGTGACATACGGGCTGCTCATCTCGCGCTGCCACCACGACCAGCCGCCGTCGCTGTTTTGCAGCGCGTACAGCCTGTCCAGCGCCTCGCGCACCAGCGCATCGAGTTTCGCTTTCAGCGCGGGGTTGTCGATGCCCAGATCGACCAGCGCGCGATAAGTGAGCACATTCGGCAGGAAGCGCGACACGATGAACTCGGCGCTGTCATAGTCGTAGTTCTCCAGGTAATCCAGCCCGGCCTGCATGGCCGCCGCCAGCGAGGGGTCGAGTCGCACGCTCAGCTCACCCTGGGTGGTGTCGAGCGCCGGCGGCAGCGCGATTACCTCGGTGCGACTACCGGCCTGCGCCAGTTCGCCGGCTGTGCCCACCACCTCCGGCGCGCTGTAACGGTTGATCTTCAGTCCGCCGCCGGGGGCCGTGCTCAGCCGGGGCCGGCTGGCGTCGCTGTACTGATCGTTCTGCACGCTGAACACCAGATCGGCCTGCGGAGCGTCGCCGGCCAGCGCCCGCCAGTACACAGTGACCTCGCCCTGCGCCGGGATCGTGACAGATTGGCCAGCCGGCGTGGTGAGCGAGATGCCGGCGACGGTCAACGACACCTCGGCAGTTTGTGGCGCGTCGGTGTTGTTGTTGATCACCGCGCCCAGTTCGATCTCATCGCCCACAGTCAGGAAACGCGGCGTGACCGGCCGGATCAGCAGCGGTTTGGTGGCCACGACATCGGTTGTGCCTTCGCCGACGCGCGTTTCCAGGTCCACGCCCACAGCGCGCAGCACCCACGTGGTCAGGTTGTCGGGCAGCGTGATGCGCACTGTGGCCCGGCCTGCGGCGTCGGTGGTGACCGCCGGCGCCCAAAAGCCGGTGTCGGCAAAGTTCTGGCGAATGGCCGGGCCGGCTGTTTGCTGCGCCCCGGGCGCATCTGCCTGCCCGGCCATCTTTTCCACTGTCGCCGTCGCCATCGGCGCAGGGGCCATCGCCGGCATGGCCGCAGCCTCGCTGACAGCGCGATCGCCGCCGATGCCGGCGCCCATGCGCAACACCTGATCGATCTGCTGCTCGGTGATGCGATTGGCCGAGACGATCAGACCGGAAGCGGTCTGCACGCTCAGGCCGCGCGGGCCGTAGAACGCCTCCACAATCGCATTCGCCTGGCGCGGCATCAGATTCAGAATGCCTTTGTCCACCAGATCGAGCGAGAACTGCCCGACCACCGGCAGGCCGGCGCTGTCGAGCACCTGCAGGGTGTAGGTCACTTCCTCGCCCGGCTGAACCAGCCGGCGATCGGGCGTGAGCGTGACGGAGAACGTTTGCTGCGCCGTCTCGACGCGCAGATTGAGATAGCCCACCTTGAAATCGGCGTTTGCGCCGCCGTCGGCCATGCCCTTGAACAACACCACCGAAACGTACACATTCGGCGCGTAGCGGGCCGGCATGGGCAATTCGTACACCTGGCTGCTGCCCGCCACGCGAATCACTTCGTGCTTCAGGATGTGGCCGCGCTCCACCGTGACGAGCGCAAAATGCTCACCCTCAAACGGCGAAGGGATGAGAATGCGCGCGGTGTCGCCGGGGGCGTAGGTGTTGCGATCGGCGATCAGGTTGATGCGATCGTTGTTTTCGCGCATCCACGAGACATACTCGCTGCCCGTCACCCACACAAACCGGCTGGACTGGGCGACGCGGCCGGCCTCATCCACGCCGCGCGCCACAATGCGATACGCGCCGGCCTCCGGCGCCGTCAACACCACCTGCGCCTCGCCGCGCGCGTTCGCCAGGGCCTGCGTGCGGGTAATCAGCGTGTCGAGGGTCTCGTAGCGCCATTGGCCCGTCGCCTCATCGTAAGTGTTCTTCCATTCGCGGCGGTAGAACAGCGCCTCAAACGGCGTGTTGGGCCGCGCTTCGCCCTGCCAGTTCACAGCCACAAAGTCCGTCGTGATCGGCTCGCTGGCCCTGACAACGTACTGCGACAGCGCGACGCCGAGATAGAAGCTGGCCGGATGCACGACCACGCTGCTGCGCCCGGCGATCACCTGGTTGTCGGCGCCGATGACACTCGCCTCGATGCTCAGCGAGACCGGCCCGCTGATGAGCTGGCCGCTGATGTCGCGCAACTCGGTGGTGATGGGCAGTGACACGACCCACTCGCCGCGCGCGTCGGTTTCACCGGCCCCGCTGAACACCGGCGCCGGCGGCGGACGATTCTCGCGCCAGTACCAGCATTCGTAGCAGATCCACGGATTGTCATAGTCGCTGAAGGTGTACTGGTCGAGCTGGGGCGGGTCGAAGGTGAAGGCGCTGGCGACAGCGTTCCACTGCGCGGGCCGGCTGCGCAGCGCCCCGCCGGACAAATACTTCGCTGAAATCGTCGCGGTCAGGGTGGTATTGCGCGCAATCTCGCCGGCGGCCGGCTGAACGGTGACTTCATACTCCGGCGGGCGGTAGTTCGACACAGTGAAATTGGCGTAGCCGGTTCCGGCGCCGTCCGCTTGCGCCATGATGGTGTACGCGCCGAGCGGCGCGCCTTCTGCCAGATCGAGCGTGAGGTCGAACGCGCCGTACTCGTCCAGCCGGCGCAACTGGTCATAGACCGGCTGGCCAATCGCATCGGTTACGCGCACGCGCAGTTGCGCGCCGGCCGGGGGGACGCTGTATGCCACATCGTCCTCATAGCGCGCCACGCCGCGCGCGTAGACCTGCTGGCCGGGCCGGTAAATGGCGCGATCGGTGTAGATGTGCACGCGCACCGGCCTGGGGCCGGCGCCGGCATACGACACCGACTGGCCCCAGGCCACGCCGAAGTCGTAGCTGTTCACGCCGTTCGACCACGCGCTCGACGCCGCCGCGAACCGTTGCCCGGCCACCACGAACACATCGCCATAATAGGCGTCGGCCAGCGCCTCGGTCGCAATCATCGCCGCGCCGTCTGGGCCGGTGACGCCGCTGCCGACCTCGACCACTTCCCATTGTTGTCCATATCGGCTGCGATAGACGCGCAGGGGCAGGTTGGCCACCGGCTGGCCGGTCTTCATGTCGGTCGCCCAGACCAGCGCGCCGGCCGGCTCGGACTTCAGCGCCAGATTCAACTCAGAGACGACCAGCACCACCCGCTGCCGATAATACGTGTCGGGCGCGTCCGGGGACGAGATTTCGAGGAGATAGGCGCCCGGCGCCAGCGCGCCGCCGCCCTCCGCCAGATCGATCGCCGTGTAGGCAAAGCGGTTCGGCTGCCCGGTCACCTGCTGCTGCCAGACGCGCTGTCTGGAAGATTGAACGATGCCGCCTTCCTGGCGACTGCCGAGCAGGAAGCGCCCGTCGCTGGTGTTGAGCTTCTGCAACGTCAGGTCGATCCGGCTGACATTGACGGAGGTTGCCAGCAGACGCGCCGGCTTGTAGGCATTCAGCGTTGCCACATCGCCGGGCAGCGCCACGTACAGCGCCGGCGCCACATCACCCGTGCGAAACGCCACGCGCATGGAATCGCGGGTCAGATTGCCATACGGATCGGCGATGCCCGGCTCGATCTCGACCACATAGTCGCTGGCCGGCTGCGCTCCAAAATAGATCACAAAGGAGTAGTCCCACTCGTTGTAATACGTGTACACCTCAGACGGCGAGATGGCCGGCGTGAAGCGCACATGGGCCATCACTGTGCGCGGGTCGATGGGCGTGTTGAAGTGGATGATGAACGGCGTGAAGGCGTAGGCCGTCTCACCGTTGGCCGGGGTGGTTTTCACCACGCGCGGCAGCGGCGCCGTTGCAAATGCGGAGCGCCACGACTCGGTCGATGCCGGCCCGCCGCTGGCGCTCCTGACACCGGGCGCAATCTGCACCGTGTAGGGCG
This sequence comes from Thermoflexales bacterium, assembly GCA_034434575.1. GTDB lineage: Bacteria > Chloroflexota > Anaerolineae > J036 > Brachytrichaceae > Roseilinea. Next base: position 6,596 of record DAOTYS010000340.1, read on the forward strand.
TGTCGAAGGCGAGTCGTTCCGCCGGCGTGAACACCAGCGTGTCGCCCAACACTGCAAACGCGCCGGCCACTCGCCCCCCGCGGGCGTCGGTCAGGCTGAACGCCTGCTGCGCCGAAGCCGGGTCGATGTTCTGGTTCCAGCGGACTGTCACCGCCGTGTCCACCGGCGCGGGGCGACTGCTTTGTGGGTCGGGGGTCACAAACAGCACCTTCGGGGCCGATGTGCTGAAGGTCCACGTGTACTCGCCCGCCAGCGGGTTGCCATCGGTGTCGGCCAGGTCGCCGGCCACGCGGGCGGTGAAGCGCGTGCCGCCGGGCAGCGGCTGTGAAGGCCGGAACACCAGCACCGAGGTGTTCAGCCATTCCTGTTTGCCCTCCAGCGGCGGATCGAAGCGCAGGGGCTGGGGAAACCCGGCCTGTTGCTGGAGCGTCGTCAGCGGCACAACTGGCCGGTTGAAGATCACCGTCACAATCGTGTCGGGTTGGACATCGGCTGCGCCGTCGGCGGGGATCGTTTGACCCACCTCCAGATTGCCCTGCGTCTCGAAGCGGAACACAAAGGGCTGGCGCAGCGGCGCGCCATCCTCGGCGCGGGCGTCCTGTGTCAGCGCCACATCGAACACAGCGCCACGCGGCAGGTCAGACGCCGGCTGAAAGGTGAGCGTGCGCGCGTCGGCCCAGGCAAACGCGCCGGCCACCGCCGGCTGCATCCGCCAGGCTTTTTCAACCGACGGGCGATCCATGGCACGGTCAAACACCACCTTGATGGCGCCGCGCACGCCCAGGCGTTCGCCCGGCTCCGGCGTGCGTTGCACCACCACCGGCGAAACAACCTCCTCCGGCACAGGCTGATAGCCAACGATCATGCGCGGGGGCAGCGCGGTGGCCGTCGGCAGTGGCAAAGGAGTGGCCGTGGGCTGCGGCTCCGGTGTGGCCGGCTCTGGCATAGCCGGCGCGCATGCCGAACTCAGAATCAACGCGGCAACCACCGGCGCAATCACACTGGCGCGAATAGTTCGGATGTGGCGACGGTTCATGCTTTCCTCCTCGTAATGGATCAGTCCACAGACGCCCGACGCCCTGTTTTCGTTCCCTGGCGGGAGCGAGGGGCAATCCACACTCCGGATTATCCGACAAGCCGGATCGCTTGCTTTTCCCGCAGGACTTGATCGCAAACCTGACTGCCGGTCTATTTCAGCAGCGCCTTGATGCGCGCAAAGATCTGGTCGTACATCTCCGGCGTCACGAGCTTCGTGGCGGTGTTGCGCTGCGAGGGGTGATAGCAGCCGGCCAGGGTATACGGGCCGGCGGCGCGTGTCACGCCATGCCCGAAGACGGGCTTTGGCCTGGGCGCAAGGTGGCCGGCATCCGCCAGCGCGCGCACGACCGCGTCGAAGCCGATCCTGCCCAGCGCCAGGATGACCTGAACGCACGGCAGGGCGCGCAGCTCGCGGGCGAGGAACTGGCGGCAGCGCGCCAGCTCCTCTGGCAGCGGTTTGTTGTCCGGGGGCGCGCAGCGCGCCGCTGCGGAGATAAAGACATCCGTCAGACGCAAGCCGTCGTCGCGTGAGATGGAGGTGGGCTGGCTGGCGAAGCCGGCGCGAAACAGGCCAGCGTACAAAAAGTCGCCGGAGCGGTCGCCGGTAAACATGCGGCCGGTGCGGTTGCCGCCATGCGCCGCCGGCGCCAGACCCACGATCAGCAGGCGCGCCTGTGGGTCGCCAAAGCCCGGCACGGGCCGGCCCCAGTATGTCTCGCCACGGAAGGCGGCCCGCCTGACGCGCGCCACCTCGCGCCGGTAGGCCACGAGGCGCGGGCATCGCTCACACGCAATCACTTCCTGCTGGATGCGGCTGAGTTCGATCTCGGTGTCAGGTGTCACGGCGCGCAGTGTAGCGCATCGGCGACCGTGATCCAGCCGGCGCCGGGGAACGCCTGCGCAATTTGAGGCGTGAACACAGGATCGCCTGTCAGCACATCAACCGGCGGTCCATCCGCCACGATGCGCCCTTTGTCGAGCGCCACAACGCGATCGGCGCAGCCGGCGATGAACTCCACGTCGTGCGACACCACCAGCACGGCGCAGCCATCGCGCCGCCAGTCTTCCAGCAAACTCGTCAGCGCGCGCTTGGCGGCATAATCCAGCCCGCGCGTCGGCTCGTCGAGCAGAACCAGCGGAGGCTGTGTGACGGTGACTGCGCCAATGGCAACGCGCTCCCGTTCGCCCACGCTGAGATCGCGCGGATACGCGCCGGCCAGTCCGTCCAAGCGCAGCCGGCCCAGCCATTCCGCAACCCCACCCGCGCCCAAAGGCGGCAACCCATGATTGCGCCGGGTAATGTTCAGCTCGTCGGCCACCGTGTCGGCGTAGAGCAGGGCGTTCGGATTCTGCGGCAGATAGGCCACCCGCCGGCTGATTGTCGCCGTGTCCCAGCCCACAACCGACTCGCCGCAGACGCGCACATCGCCGGCGCTCGCCTTCAGCAATCCCATGATCGTCCTGAGCAGCGTGGTCTTGCCCTGTCCGTTGCGTCCGATCAGCGCGACGACCTCGCCTTCGCGCAGGGAAAAGTCGATGTCGCGCAGCACCAGGTCGTCACCGTAGCCGGCCCGCACGCCGGCCAGGCGCAACACCTCTGCGCCGGGGGTTGGCGAGTGTCGTCGGCGCGCGGGCGGCGCGCCGCACACGCGCGGGCCGAGCGCCTGCGCTGTGGCTGCCGGCGTGACGGGAAGCGGACTCAGCCCAACTGCGCGGGCAAGCTCTACGACGGGTGGCACAATCGCGGCTGTTGCCAAAATCGCCTGCGGGCTGTCGGCGATCGCGCTGCCGTTCGCCACAGACACGATCTTGTTCACGTAGGGCAGGACGCGCTCAATCCGGTGCTCAACCAGCACGATAGACAGCCCGGCTTTGTTCAAATCAGCCAGCAGATCGAGCATGTCTGCGGCTGTGGCCGGGTCGAGCTGCGAGGTCGGCTCATCCAGCACAAGCACGGATGGCCGCAGAACGAGGGCCGAGGCGATGGCCACGCGTTGCTGTTCGCCGCCCGACAGCGTGTGCAGCGCGCGCCCGCGCAGATCGGCGATGCCGAGCGCATCCAGCATCTCAGCCACGCGCCGTCGCATCTCGTCGCGCGGCACGGCGGCGTTCTCCAGCGCGAACGCCACTTCATCCTCCACCGTGTCCAGCACAAACTGCGACTCCGGGTCCTGAAACACCATGCCCACGCGCAGCGCCATGCGCGACGGCCCCGCCTGAACCGGATCGAGGCCGGCCACGCGCAGGCGTCCTGTGACGCGCCCGCCGGTGAAATGGGGCACAAGGCCGTTCATCGCCCGTGTCAGCGTCGATTTGCCGGAACCCGATGCGCCGATCACCAGTGTGAACTCAGACGGCTCCAGGGCGAAGGTGACCTGCGCGAGCGCCGGCTGGCCGGCGCCGGGGTAGCAGTAGCCCCACGCCGCGTACTCAATCTGCGCCACGATGACCTCTTGACAGATAGAACAAATGTTCTTACACTAACGCAAACCAGAACAGATGTTCCAGTCCGCGCGGCGCGCGCCATGACCAGCGGCGCGCGTCGCTCAAATCGCCGTTTCAGAGTGTACCAGTGGGTTCGAGGATCAGGAGCGATGTACAGAAAACTCAATCTGACCGCCGAGCGCATCGAAGCGGTGCTGCGCCAGCGCAACGCCGCTGCCAGTGTTGTGGGCGGGCGCGTGCTGCCCGGCTTCGTCGAGATGCTGTTGCGGCCCGAAGGCGGCACAAAAGTCAGCCAGGTGAAAGCGTTGCAGGCCGACATTGCGCTGGCCGTCGGCAACAGCAACATCCGCATCGCCCAGAGCGGCAGCCATCTCGCCATCCAGATCGGGCGCGAGTCGCGCCAGCCCGTCAGGCTTGCGGCGCTGATGAGTCAGCTCGACCATCTGCCGCGCTATACGGCGGTGCTCGGCCTGTCCGAAGATGGCGCGCCGCTGCTGGCCCGGCTGTCCGCGCCCGATGTCGCCCACGTCCTGATTTCCGGCACGACCGGCAGCGGCAAGACGTGCCTGGCGCAATCTGCGCTGATGAGCCTGTGCCAGACACACCGCGCGTATGAGCTGGGCGTGATCGTCATCGACCCGAAGCGCCGGGATCACGACGAGTTTGGCCGGGCAGTCGAGCGGCACCTGTTGCTGCCGCCGGCGCACACGGCAGACGAGGCTGCGCCGGCGTTGGCGCGCGTGATCGAGGCCATGGAGCGGCGCGCCATTCAGACCGAGCCGATGCCGCGCATCGTGGTGTTCGTGGACGAACTGGCCGACCTGTGTCAGACCGGCGGCGCGTCGGTGCTCGACCCATTGACGCGCATCGCGCAGCGCGGGCGCGAGTCGGGCATTCACCTGCTGGCGTGCACGCAAAAGCCGTCTGCAAAGGCGATCGGGCCGCTGCTCAAGGCCAACCTGCCCCTGCGCCTGGTGGGCCGGGTCACCTCGGCAGAGGATGCGCGCGTCGCGTCGGGCATGGCCGGCAGCGGCGCGGAGAAGTTGTCCGGCGCCGGCGACTTCATCGCCGTGTCGGGCGGGCGCGCCATTCGTTTTCAGGCGGCAATGCCGCTTTAGTGGCCGGAGGGTGTGATTCCGGCGGCTTTGACAAGCGTCGGCTGAGCTTGTCGAAGCCGCGCTTGTCGAAGCCGCCGATGGAGGATGTCATGGATCGTTTGATGAAGGCAAGCGCATTCGGCGTGATCTTGTGCGGGATTGTGTTCGGATTCGTGGTTGGTTCGCGCATCGACCAGTCCACGATCACACTGCTGAGCGGAACGCTGGTGGGCGTGCTGGTGGCCACGCCGTGCGTGGCGGTCATCACCTGGCTGACCGCGCGCCGGCGCGACGACAGCCGGCGCGACGACTGGCGGGCGCATGAGCGTTATCTGCGCCAGACGGCCCCACTGCCACCTGAGCCGCCCCAATACTGGGTGGTACAGGGGCAGCCGGTCGCAGCCGACGGACGAACGGCGCGCCTCTCAGCGCCGATGGGCTGGCCCGGACACTATGGTGACGCCGCCGGCTACATGCCCCGCCCCCGCCGGAAGTTCTACGTCATTGGCGAGAACGGTGAGCCGCGCGAGGTGGCCGATCCCTCCGGTCCGGCGCTCTCACCCGGCCAGTACGACGACATGGAGGATGGGCCGCCGGTGTTCTGACCGGGCGCCACCCGTTTAAACAGAGCCTGACGCCTGAACGTGAACGTCTTCCTCGACACAGTCCGACGCCGCAATGCCCGACAGGATCACCAGCGGCACGCCGCCGCCGGGATGGGCGCTGCCGCTGGCGAAGTACAGGCCGGCCACCTCGCGGGCGCGGTTGTTCGGTCGCCGGAAGGCGGCCGTGCGCGTGTTCGACGAAAACCCGTAAATAGCCCCGGCGTTGCCGCCATACATGGTTTGCAGGTGCAGCGGGGTGAGCGCGCGCTCCACCAGCGGCGCGCCGCCGGGGGCAGGATCAAGGCCCCAGCCGCGCATCACGTCTTTCAGCCGGGCCGCGTACCGCTCGCCGTCGCGCTCCCAGTCATACGCCGGCGAGAGATACGGCGCGTTGACCAGCGCGAACCAGTTCTCGCAGCCGGCCGGCGCGTGATCGGGGTCGGTCTTGCTGGTGATGCACAGATAGATCGTCGGGTCGGGCGGCGGGATGCGCCGGTCGAAAATGGCGGCGAACTCGGCGGGATAGTCATCCGTGAAGAAGATGTTGTGGTGCGCCAGGCGCGGTGTCTGCCGCGTCGCGCCCAGGAGCAGGACGAAGCCGCTGCACGAGGGTTCCAGCCGCGCCGCGCGCTGTTGTCCGCGCCGCGCCGCCGGCCCGTCGTCCAGCAAGTGGCGGTACACGTCGCTCACATCGGCGTTGGCAACCACGGCGTCCGCGCTCAGGCGGCTGCCGTCTGCCAGCAGGACGCCGGCGACCATGCCGGCTGTGACCTCAATCTTCTCGACCCGGCTGCCATAGCGCAGCGCCACCCCCAGCTCGCGCGCCAGGCGCTCCAGCGCCAGCGCGATCTGGTAGACGCCGCCGCGCGGATACCACGCGCCCTGCGCCATTTCCACGTGCGCGATGACGTTCAACGTGGCCGGCGCGCGATACGGTGACGAGCCGTTGTAGGTGGCAAAGCGGCTGAACAACTGGATCAGGTGCGGGTCGCGGAAATGCGCCCGGATGGCCTGGTGCATGGTGCGCAGCGCGTCGATCCTGAGCACATCGGCCAGCGGCAGGCGCAGCAGATCACGCCAGCCGGGCTGGCGGCTGTAGAGGAAAGGCCGGCTGACGGCGCGATGCAGCTCTGCGACATAGCGCATGAAGCGCCGGTAGCCATCCACCTCGCGCGGGTCGAGGCGCGCAATCTCGGCGCACATGGCCTCTTCGTCCTGCAGCGCGTCCAGCGTGACGCCATCGCGCCAGTGGTAGCGCGTGATGGGATGCACAGGCATCAGGTCGAGATAGTCTTCCAGTTTTCTGCCGGCGTCGTGGAAGACGCGCTCGATCACGGCACGCATGGTGACAACGGAGGGGCCGGTGTCGAAGCGGAAGCCGCCCGCGCGCCATTCGCCCATCTTCCCGCCGGGGCG
>DAOTYS010000341.1:0-3730 GCA_034434575.1 Thermoflexales bacterium
CTGATCGCCACCCGGCAGATCTGCGAAAAGCACGGCTGCCCGCTCGAATTCATCCTGAAGGACATCAGCACAGTGCGCTATGAGCCGCAGCGGCTGTTCAAATGGGCCGAGATTGCGATGGAAGTCGCCGGCGGATAGCAAAGCAGACTACAATTCGCAGACTGGAATCTGCCAGATATTCACCTAACAACCGGAGGCGACATGGATAAGTTTCCACAGATGCCAGCGCCGACGCTCCGAATGATGGCCTCCTGTTTTTACGAACACAACAAAGACGACTCATGTTGCGCATCGGCCTGAATCCATACGGCCTGACCTACACGCTCGGCATGCAAGGCGCCGGCACGCCGCGCGCAAATCCCAACCCCGTCGGTCTGGACGGTTACCTCAGCATTGCGGAGGAACTGGGCGCGCGCGCCGTCGAACTCGATTTCGGCATGACGCGCGCGCTTGACGCGGCAGGAGTCGCCGGGTTGGGCGAATGGCTGCGCGCGCGCGACATCACGCCGGTGATCAGCGCCGGTCTCGCGACGCTTGAAGACGCCATCGCGTTCGCGCCTCGCGTCGGCGCGTCGGTGGTGCGCGTGGGACTGACGCCGGTGCTGTGCGGCGACCGGGCCGAACTGGGCGCCGGCTGGCCGGAGATGACAGCCAACGTGCGCCGATCACTGACCGCCGCAGCGCCCCTCGCCGTCGCGCGCGGGGTTGCGCTCGCCATCGAAGACCACCAGGACTTCACCAGCGCCGAGTTGATCGAGTTGTGCGAGACGTGCGGGCCGGGCATCGGCATCTGCCTCGACACAGCCAATCCGCTGTCGGTGGGTGAAGAGCCGATCGCGTTTGCCGGCGCCGTCGCGCCCTGGCTGCGCCACGTCCATTTGAAAGACTACTGGGTGCAATGGACCGATGAGGGCTACCGGCTGATCCGCTGCCCGGTCGGCGACGGCGTGATTCCATTCAGCGCCATCCTGCCGATTCTGACGGCGCATCAGTCAGAGTTGACGGCCTGCATCGAGATCGGCGCGCTCTACGCGCGCCATATCCGGCTGCTCACGGCGCAGTGGTGGCAGGGCTACCCAGAGCGGCCGGCGCGCGAGCTGGCCGCCGCCCTGGGCGCTGCGCGCGTTGGGCGACTGCCGGAAAATGCCGAATGGCGCACGCCGTGGGAACTGGAGATGGACGGGCAAACCCTGCTCGATTACGAAATCGGCCAGGTGCGCAAAAGCGCAGCCAACCTGCGCGCGCTGGGCTGGCTGTAAGAAGGAATGCCTATCCATGTCAACTCCAGATAAAAGCCTGTCGCTGACGGTGAATGTGTTGGATCTGTTCCGGCTGGATGGCCGGCGCGCTGTGGTGACCGGCGGCGCGCGCGGGCTGGGCGAGGTGATGGCCACTGCCCTGGCGCAGGCCGGCGCCGATGTGGCCATCGTCAGCCGCACGCTCGATGACTGCCGCGCCACAGCCGAGGCAATCACCCAGACTACCGGCCGGCGCGCCATTGCCATCGCCGCCAATGTGACGCGCGCCGATGAGGTGGAACGCATGGCCGGCGAGGTCGAGCAAACTCTGGGGCCGGTTGATATCCTCATCAACAGCGCCGGCGTGAACGTGCGCGGCGCCGCCCACGAACTGGCCGAGTCGGACTGGGACCTGGTGGTCGATGTCAATCTCAAAGCGCCTTTCTTGTGCGCGCGGCGGTTCGGCCCGCGCATGGGCGAGCGCGGCTGGGGCCGCATCATCAACATGGGGTCGATCCTGTCGGTGATTGCCATGCCGGGCCGCGCGCCCTACGCCTCGGCCAAGGCCGGCGTGGTCAATCTAACGCGCGTGCTGGCGCTGGAATGGGCCGATCGTGGCGTGACGGTGAACGCGATTTGCCCCGGCCCGTTCGCCACCGAGATCAACCGCCCCATCTTGAACGATCCGGTCAAGTACAAAGCGTTTGTCGAAAAGCTGCCGATTGGCCGGTGGGGCGAGCTGCGCGAGATCGCCGGGCCGGCGCTGTTCCTGGCTTCTGACGCAGCCTCGTTCATCACCGGCAGCACGCTGTTTGTGGATGGCGGCTGGACGGCGCAGTGAGGGGAGTCGTCAGTCGTCAGTAGTCAGTAGTCAGTGGTCAGTGGTCAGTCGTCAGATGACAGACGCAATACGCAACACGCAATACGCAACACGCGACACCTGTGAGAGGAACATCATGGATCGACTTGCTGCGGATAGTGTGGCGCTGGTGACGGGCTCGGGGCGCGGGTTGGGCTATGCCATTGCCCGGCGACTGGTTGAGCTGGGCGCAGCGGTGGCCATCCACGACGTGGATGAGAATGCGCCAGCAGCATTCGGCGAGGCGACCAGCCTGACCGAGGCGGCGGCTCGACTGCGCGCATTGGGGGGCAAGGTTACGGCTGTGACTGGCAACGTGGGCGACGAACACGCTGTGCAGCGCATGGTTGAGCAAACCACCGCCGAGCTGGGGCCGATCACCATTCTGGTGAATTGCGCCGGCGGAGACATCGCCGCCAAAGGCAACATGAAGCCGCAGCCCAACGACGCCCTGCACATCCCGATCGAAGACTTGCGCGCCATCATGGACCGCAATCTCATCGGCACGATGCTGATGTGCCGGGCCGTGTGTCCCGGCATGGTCGAGCGACAGCGCGGCTCGGTCATCAACATCGCGTCGGTGGCGGCTCACGTGGGTATCACCAACGAAGTCACCTACGCGGTGGCCAAGGCCGGCATCGTGCATTACACGCGCTGCCTGGCCGCAACGCTGCGCCCATCAGGCGGACGCGCCAACGTCGTCAGCCCCGGCCCAACCATGACAGCGCGCTTCCTGGCCACCCGCCAGACAGACCCGGCGTGGATGGATGACACCTCGCCGTCGCTGGCCCGTTACGGCAGGCCGGAAGAAGTGGCCGACGTGGTGGCCTTTCTGGCCGGCGACGGCGCGCGCTTCGTCAGCGGTCAGGTGATTCGCGTCGACGGCGGCATGTCGCTGTACGCGGCGTAGGCTATGATTCGGACATGTCAACCACCCACCTGCCTTTCTCCAGGCGCGCGCTCGTTTTCGTCGCGTTGATTGTGACTGCAGCGTTGATCGCCGGCTGCAGCGAACCAACGTCCGTCCCACCCACTGAGACCGCGACGCCGCTGCCGGAACCGACAGCAACAGCAGCGCCCACGGCCATACCACAGCCAACAGCCAAGCCGGAGCCAACCGTTGAGCCAACCGCCGCGCCCGTCGAGCGAACCATCGCGCCGCGCGATGCGCTGGCCGGCACGAGCTGGTCGGTGCGCACCTTCGGCCCGCTGCGCCTGCAAACCCGGCTGGTGCGCGGGACAACCCTCACCCTGAACTTTGGCAATGAGGGGGAGGTGAGCGGCTCGGCCGGCTGCAACACCTTCACCAGCAGCTACGTGATCACGGGCGACACGATCGACATCCAGCCGCCGGCGCGCACACGCAAATCGTGCGGGCTGCTCACCATGCGCCAGGAGTATTACTACCTGGAAGCCCTGGAGCAGGCAATCCGCTTCACCGTCAACGGCGACCGGTTGCGGCTGATCTACAACCGGGGCCGGGGCGCGATCAACCTCATGCAGGTCGAGAACTATGAGGAGGCGAATGACGCCAATGCGCCGATGGGTGGCTACCAGACCACGATCTACGTCGGGCCGCAACTCATGGACTGCGATGGGGCCGGCCAGACCTGCCTGGCAATCCGTGAACGTG
>DAOTYS010000342.1:0-4962 GCA_034434575.1 Thermoflexales bacterium
AACTGCGCTGCAACATCCGTGGCAGCCTGCGGCGCACCGGACGGTCAGACGCTCGCTTGTGGGCGTGCGTCCATATGTCTGACTTGCCATGGGAGCGATAAGGCGATGCGACATTGTTTAATCAAAGCTCAGTACAACGGCTGCGCCGGGACAAGCCTGGCGGCTTGTCCTACAACGGCTGAGCGTGTCGAAGCCGCCGGAGCTCAGGCATTCGGTTTGCCGACCGGTTCTGGATGGTGTAGAGTTTGTCACATGGAGAACAAGCCACGACGCGCAAACGCCATCGCGCCAATCGTCACTGCCACCGGCCTGCTGGCCGTTCTTGGCGCGGCGTTGGCCTGGATTGCGCACAGCCGCCGCAACATATTTCACGACATCCCAATGACCGCTGCGCTGGATGGCGAGTTGAAGAGCTTCGAGAGCGCGGCGGGCACAGTTGCATATTACGTCGCCGGGCCGTCCGCCGCCGGCGTGCGCGCAACAACGCCGATGGTTTTTGTGCACAGCATCAACGCGGCGCCATCGAGCGCCGAAGTCCGGCCGTTATTCGAGCACTACGCATCGAGCCGGCGCGTCTATGCCATCGACCTGCCCGGCTTCGGGTTTAGCGACCGGCGCGACATCGCCTATTCTCCTCATCTCTACCGCGATGTCATCAACCAGTTTGTGGCCGAGGTGGTTGGCGGGCCGGCGGACGCGGTTGCGCTGTCGCTCTCGGCCGAGTTTCTCGCCCAGGCTGCGATGGCGCGCGGGGAACTCTACCGCGCGCTCATTCTCCTGTCGCCCACCGGCATGAGCCGGCGCTCAGAGTCGATCCAACCCAACGAGGCGTTGCACCGGTTTTTGCGCGTTCCAATCTGGCGTCGTCCGCTGTTCGATCTTGTCACATCGAGACCGAGCACCCGGCTTTTCCTTTCCCTCAGTCAGCGCAAGGGGTTCGACCGGGATCTGAGCGACTACGCTTACATCACCAGCCACCAGCCCGGCGCCGAGCACGCCCCCTTCCACTTTCTGGCCGGCAAGCTGTTCACGCCGGGCATTTTCGATGTGTATCGCGCGCTCGACAAACCTGTGTTGATGTTGTATGGCGACGGGCCAACGGCGCAGTATCATCGCGTGGACGAACTGCGCCGCCGGCCCAACTGGCGGGTTCACCATCTGAAGGGCTGTGGAGAACTGGTGCACTTCGACAGCCCTGACGCGGTGATCGCCCAAATCGACGCTTTTCTGGCCGGTCTTCAGACCTGAGCCGTCTCTGGCGCCGGCGCGCCGTTCAACCCGCTCACATTCGCCGCAAGCGGATCGTACATCTCGCCCACGTACTGCTTGACCATGCGCATGGTGGAGAAGCGCGGCGCGCAGGTGGCGATCGACTCTTTCATCCGCTGAATCCACTCGCGGGGAAGACCGTTGTCGTCCGTTCGATAGTACAGCGGCACAATCTCATTTTCCAGCGTTGAAAAGAGCGATTCCGCGTCTGCGGCGTCCTGTTCTTCGGGTGCGGCGAAATCGCGCTCGTCGCCGATAGCCCAGCCATTTTTGCCGTTATACGCCTCGCGCCACCAGCCATCCAGCACGCTGAAATTGAGGCCGCCGTTAAGCGCGGCTTTCATGCCGCTGGTGCCGCTGGCTTCGTAGGGCCGGCGGGGCGTGTTCATCCACACATCCACGCCTTGCACCAGTTGGCGCGCCACGTACATGTCGTAATCTTCGATAAAGACCAGCCGGCCGGCGGTGTCGGCGTTTTTAACCTTTCGATACAGGTCTTGTATCAATCGTTTGCCCGGCTCATCGTTGGGATGGGCCTTGCCGGCGAACAGGATCTGAACCGGCATGTAGGGATTGTTGATGATGTTCAGCAGTCGCTTCACGTCGCGCAGGATGAGCGAGGCGCGTTTGTAGGTGGCAAAGCGCCGCGCAAAGCCGATCGTCAGAACATTCGGGTTAATCAGCACGCCGCTGGCGATGGTCTGCACCGGATGCTGGCTGTGGGTCACCCACTTGCTGCGCGCGCGCTCCTGCATGAAACTGGCCAGGCGGCGCTTGTAGTGTTTGCGCACCGCCCAAAGATACTCATCCGGTATGTCGTACACCTGGGCCCAGATCGCCGGATCATCGATGCGCTCGATCCACTGCGGCCCCAGATGCTCGTCGAATAGCCGGCGCATCCGGCGCGACAACCATGTGGTGGTGTGGACGCCGTTGGTGATATGCCGGATCGGCGCGCTGTCCTGCAGGTCTTTCCACATCTTGCGCGACACGTCGCCGTGCAGCTCGCTGACGGCGTTGCATCTGTCGGCCATGCGCAAGGCCAGCACCGTCATGTTGTAGCTGCCGTTGGCGTTGGCCAGGTCCATAAACGCTTCGCGATCCAGGCCGAGCTCGGTCCAGAAACCGTTCAGTTGCCGGTCGATCTGCCATTGTGGGAACTGATCGTTGCCCGCCGGCACAGGCGTGTGCGTGGTGAAGACGGTGGTCTTGCGCACTTCGCGCCGGGCCTGGTCGAAGGTCAGGCCCTGTTTGACCAGTTCGCGCGCGCGCTCGAGCGTGCCGAACGCGGGATGTCCTTCGTTCAAGTGCCACACGCCCGGCTCGATGCCAAGCGCCCGCAAGGCTCGCACGCCGCCGATGCCGAGCACGATCTCCTGCGCGATGCGCGTGTCCGGCTCAGGGTTGTATAGCCGGTAGGTCAGTTCGCGATCGCGCGATGTGTTCTTCGGCACATCGGTGTCCAGCAGGTACAGGGGCACCCGGCCCACCTGCGCGCGCCACACCTGCGCCCAGATCAGCCGGTTGGGCAGTTCGATCGGCAGCAGCAAAGGCTCTTTGTCCGCGCCGGTCACGCGCGTGATTGGCAGCTCCGCGAAGTCAAGCGGCGCGAAATCGGCCTCCTGCCAGCCGTCCTCGGTGATGCGCTGGCGGAAGTAGCCCTGCAGATAGAGAAAGCCGACGCCGACCATGGGAATGCCCAGGTCGCTGGCCTGCTTGAGATGGTCGCCGGCCAGCACGCCCAGGCCGCCGGCGTACATAGGCAGGCACTCGTGCAGGCCGAACTCGAACGAGAAGTAAGCCACCGGCTTGCGCCAGGGCATGTGCGTCTGGCCAAACCAGGTCGCGGGATGATTCATGTACTCGGTGAAATCGCTGACGCAGCGGTCGTAGGTGGTTGCGAATCGCTTGTCGTTGTAGGCCGCGCGCAGGGCGTCGCGCTCGACGCGGCGCAGGAACTTCACCGGGTTGTGATACACGGTGTCCCACAGCACAGGGTCGATGCGCTGGAAAAGCCGGGGCACTTCGGGATGCCACGTCCACCACAGGTTGTAAGCCAGTTCAGTCAATTTGGCGATCCGCCTGGGCAGCAGGTTCGCCAGAGTGTCAAGTTCTACTTCAGACACGAAAACTCCTTGAAATGCCAGTTGCCTTGCGCGCCTTTTGCGCGTTCGGCATTGCGAATAAAGCGTGGGGATTCTACGACAGAATGAATTGCCCCATTCAGCCAGAGAGGCGCTGACCCGGCCAGGCTTCATCCTGCCCGCAACCTGCGCCCGCAACCTGCGCCCGCAACCTGCGCCCGCCCTCCGCCCCCTGTCCCACATATAATCCGCTGCGATGTCAGTGCCCGAACATCTGGAAGCAACGGTGCGCAACCTGCCGGCTGAGCCGGGCTGTTATCTGTACTACGACGCCAATGGAAAGGTGATCTATGTCGGCAAAGCGGTTAACCTGCGCAACCGCGTGCGGTCGTATTTCAATCCCGCCACCTGGCTGACGTCGCCGAAAACGGCGCGGCTTGTGCGCGACATCGCCCGCATCGAGTTTGTCGTGCGCGGCAACGAACTCGAGGCGCTCATTCAGGAAGCCGAATTGATCAAGCGGCACCAGCCCCGCTACAACATCCGGCTCAAGGATGACAAGCGCTATCCCTATCTGAAGGTCACGCTGCAAGACGACTTCCCAACCGTTCAGGTCACGCGGCGCATGGAGCGCGACGGCGCGCGCTACTTCGGCCCTTTCAGCAACACCAAAGCCGTCTACGCTACCCGCGACGCCTTGCGCCGCATGTTTCCTTTTCTGGATTGCGACCGGGTCATCACCGGCCATGACCGGCGCGCCTGCATGTATTACGACATCAAGCTGTGCAGCGGCCCCTGCATCGGCGCGGTGAACCGGGCTGAGTATCGCGCGACCATTCAGCGTCTGTGCGATTTTCTGGAGGGCAAAAACGATCAGGTTATCACTGACCTGCAGAGCCGCATGGAGCGCGCGGCGGAGAATCTGCAATTCGAGCGCGCGGCCTGGTACCGCGACCAGCTCAAGTCGGTGCAGCACGTGATTGAAAAGCAGCGCATCGTCAGCAGCGCGACCGCCGATCAGGATGTGATTGCTTTCGCGCGCGACGACGGCGACACGTGCGTGGAAGTGCTGTTCATCCGCGGCGGCAAGCTGCTTGGCCAGGAATATTTCGTGCTTGACGGCGCGGAAGGGGCTGACGAGAAGGAAGTGCTCAACTCGTTTCTGCAGCAGTTCTATGGCGAGGCGGCCTACGTGCCGCCGGAGGTGCTCTTGCCGGCTCAGATCGATGAAGCGGTGATTCTGGAAAGCTGGCTGAAGCGCAAGCGCGGCGCCAACGTGCAATTGCGCGTGCCGCGCGGCGAAGCCGACGCCGGCCTGGTTGCGCTGGCGGCGCAGAACGCGGCGGTGACGCTGGCGTCGTTGAAAGCGCAGTGGGAGGAGGACTCGCATCGCCAGGAGGAAACGCTGCGCGAGTTGCAGGATGCGCTGGGCTTGCCGCGCCTGCCGGCCCGCATCGAATGCTACGACATCAGCAATACCCAGGGCGAGGCCATCGTTGGCAGCATGGTGGTGTTTGCGCACGGCCTGCCGCGCAAGAGCGACTACCGCCGTTTTAACATTCGCGGCGTTTCAGGGCCGAACGATTTTGAGTCGATGCGCCAGATGCTC
>DAOTYS010000343.1:0-4911 GCA_034434575.1 Thermoflexales bacterium
CAACCGCAACGGGCCGGGCTGAGCGGCCGGCGCTGGCGGGTTGACGTGAGCGCCGGCGAAGGGCAGGACGAGGCGGCCTCGCCCGCGCAGGTCACCTTTGACAGCGTGTCGGCCAACCTTATCCTCAACGTTGCCGGCGACGCGATCGTGCATGAAGCCGTGCGCGAAGCCGCCCATCCGACACCACTGCCCGCGCCCGCCTCCGCGTCTGGCCCGTCGCATAGCGAGATTCTCGATCGTGTCGCGCGCGGCGAGATGACCGTCGACGACGCAATCGGCGTCCTCACGAATCGCTGACCCCGCACTTTGGCTGATCTCGTATCCCTCAAGCGATGGGCGACGGACTGAAGCGAGCGCCGGAGGATAAAGGCGCCGGATCGCCTGCGGGAATGGCATCGCAGAACCATCCGGCGCCACAGAGGAAACAGGAGCCACGACCATGCAATCGGCAAACGAAAGATGGGATGAGACCAACTGGAAGCCGCGATTTTTCACGATCTGGACCGGACAGGCGTTTTCGCTGTTCGGCAGCAATCTGGTGCAATTTGCGCTGGTGTGGTGGCTGACCTCCACGACCGGCTCCGCCACGGTGCTGGCGTTCTCGACCCTGGCGGCGATGCTGCCCCAGATTCTGCTCAGCCCGATCGCGGGCGCTGTGGTGGACCGCGGCAGCCGCCGGCTGATCATGATGGCGGCGGACAGCCTGATTGCGCTGTTGACGCTGGGTCTGGTGATCGTGTTTGCGAGCGGGTCGGCGCAGATATGGCACGTCTACGTGATCATGTTCGCGCGCTCGGCGCTGGGCGCGTTCCACTGGCCGGCCATGTCCGCTTCCACATCGCTGATGGTGCCGGAAAAGCATCTCTCGCGCGTGGCTGGATTGAACCAGGCGCT
The DNA here is from genome assembly GCA_034434575.1 of Thermoflexales bacterium. GTDB lineage: Bacteria > Chloroflexota > Anaerolineae > J036 > Brachytrichaceae > Roseilinea. The sequence continues at coordinate 895 of DAOTYS010000343.1, forward strand.
GCATGGCGCGGTCAACATCATTGCGCCGCCGGCCGGCGCGCTGATGCTGGCGGCGCTGCCCATGCATCAGGTGCTGGCGATTGATGTGGTCACGGCGCTGATGGCGGTGTTGCCCCTGGCGTTCATCCGCGTGCCGCAGCCAAAGCGATCCGTCGAGGCGCGGGCGGCAGGGCCGACCAGCGTGGCTCAGGACATGAAGGCTGGCTGGCGCTATCTGCTGGGCTGGCCCGGCCTGCTCATTGTCTGCGGCATGGCAGCCGTCATCAACTTCATCGTCAATCCCGCTTTCGCTCTGCTGCCGATCCTGGTGACCAGGCACTTTGGCGGCCAGGCGCTTGAGCTGGGTTGGATCAATTCGGCCTACGGCGTTGGCGTCATCGCTGGCGGGCTTGCCCTCAGCGTATGGGGCGGCTTCAAGCGCCGGATCGTAACCTCCATGTTCGGTCTGGCGTTCATGGGCGTCGGCACGATTGTCATCGGCGCGGCGCCGGCCAACGCATTCCTCATTGCGATCGCCGGCATGGCGCTGGCCGGGATTATGAATCCGATCACGAATGGCCCTCTGTTCGCCGTGCTTCAGTCGACAGTGGCGCCGGATATGCAGGGGCGGGTCATGTCATTGCTGAACGCCTTTGCCACAGCCATGTCGCCTCTCAGTCTGTTGGTGGCTGGCCCGCTGTCCGACGCGCTGGGCGTGCAAGTCTGGTACATCGCGGGCGGCATTGCCTGCATCCTGCTGGCGGCTGTTGGATATCTGACGCCTGCCGTAGCCAGCCTTGAGCGCGGGAGACCCGGCACAGCGGCGCCGATCGCGGCTGCATCGTCTGCGACGCCACTCGATGGCGCAGCCTCGGTCCCTGCCCGGTTCGAGCCGGTCGCCAAATGAACACACTGGCGCGCGGTCAGAACTGCTGATCGCTGCTGCAATCGCAGGAGAAAAGCTGATGGATCATACGACAGACGGGCGGCGCATGGCGATTCTGGAGCGTCTGGAACGCGGCGAGATCACCGCCGCTGAGGCAATGGCATTGCTCGAAGCTCCGCAAGAGACTCTGCTTCCGGCGGATGTTTTGGACGAGCGCGATCAGTTGCTGGACAGAATCAATCGCGGCGAGATCACTGCCGGCGAAGCCTTGCGCCGGCTCGGCGTGGACGACTCGAACGAAGCTGCCGTGGCCAGCGCCGCGCAGGGTGAGCAGGATGAGATGAGCGCAACGCCCGGAGTTGCGCCCGACACAGAGACATTCGCGGCGGAAGAGCTTGCCGGCATTCGCGCGCCGCATCACGAACCGCCTCCACCCTTGCCTGAAATCGAGTCGTGGCGGCGCTGGTATCAAATCCCGCTCGCGGCCGGCATCGCCGCCATTGTGCTGGGGACGTTGCTGATGCACTCCGCGCTGCAAGGATCGGGTATCGGCATTTGGTTCGTGTGCGCGAGCGTGCCGGTCATGTTGGGCATTCTGCTGGCAGTGCTGGCCTGGCTCAGCCGGAAAGGCCCGTGGCTGCACGTGCGCGTGAGCAATACGGAGGGAACCTGGCCGAGAACCCTCGCCATCAGCTTCCCGTTGCCGGCGCGCGCAACGGCCTGGGCGTTGCGCGCGTTCGCTCCCCAGGACATGCCCCTGCGCGGCATGTCGATGGACGATTTGATTGCGGGTTTGAGCTCGGCATCGCCGGATGCGCCGTTCTACGTCGATGTGTCCGAGGGCAAAAACGGCGAGCGCGTGCAGGTGTTCATCGGTTGATTCAGAGACTCGCGGGCATGAGCCAATGACTCAATGACTCAATGACTCAATGGAGAAATAGAAATGGCTTCTGTTGAAGAACGCATGAAGGTGCTCAAAATGATCGAAGAGGGCAAGATCACTGCCGAGGAAGGCACGAAGCTGCTGTCGGCCCTGGACATGGGGCCGCGGCCGGGCAAAGGGCCTGTGCCGCCACCGCCGCCGGTTGGGGCGGGGCGCTGGTTGCGCATCCGCGTCACCGACACGACGACGGGCCGGCCCAAGGTCAATGTGACCATCCCGATGGGGCTGGTCAATGTCGGCCTGAAGATGGGCGCGCGCTTTGCGCCCGAAACCGAAGGCCTCGATTGGCAGCAGATCGCTGACGCCATCAACTCCGGCATGATCGGAAAGATCATCGACGTGGTGGATGAGCAGGATGGCGAGCGCGTCGAGATTTTCGTGGAGTAGGGCAGGGCAATCGCCTGCGGTTGCCCTACAACTCAAACGAATCCCCGCGCGCGGGGACGTGGACGTTCTGCGCGCCTAAAGCGCGAAAGCCTTCAGCCAGCGCCTGCGCGGCGTGTTCCTCCCCGTGCACGACGAAGATACCGCGCAGTTTATCCAAGCGGGGTTTCACCCACTCAAGCAAGTCGTTGCGGTCGGCATGCCCGCTGAAGGCTTCGATGCGTCGCACCTCGGCGCGCACCCGGAAATCATCACCCAGGATGCGCGCGCGTGGCTCGCCGTCCAGAAGCCGCCGGCCCAATGTGTTTTCGGCCTGGAAGCTGACGAACAGGATCATGTTCTTCGGGTCTTCCAGGTTATTCCGCAGGTGATGCAGGATGCGCCCGTTCTCGCACATGCCCGAGGCGCTGATGATGACCGCCGGCCCGCGCAGATGGTTGAGCGACTTGGATGACTCGACATCGCGGATGTACGACAGCCGGCGGAAACCAAACACGTCCCCGTTCTCAGCTTCGGTGAGTAGTTGCCGGGTCTCGCGATCGTAGCATTCCGGGTGCTGACGGAAGATCTCGGTGACGTTCACCGCCAGCGGGCTATCGACGAAGATCGGCGCGTCGGGCAACTGCTTGTCGAGCATGAGTTGGTGCAGAGCGTAGACGATCTCTTGCGTGCGCCCAACCGCGAAGGCGGGGATGATGACCTTGCCGCCGCGCCGGACTGCGTCATCGACAGCCTGACCCAGTTCGGGCAGCGCGTCAGAAATGGGCGGGTGCGTCCGATCTCCATACGTGCTCTCGATGATGAGATAGTCCGCCTCCGGCATCGGGCGAGGGTCGCGCAGGATCGGCAGTCCAAAGCGGCCCAGGTCGCCGCTGAAGCACACCCGCGCACTGCGGCCGTTTTCCTGCGCCTCCACCAGCACCCAGGCCGACCCCAGCATGTGGCCGGCGTCGCCGAGCCAGACCCGCATATTGGCTGCAACCGCCATCGGCTTGCCATAGTCGTAGCTGGCAAAGGCGTGCAGCGCGTCCTCGGCGTCTTCGAGGGTGTAAATGGGTTCGATCAGCGGCGCATCGCTATCCTCTCTGCGGCGTTTGTTCAGGAACCGCGCGTCTTCCTGCTGGATCATGGCCGAATCGCGCAACATCGCGGCGCACAGATCGCGGGTGGCATGGGTGCAATACACATGGCCGGCGAAGCCGCTCCTGACCAGGTTGGGAATGTTGCCGCTGTGGTCGATGTGCGCGTGCGACAGCGCCACGGCGTCGATCTGGCGGGCGTCAAATGGGAGATGCTGATTGATGGCGTAGCTGTCGGATCGGCGGCCCTGATACAGGCCGCAATCGAGCAGAAGCCGGCTTCCCCCGGCTTCCAGAAGATGCTGCGAGCCGGTCACGGTGCGCGCAGCGCCCCAACAAGTAAGCTTCATGGTGAGCCGAGTATAATGGCCGCACTGTGGAGGTAAGCAACCAGCATGGAAGGCATGGTTGAGGTCAAAATCGAGAGCATCCGCGTGAGCCTGATGTCGCAGTATCGGGTTGTGATTCTGAAAGACCTGGCCAGCAATCGATACCTGCCCATCTGGATCGGCCCCTACGAAGCGGATGCCATCACCATCCACTTGCAGGAGGTCCAGGTCCCGCGCCCGCTCACACACGATCTGATCGTCAAAATCATCGAGGAACTGGACGCCAAAGTCGAGCGCGTCTACGTGAGCGACCTGAACAACGACACGTTCTACGCGCGCATCGTCCTGAAGGTGAAAGACAGGGAACTCAGCATCGACTCGCGCCCGAGCGACGCTGTCGCTGTCGCTGTGCGGGTG
>DAOTYS010000344.1:0-14639 GCA_034434575.1 Thermoflexales bacterium
CCATTGCCTGGACGTTGTCGCCAGCGCCCAAGACGCCGAAGCGGCTCAGCGCACGCGCCAGCGGCTGATGGAGGGCATCTTCGAATGAAAGACGTTTTCGGGAGCGTTCTCGTCGCTGCCCTGGTCATCCACATCGGCCTCATTTCGATCGCTTTTTGGCGCGTGTGGCGCGGCGAGACGGCAATGGACCGGCTCCTGGCGGCCGATGTCATCGGCACCATCGTGTTGGCTGTCTTCGTGCTGCTTGGGCTGATCCACGGAAACGAGTTGTATATCGATGTTGCGCTCGGTTTTGCGGCGCTCACGTTTATCAGCACCATTGCGCTGGCGCGCTACATCGTCCGGCGTCGGGTGTTCTAAAACGGCGGCAGGGTCTTATGCTTGAAACCATCGCGTATGCGGCCGCGACGCTGGCCGTTGCTGTCGGCACGCTTTTCTCGATCATCGGCATCATCGGCCTGGTGCGCCTGCCGGATGTATATACGCGCCTGCACGCTGCCGGCAAGGTGTCCACATTTGGCGTGGTGTTGCTGACCCTCGCGGCGGTGCTGGCTATTCCCTATGCCTGGAGTCGCGGGCTGTTGCTGATTGCGCTGGTGCTGCTGGCCGGGCCGGTGGTCGCCCATGTCATCGGATCGGTTGCCTATCGCACGGGGACGCCGATGCAGAATGCCGTGCGAGATGATCTGGCCGCCCATGTTCGCCCGGCTTCTTCGCGCGCCGCCGATGTTGCGCCTGAACAGTAAGAGGGATTGAACCCATGAGCGAGATTGAACACACCGCTGCGAACACAGCGTCTGCGCCGGGCAATCTGATGCGGCGCGAAATCTACGAGCAGCCCGGCGTGTTGGGGCGCGTGCTGCGCTCCGCCGGCCCCACTCTGGACATCGTGGCCGCGCGCGCCTCTGCCTGCGCGCTGGCGATGCTGGCGGCGCGGGGCAGCAGCGACAACGCCTCCACCTATGGCAAGTATCTGTTGGAGGGCGTGGCCGGCCTGCCCACGTCGCTTGCCTCGCCCTCGTTGTACACACTGTACGGCGCCCCGCCTCGCCTGAACAACGCGCTGGTGGTCGGCGTGTCACAGAGCGGGGCAGCCGCCGATGTGTCTCAAGTGCTGGCCGAAGCCCGTCGTCAGGGCGCGCTCACACTGGGCATCACGAACACCCCCGGCTCGCTGCTGGCGCAAACCGCCGAATACGTGGCGCTGTTGGACGCCGGCGTCGAGCGCGCCCTGGCTGCCACCAAGACCGTGACCGCTCAGTGCATGGTCTATGCCATGCTTGCAGTGCGCATGGCCGGCGCGGGGCTGGCCCTGCCTGCATCTGCGCTGGAGGATGTGCCGGCCCAGGTGGCCGCTGTCCTCAACCGCGCCGACGACATCGCCCGCATCGCCGGCCTTTGGGCGGCGCGTTCGGTTCAGCGCGTGGCCGTTTTGGGCCGTGGATTTGCCTATGGCGCGGCGCAGGAAATCGCCCTCAAGCTCAAAGAGACCTGCTTCGTCACCGCCGAGCCGTACTCGCCGGCGGACTTTCAGCACGGCCCCCTGGCCATGATCGAGCCGGGCTACGCAGTCCTGCTTCTGCTGAACCACGATGCCACACTCCAAACCAGCCTGGCGTTGATCGAGCCGTTGCAACAGCGCGGTGCAGACCTGATCGTGATGGCCACCACAGACGCTGCCGCCGGCCTGTCAGCCGGCAACATCACCGTTCTGCCGGTGGACGCCGGGCACGCCCTGCTCAGCCCCATCTCTTTCATCGTCGCCGGGCAGTTGTTCGCGCTGCACTGGTCGGTGGCATGCGGCCACAATCCTGACCTCTCGCGCGGTGTGCGCAAAGTGACTGTCACGCTGTAGGCGCCGGCGCGCGTGACGGCGCCGCGCGGACGATGCGGCGCAGTCATGTTGCGCCGCACCCAGTCTGTCCGCGTTTCAAAGGCGCGGCGCGAAGCGAGTAAACTAAGGTCTTATGGACGGTTTCCACACGGACGATGACCATCCGGTTCCGGGTTGGGCGCGTCAACTGGGCAGACAGGGGTATCACGCCTTCCTGTCGCTCATCGAGGGCTACTTCCGCAACCGCGACATTTCGATCGAGATCGACCAGGATGAGGGGCTTGTCCGGCCCAATTCGGGCGCCCCGGCTTTCAGCAGCGTGTTTGGCTTGCAGAACATTGCGCAGGCCTGCCGGCAAGCCGACCGCGACGAATGGCGCGAGCTTATCGCCGCCCACTTCGATTCCATCTTTGAGGCCACCGGTGACGACAATGCCCTTGAGATCGACATGTCGGATTTTGCCCGGCTCAAGGGTCGCCTGCGCGCGAGGCTCTATCCCGTCGATATCATCCATCACACCGCAGAGATTGTGCAACGCGCCGGCCCGGAAGGGACGCTGGAAGTGCTGGTGCTCGATCTGCCTACCACGGTGCGCACAGTATCCCGCGTCGAGGCCGAGGCCTGGCGGCTCGACCCTGAAGATCTGCTCGACATCGGTCGCCAGAACCTGCGCGCGTCGGGCCGGCTTACGGAAACGGTCTTTCCGCTCGAACCGGGCGCCGCGCTCAAAGTGTTGACCGGCGATCCATACTATGCGGCCAGTCATGCGCTGCTGCTCGACGAGTATCTGCGCGACGATTTGCCTCACGGCGCGCTGGTCGGCATCCCGAAGCGCGACATGCTGCTTTTGCACGAGATTCGGGACATGGGTCTGATGGAGGCCCTGACCGCCCTGCTGCAACTGATTGTTGGCATGCATCGTGACGGCCCCGGATCGCTCAGCCCGTGTCTGTACTGGCGCCACGATGGCGAGTTCACGGTCATCCCCTACGATCTGGACGACGACACTCTGACGCTCGCGCCGCCCGATGAGTTTGTCGAGTTGATGGACGAACTGGCGGAGTCTGCCGACCTGTCGTAGCGCCAAATGCAATTGCGCCGGCGGAGTTGCTTTTTCTGCGCGCCGGCTGTTCACCTGAAATCACTCAAGCAAAGGACGCACTATGGATCTTCACCTCACGAATCGTGTCGCCGTGGTCATGGCAGCAAGCAAGGGTCTGGGCGCCGCCGCAGCTCGCGTCTTTGCCCAGGAAGGCGCTCGCGTGGTGATCTCGGCGCGAGATGCCGAGGCGTTGCGCGACACGGCGCAGTCCATCGCGCGCGACACTGGCGCCACAGTCCTGCCGGTGGCCGCTGATTCATCCCGCGCCGATGATATCGCGCGTCTGGTCGAAGCGGCCCGCGCCGCCTTTGGGACGATCGACGCGCTGGTGGTCAATGCCGGCGGTCCGCCCTCCGGCCGCTTTGTCGATTTCGACGATGGCGCGTGGCAGTCTGCCATCGACCTGACTCTGATGAGCGCCGTGCGGGCGGCGCGCGAAGCCTACCGCGTCATGCGCGACCAGAAATCGGGCAGCATCACCTTTGTCACGTCTGTGGGCGTCAAGCACACCCTCGACAATCTTTTGCTGAGCAACAGCCTGCGGCTGGGCGTCGTTGGTCTGGCCAAGACACTGTCGCGCGAATTTGGCCCCGACAACATCCGGGTGAACGTCATCTGCCCCGGCTACACCGCTACGGATCGCATCCTCTCACTTGCGCGAGCCAACGCGGCGCGCAATAACACCACCGTCGAGGATGAACTGGCGAAAGTGGGGTCGAATGTGCCGCTGGGTCGCGTGGCTGATCCGATGGAGTTTGGCCGGGCGTGCGTGTTTCTCGCCTCTCCGGCGGCCAGCTATATCACCGGCGCTGCGCTCATGGTCGATGGCGGCATGAGCCGGGTCATGTGATTTTGGATTTTGGATTTTGGATTGAGGGTTGAGGATTAGCGATTGTCCTGGCCTGCAATTCGTCAATCGTCAATCGTCAATCGTCAATCGTGACAAGGGTATGCGCATTCGCCCCGCGACTCGCTCCGATGTTCCGGCCATTCTCGACATTTACAACGAGGCGGTGATCAACACCACTGCCTCATACGACTACGAGCCGAGCACGCTGGATGCGCGCATGGCGTGGTTCGAGGCGCACGCCAGCGCCGGCTATCCGGTCTACGTGGCCGAGGACGAACGGCAAGGCGTGGTGGGGTGGAGTTCGCTGAGCGAGTTCCGCGCCCGAATCGGATATCGGTTCACGGTCGAAGACTCGGTGTACATTGCCCCTGGCTGCCGGGGACGCGGGCTGGGCCGGCAACTGCTGGCGCCCCTGATCGAGCAGGCGCGGTTGTGCGGCTACCGGGCCATCATTGCCGCCATCGACGCGGACAACGCAGCCAGCATCCGCCTGCACGCCGGGTTCGGCTTCGAGCGCGTGGCTTATCTCAAGCAAGTTGGCTACAAGTTTGGCCGCTGGCTCGATGTGGTGTACATGGAGCTGCTGGTCTGAGTTCCGGCAGCCGGAGGGAGGCTCGCCAATCATGCGCAAGGTCATTTTCTTCGATCTCGACGACACACTGTATCCCCGCAGCGCCCAACTCATGCGCATGATCGGCGAGCGCATCACCGACTACATCATTCACACCATCGGCATCCCCGCCGACCAGGCCGACGCCGCGCGCCGGCGCTGGCGCAGCCGGTATGGCACAGCCCTGCGCGGCCTGATCGAAGAGGGCTACAGGTTCGACCTCGATGACTTCTTCCGCTATGTGCATGACATTCCGCTGGGTCACGTGGCGCCTGACCCGGAATTGCGCGCCATGCTGCTGCGGCTGCCATTGCGGCGCGTCGTGCTCACCAACTCGAACATCGAACACGCCGACCGCGTTCTGGCGCATTTGCAGATCGCCGATTGTTTCGAGCGGGTGATCGACATCCGCGCGCTAGGGCTGATCAACAAGCCGGACCCGCGCGCCTATGCGCTGGCGCTGCAGATGGTTGGCGTGTCCGCTGGCGAGGCGATCCTGGTTGAGGATACGCCGGCCAACGTGGCGCCGGCCCGCGCCCTGGGCATGACAACCATCCTGGTCGATTGCTCGCCGGGGTCTGCGGATGCCGCCCGCGACGCCGATTTCTATGCGCCGGATATTCTGGGCGTCGAGTCGATTGTGGCGGAGCTGCTGCTCTCCAGCGTGTCAAAGCTATAATCTCCCATTTGAATGCGCGCGGCAGGCCAATGCCTGCGGCCCCGGATTGCCCCCAGTTGCTTTCTTGCGGGTTTGCGCGCCCTGAATTGCCAGACATCATCAAAATCAAAGGAAAACAGTCACCATGTCAGAAATTCACGCCTATGGCGCGCTTGACCAGAAGTGCGCGAACGTCATTCGCACCCTCACGCTCGACGCCGTGCAAACCGCGAATTCGGGTCACCCCGGCATGCCGCTGGGCATGGCCGATGTGGCGTATGTGCTCTACGCCCGCTTCATGCGCTTCGATCCGCGCGCGCCCAACTGGTTCAACCGCGACCGGCTCATCATCTCTGCCGGCCACGGCTCCATGCTGCCCTATTCGATCCTGCATCTGACCGGCTACGATCTCTCGCTCGACGAACTGAAACGCTTTCGCCAGTGGGGCAGCAAGACGCCCGGCCACCCGGAGAACCACATCACCCCCGGCATTGAGGTGACCACCGGCCCGCTGGGCCAGGGCTGCGGCAATTCCGTCGGCATGGCGCTGGCCGAAGCCTGGCTCGCCGCGCGCTATAACCGCCCCGGCTTCAACCTCATCGACCACTACACCTACGTCATTTGCAGCGACGGCGACTTGCAGGAAGGCGTCAGCCATGAAGCGGCTTCCCTGGCCGGCCACCTCGGCCTGGGCAAGCTGATCTGGCTGTACGACGACAACAACATCAGCATCGACGGTCCGACATCGCTCTCTTACAGCGACGATGTGCCGAAACGCTTTGAAGCGTATGGCTGGCACGCGCAGACCGTTGACGGCCACGACATGCCGGCCATTGAATCCGCCATCCGCGCCGCGCAGGCCGTCGCCGATAAGCCCAGCCTGATCTGTTGCAAGACAATCATCGGCCGGGGCATGCCCAATCGCCAGGGCACCAGCAAGGCGCACAGCGACGCCCCCGGCGCCGACGAAGTGCGCGCCGCCAAGATCGCCCTCGGCGCTGACCCCGATCAGTTCTTCGAGATTCCGCCCGATGCGCTGGCGGCCTGGCGCAGGATCGGCGAGCAGGCCGCGTGCGCCCGCGCAGCCTGGGATGAGCAGATGGCTCGTTTTGCCGGGCAGCATCCGGAGTGCGCTGCGGAGCTGAGGCAGTGCATCGAGGGGCGGTTGCCTGAGGGCTGGGAGCGCGCATTGCCCGTCTTTAACACCGCTGACAAGCCCATGGCGACGCGCGCAGCCAGTGGGGCGGTCATCAATGCCATCATTGACAAAGTGCCGGCGCTCCTGGGCGGCTCAGCCGATTTGACGCCCTCGAACAACACGATGCCCAAAGGCGCCGAGTCCATTGCCAAAGGCGCCTATGGCGGGCGCTATATCCGGTTCGGCGTGCGCGAGCACGGCATGGGCGCGGCGATGAACGGCGTGGCGCTTCATGGCGGCGTGATTCCTTACGGCGGCACATTCCTGGTGTTCAGCGACTACATGCGCCCCTCGGTGCGTTTGGCCGCCTTGAGCGGCGCGCATGTCATCTACGTGTTCACGCACGACAGCATCGGCGTGGGCGAGGACGGCCCGACCCATCAGCCGGTGGAGCATCTGGCTGCCTTGCGCGCTATTCCCGGCCTGACTGTGATCCGCCCGGCGGACGCGAATGAGACAGCGTTGGCCTGGAAAGCCGCGCTGGAGCACGACGGCCCGGTGGCGCTCATTCTGACGCGCCAGGCGTTGCCGATTCTTCCCCCGAACGACGGCGCATTGCGCGGCGCCTATGTTGTGCAGGAGGCCGGCGACCCCGCTGTGATCCTGCTCGCAAGCGGCTCCGAGGTGTCGCTCGCGCTCGACGCGGCGAAGGCTCTGGCAGACAAAGGCATAGCAGCGCGAGTTGTGTCCATGCCGTCATGGGAGTTGTTCGACCGGCAGAGCGACGACTACAAGCAGAGCGTGCTGCCCTTTGACGCGCCCAAAGTGGTCGTCGAGGCCGCTGTGCAACAGGGCTGGCATCGCTACACCGGGCCGGTGGCGCGTTTCGTCACCAACGAGCGGTTCGGCGCCTCGGCGCCATACAAAGAGGTGTTCAAGCACTACGGTTTCACGGCCGAACGCATCGTTGCCGAAGTCGAAACGCTGCTGCGCGAAGCAAATTGATCGCGCGCCGATCACTGGCGCCGGCGCTGCAACGAGGCCGTATCAGGAGCGGTTCAGCGCCCTGTTTCGGGGCGCTGACATCCTGATTCACTGCCGGTTGCCTTCCTCGGCGGTCTGGCCCTCGACGAAGATGCGTGTGCTCAAGCTGGTCGTGTTCTGGCTCAGTTGGCTGCTCACCAGTGTAAAAGTCAATGTGGCGCCGGGATCGAGGATGTCCAGGCTGCTGGCCTTGCCCTTGGCCACGCCGACCAGCGCGCCCTGGCTGTTGTACAGGCCGACAACCACGAAGATATTGCTGGCCGGCAGTCCGCCGGTGTTTGTGAGGGCGCCACGGATGTCGGCGTCTTTATCGCGGGGACTCGGCAGGACGCTGGCGGATGCGCTGAAGTCGCGGTAGACGGTGGCAGCCAGGCTGCTGTTTGCGTCCGCTGGCAAGCTGGCCGCGGCAAAGCTCAGCGTGAACTCCCTGTCTGTTGGCAGGTTTTCGATGAGAGCGGAGAAGCTCACTTTCTCGCCGGCCTTCAGCAGCAGCGGCCCGGCATATCGGCGCTCCACGCGCTCGCCGGTTGCCGTGTGAATGGTGACGCAGATTTGCGGCAGCAACCTGTCATTCGCCGACGTGTTCATTACTTCGCCGAGCACCCACATCTTGCCGGCAACATCGGTGTACCATCCCGTGTTGTCGATTTTCAGAGTTGATGTCTCGCAGAGCGATGGCGCCCCTGTGGCTATCCTCGCTTCCTGGTCTCCCCCCGACGCTGGAGTCTGATTGCAGGAAGATACGCCAATCGTAACGAGGGCTGCCAGCAGACAAGCGCACACGCCACGCAGGCTGCCTGTCATAGAGGCTATTGTAATATCGCTTAGGATTCTCTTAGCGCGGCGTAATCGCTTGCGCTTCCGCAGGTTGTGATTTCCCCGAACTGTGGGAGGCTCGACTGTTTCAGGGAGGCGAAATGGCTGATCTACACCTGTTGACTGTGGCGCAGATGCGGGAGGTGGAACGCCGCGCCGACGCGTCCGGCTTCAGCTATGCGCAGATGATGCAGAACGCCGGCCGCAATGCCGCGCGCCTGATTCTGGAGCGGCTTGCCCGGCGTCTGGCGTCTGCCGGCCCGTCCACAGCAATGCGCGTGCTGGTGTTGTGCGGCCCCGGCAACAATGGCGGCGACGGGCTGGTGTGCGCCGACGAACTGGCTGAATCGGCCGGGCGCGATGGCTTGCCCATCACGCCGCAGGTTTACCTGCTCAAACCGCGCAGTGAAGACGACCCGGTGTTCGCTGCGATTCGCCGGCGGGGACTGTTTGTCGCAGACGCCGACAATGACCAGCGCCTGCGCGTGTTGCATCAACTCGTCACCCATGCCGATGTCATCATCGACGCGCTGCTCGGCACAGGCGTCTCGCGCCCGATCGACGGCGTGTTGCGCGACATGCTGCGCGAGGTGCGCGCCAATCGTCCGCCCTGGCTCGTTGCGCTGGATGGCGTGACCGGCATGAACTACGACACCGGCGCGCTTGACCCCGCCGCAGTGCCGGCCGACCTGACCATCACCTTCCATGCCCCCAAGCGCGGGCACTATTGCTATCCGGCGGCGGGCGCTTGTGGTGAACTTGTGGTGATTCCGATTGGCATTGCGCCGGCCGAAGATGAATCCGAAGTTTGCCTGGCGACCGATCCCTGGGTGCGCCGGCGTCTTCCGGCGCGCCGTGCGGATGCCAACAAAGGCGCGCATGGTCAGGCGCTGGTGGTGGGCGGATGTTCGGACTACAGCGGCGCGCCGGCTCTCTCTGCTGCGGCGGCGTATCGGGTGGGCGCGGGGCTGGTGACGTTGGCCGTCCCGCCCGCAATTCAGCCGGTCGTTGCCGCGCACCTGCGCGAGGCCACGTACCTGACAACGCCCGGTTCGCGTGACAGCCTGTCCATCGAGGCGCTGCCGCGCATCCGCGCGCGCATCAGCGAGTGGATCACCTCTGCCAGAGAGCGGCATGGCCTGCTGGTCGGCCCGGGCATGGGACAGTCCGAACCGGCGAGTGATTTTCTGGCCGCTCTGCTGGCCCAGTTTGAGAGCGATGGCCGGCCCGCGCGTATGGTGCTCGATGCCGACGGCCTGAACCTGGTCGCAAAATTTCCTGACTGGCCGGCGCGCCTGCCGCGCTCCACCATCCTGACGCCGCATCCGGGCGAGATGGCCAGACTCACGGGTCTGAGCGTCGCTGAAGTGCAGGCGGATCGCATCGGCTGCGCGCTGCGTTATGCGGCAGAGTGGGGGCACATCGTGGTTCTCAAAGGCGCGCACACCGTTATGGCTGACCCGAACGGAACCGCCGTGGTAGCTCCATTTGCCAATCCGGCTATGGCCGTGGCTGGAACGGGCGACGTGCTGGCCGGCGCGATTGCTGGCCTGCTCGCTCAGGGCCTGGCGCCGTTCGACGCTGCTGTGTGCGGGGTCTATGCCCATGCCAAAGCCGGCGCGCTGTGGCGCGATCAACAGGGAGATGCCGGTATGCTGGCGGGTGATCTTCTGCCCTTATTGCCCGCCGCGCTGCGCGCGATCCATCAGGCGGCGGATGCTGCTTCAAAGGTTTACGACTCCTTTGAGGAGTCCGACGCCTGAAAATAGGCGCATTCCTGCTGCAATGGGCAACGTTCGCATTCCGGCTTGTGCGCATGGCAGATTTCGCGGCCGTGCCTGATGATGTTGATGTGGAATGAGCCATGCTGTCCCGGCGGACAGAGCTGCTCCATGATCGTGTGCGCCTGTTCTGCCGTCACTTTTGGGCCGATCAGACCCAGCCGGCCAGCGATGCGGTGGATGTGGGTGTCCACCGGAAACAGCGGCATGTCATAGCAAAAGAGCAGCACAATGGCGGCGGTCTTTGGCCCCACCCCGTTGATGCTGGTCAGCCATTGCCGGGCTTCTTCAACGGGCAAGTCGCGCAGGAAGTCGATGTTCAGCTCGCCGCGCGCTTCCGTGACGCGCCGCAGAGCGGCCTGTATGCGCGGGCCTTTCTGGTTCGCCAGACCGGCGGGCCGGATTGCCTCGATTACGGCGTCGGCTTCGGCGTCGCGCACTGCTTCCCATGTCTTGAAGCGCGCTCGCAGACGGGTATACGCCAGATCGCGGTTGCCATCGTTGGTGTTCTGTGACAGGATCGTGCTCACCAGCTCGCTCACGCCGTCGAGGCGATTCCACAGCGGAGTGCCGTAAGTCTTCAGAAGCAATGAATGGATGCGGCGCGCTTTGCGTTTCAAATCGGTCAGTGTCGGCGCCGTCATTGGGTCAGCATCAGTTGTCTGTGTGCGCGCGGCGCGGCGGCGGCTTGCGCTGCTGTGATTGGTCATGCAGCGTTCTCCGAACCGGCTTGCTGCGCCCATTGCCGCAGTTCTTCGGCGTCGTCTCCAGAGGCGATCCATAGCTCTGCGGAGTGCAGCATGGCGCCGGCCCCGACCAGCGTGCCATCGGCCCGGTTGCGCGCAGTCAGTCGCTCGAATCGTTCGCCGCTGCATTCCAGCCGCATCTCTACAGGCAATTGCGCCGTGCTGCTGTTCACGGCGATCAGCACTGCCGGCGGGCGAGAGCGGTTCGATACCGCCGGCTGCACGATCAGTGAGCGGGCGCGCGCGAAGCCGCCGGCGCTGGCCGTTGTCTCAGCCCATGCCTCCCATGCCAGCGCCCCATTTTGTTCTGCATCGCCTTCTCTGGCGCAGCGCCACAAGCCGGGCGGCGCGCCGAGGTTGAACACGCCGCCATATGCGCTGTCGATGCGCATGATCTCCAGCGCGTCCACGTACACATCCATGTCGGATGTGTTGGTGATGGCAAGCTGGGTTGACCAGCCGGCCCCGCGCGCCTGCCATACCCAGACTGCCTGCAGCGCAGCGTCGGCCTGCTTGAACGTCAGCGGCTCATCGCTATACGGCTGCGTGGCAGTGACGCGCAGCGATTGAGCCGTCGCAGACTGGCCGGTGTGGTACCGCACCTGCGCCGTAATCTTGTGCAGGGTGGGGCCGTCATCCCAGTTGATGGTAATGCCCCGGTCGAGCATCGTCAGAACACCGTTCTCGTTCAGCATGGCCGGATACGCAATACGCAACAACCTCGCCCTGCGCCTGGTTTCAGCGCGCCGTTGCCTGAGCCTGTCGAAGGCAACGGCGACACGCAACATACCTCTGCACCCCGCGCTGGCCTCAGCGATAATCCTTCATCGCGCGCTCGAGCACGGCTGCGCTGTCGCTCAGCCCGCCCGGCCGGTTGCGCGCCAGCCACACCCGTTTGTGTTCGGCGATCAGGGCGCGCATGTCTGCCCGCATATCGGACGCGGAGGGCGTCCCGCGCGCCTTGCCGGCCTCCGGCGAGGCATAGGCCAGCCGGTTGATGCCATGTCGAATGAGCCGCAGCACGAACGCGAACTCGCGCCGGATCAGGTTGCCGTCGGCGACATCCAGGTCGAGCCTGTCCACCTCGCGCTCCAGCCGGCCCACTTCCTTCAGCGCCTGAGCGATCTCGCGGCGGGTGACGGGCGTGTTGCGCAGCCGCTCCTGCACGCGCGCCAGGGGGTTGCCAACGGCGAAGCCATACGGCGTGCAGTTGAAGAAGCGCTGCTCGAAGTTGCGGTAGATGTTGCCGAGGTCGTACACAAACCGGCCGGCGCGTCCGCTGCGGTCGTAGAACACATGCAGGCTGAGCGCGCGCGTAAGGTCGGCCTCGCGGTTCGACGCGGCGCACCACGACACACCCGCGCCGTAGGCGTAGCCCAGGTAGCTGACCGGCAGCGGTTGATGGTGACCGTTGTCGCCCCAGTCGGTGTTCAGGTAGCCGATCGCGCCGTGTTTCAGGCCGTTCTCGGCGGCGTTGAGCAAATTGCCGATGGCGTTGTCGGTGCGCCCGCCCAGACTGTTCCACGAGGAGGTGCCGGGGCACACATAGAACGGCACGCCGGATTCGGCAAAGCGCGCGCCGTGCGCCTCGAAAGGATGATCGCGCTCATAGCCCCATTCCAGCGCGATCACATCTTTTGGCAAATCGGGGACCAGTTCGGGGTGCTCCATGATGATGTCGCCCCAGAATTGCATGGTGCGGCCGTGTTTGCGCACCTCGTTGTAAATCTTCAGCAGAAACTCCAGGTACACGACGCCGGCGCCGCGCGCTTCGCAATCGGTCTTGCTGCGGCCCTGGCCCAGATCGACGGTCTCGTCACAGCCCACGTTGAACAGCCGGCTGGTGAAGTGCGGCAACAACTCCTCGTACAGCTCGCCGATCAACTTGAGGCTGCCGGGGTCGCCGGGGCAGAGCGTGAAGGGTTTGTCGAAGTGCCCCCAGCGCGTGTCGCACCCGTCGGGCGCTTCGGCCAGCGGGCGATAGGCGTCGTGAATCAGCCAGCGCGTCATGTGGCCGAACGAGTTCTGGTTGGGAACCAGTTCGATATGCCGGCTGCGGCAATAGGCGTCGAGTTGCAGGATCTCTTCGCCGGTCATCGGCGAGGCGTTGGCCCACACGACCGGGTGACGTTGATAGGCAAAGGTGTGCTCGGTGTAGAGCTGCAACTGATTGATCTTCAGGCCGGCCAGCAGATCCACCAGATCGAACAGCGTCTTCATCGTTGGCACTTTGTCGCGGCTGATGTCCAGCATGACGCCGCGCGATGGGAAGTCCGGGTAGTCCTCGATGCGCAGGCGAGGCAGCGTGTTGCCGTACTGGCGCAGCAACTGGATGAGCGTCATCACGCCGTAGAAAACGCCGTGGGCGTCGGGGGCGCAGATGCGAATGCCCATGGCGTTGATCTCCAGGCTGTAGCCCTGGGCGTGGCTTTGGGCCGGGTCGAGCTGAATGGTCGCGCCAGCCCGACCCTCGGGCACAGCGCCGGAACCGTGGATGTGCCAGGTGACCCCGGCGTGCCGGCTGAGCGCCCGCTGGGCTTCCTGAGCTTCGAAGAGCACCTGCGCCGGGCGCGAACTCTCGATCACGATCAATTTATCCGGCTCGACGCGCAACACCCCGCCAGCAAGTTCGATGCGGCGCGGTTCCGGCAACAGACACGGCGATGTCGATACGGGTCGGGATTTGGATCTGGGGTTGGCTGCCATGCCGCTGATTCTAACGCCAGATTCGTTGGATTCCGTTAGATTCCGTTAGATTCCCGGAGTCTGAGAGACTCCGGGAATCTAACAAATCTGGAGTACACTGCGCGCATGTCAGACGCAAGCGCGCTTCCGCCATTCAACCCTCAGCGAATCGCCAGCGTGCGCGATGTCAAGAACGCCACGCTCGATATGCTCATGCGCAAGCCCAACGTCAACGCCATCGGCGTGGGCTTCAAAAATCCCGACCGGCAGGGTCACACCGAGTTGGCCGTGGTCGTGTCTGTCGAGCGCAAGTTGCCGCTGAATGAGCTGCCGGACGATGACCGGGTGCCGCCAGTGGTCAATGGCGTGCGCACCGACGTGGTCGAAACCGGGCGCTTTGTCGCCTTTGAGGAACAGACCCAGCGCATGCGCCCGGCGCGCCCCGGCCTGTCGATCGGGTTGGCCGATGAACTCTCAGCCGGCACATTCGGATGTCTCGTGCGCCGCGAGGGCCGCCGCTTCATTCTATCCAACAATCATGTGCTGGCAAAGAGCAACCGCGCGCCGCTGGGAAGCGCGGTGGTGCAGCCGGGCCGGCTGGATGGCGGCACTTCAGCCGATCGCATTGCCACGCTGGCCGAGTTTGTGCCGATTGCCTTCGACGGAGAGCCGCCGCCAAAACCGCCGGGCGGTTGCAGTGCGGGCATTGCGCGTCTGCTGGCGGCGCAACGCGCGCAGGCGGCGCCGGTCAATCAGCCTGGCAACAACAAGGTCGATTGCGCGATCGCTGCGTTGGAGGACGATGCGCTGGCCAGCGCGGATATCCTGGGCATCGGCGCGCCGGTTGGGGCCGGCGTGGCCACGCTGGGCACACAGGTGCGCAAATCCGGTCGCACCACCGGCCTGACCACCGGTGTGATCGAGCAGATCGATGTGTCGGTCAGGATCGACTTCAATGGGCCGGCGGCCACCTTCACCGAACAACTGCTCGCCGGCGCTATGAGCGCGCCGGGCGATTCCGGCTCGGTCGTGATGGACCTGCAGGGCAATGTGATCGGGTTGCTCTTCGCCGGGTCTGCCACAACCACCGTGATCACGCCGATCCAGCTTGTGCTCAGCGCGCTGCGGGTCGAGGTGGTGGCCGGCTGAGCGTCGCGTCCGCGTGTTCAGCGCATCCCGTGGTTTTCTCCGGAGGGAACATGCAACTCACAACAGTCAGAATTGAGAAACCAGACGCGATCAACTTCATTCTGGGACAGAGCCACTTCATCAAGACGGTCGAAGACCTGCACGAAGCGATGGTCAGCGCCGTGCCAGGCATCCGCTTTGGGCTGGCCTTCTGCGAGGCATCCGGCAAGTGCCTGATCCGCTCGAC
>DAOTYS010000345.1:0-11236 GCA_034434575.1 Thermoflexales bacterium
TACAACGACTTGATCTGGCCGTTGTTGATGTTGCCCTCGCCGGAAAACCGCACGATGACGATCGCGCTGCAAGCCTATCAGCCGCCCAACGAGCGATTGCCTGGCCGGCCCGACCTGGGCGTCATCACCGCCGGCTACGTGTTCGCCTCCGTGCCGATCTTGATGGTGTTCGCCTTCGGCATGAAGTACTACATCGAGGGCCTGACCTCCGGCGCGATCAAATCTTGACAAGCCCTGGTCAGCTTCTTAAGGTTTTTAAGGTTATTCAGGCTCAGTGTTTCGTCTGCAATCTGAAGTCTGTAATCTGTGATCCGTGATCTGTGTCTTGTGCTTTTTGCTCGCGGCCGGCCTGCTGACGTGGCTGTTTCGACCCAAAGGTTTGGTTGAAGGCGCGCTGGTCTGCGCGTCCATTCTCGCCGGCTTGTTGCTGGTTGTGGGCTATGGTCTGTCCGCCCTGCAGTCAATCCACTCCTTCGACGGCTGGACGGCTGCCGGAGGAATTGCGCTGGCTGCGGCAGTGGCCGCGACAGCCCGTTCGGCGGTGTCGCTCCGTGATGCGCCGCAGCGCCTGCGCGACGCGCTGGTTGCGGCCTGGCGCGTGGCGCGCCGGGGATACGCCGGCCTGACGACATTCGAGCGCCGCGCGCTGATGCCGTGCCTCGCCACCGTCGCCATTCTCTGGCTGGTCAATCTCGACTTGGTCGTGAACACAGCCCCGCACAACTGGGATAGCATGACCTATCACCTGGCGCGCATGGCCTACTACCTTCAGGAAGGCAGCCTGGCCAACTATGGCGCCAACTATTGGGCGCAGGTCACGCATCCGAAGAACGCGACGGTGTGGCTCGTCTTCACGTATCTGGCCTCTGGTCGCAACGAGAACCTGACCCAGCTCGCGCAGTTCGTGGCGTACAGCGCAGCGGTGGCGTCGGTGTACGGCATTGCGCGGCGCATGGGCTGCCGGCGTTACGCCAGCCTGTTCGCCGCGGCCGTGTTCGCGCTGCTCATCGAGAATCTGATGCAGGCGACCACCACGCAGAACGACATGCTGCTCACAGCATTCACCGGCTGCGCGGTGTATGGGTTGATGGCCTTTCGCGAACGCCGGCAGCGCCGCTATCTGGCGCTGGCCGGCCTGGCGATTGGCATCGCGTTGGGCATCAAGTCCTCGGCGCTGCTGGTCATGCCGTGCATTGCAGTCGTGGCGCTGTATGCGCTGTGGAATCCAGTCACGCGCCAGCGCGTGGTTGGCGATGCCGGCGCGCTGGCGGCTGCCTCGCTGGCTGCGCTGGCGCTGTTCGCGCTGCCGGCCGGCTACATCGAGAACTGGCAGGTGTACGGCCATCCGATCGGCCCGGCCTATGTGCGCCAGCTTCATGCGTTTGAAGGCGCTGCGCCTGGCTATGTCTTCGAGCATGGCGTCACCAATCTGCTGCGCTTCGGCTTCGAGTTTCTGTCGCTCGATGGAATGCCGGCTTTCGGCGATGTGTACGCGGCCCAGCAGGCGCTGCGCGATTGGCCCCGGCAACTTGTCCTGGCGCTGGGTTTCGACCTGGAGACGATGGAGGCGACGCGCGCTCCGTTCAGCTTTGCCAGGCCGCCCTATGCGCACGAAGACATGTCGTACTGGGGCGTGTTTGGATTTGGACTGGTGTTGCCGCTGGTGACGCTGGCGCTGGCCGGCGTGGTTCGCGCACCGGTGGCGCGCGCGCTGGCTGCCGGGTTCGTGTTGTTTGTGGTGGCCCAGGCGTTCTCCGGCCCCTACGATCCCTGGCGCGGGCGCTACTTCGCCATCGCCGGCATTTTTGCGACGCCAGTGGTAGCCGCCTGGATTGGCCGTCCCCATCAGGGTCTGGCCAAAGTGTTGCTGACGGGGGTCGTCATGCTGGGTTGCTTTTCCGGCCTGTCTGCTGTGCTGGGACGCATGAACAGCATGCCCGAAGAGGTGCATCGCATGGACCGCGTGGCGCAACTCACGCGCAACCGCCGCGCCTACACCGAACCGGTGCGCCGGTTCGAGCAGATCGTGCCGCCAGACGCAACGGTCGCCGTCTTCTTTGGCGAGGATATGTTCGAGTATCCATTGTTCGGCGAGGGGTTGACGCGCCGGCTGATCCCGCTCAATCCCTTTGGCCTTGAGCCGCGCCCCATCCCGCCGGATGCGGACTTCCTGATCTATTCCGCGCGCCTGTATGCCGATCGACGCGCCGGCGACACGCATCTGGGCGAAGACTGGTATCTGCGCCCGCTTGCGGCGCGCGCGCCGTCAGCCGGCGAGGCGCAGCGATGAAGGCAGCCATTCCGCGCGCGCGTCCGGGGCCGCGCCGCGAGCGCATCCGCGCCTGGGGACGCGGCGCGGCGAGCGTCGGCGTTCTGGGAGTCATCCTGGCGTTGTCGCTCGCGCCGGTGACGCTCATGATCGTCTGGTCGTTGCGCGATGGCGCCAGCATCCTGTTCGAGTTCTGGGCGTTGCCGCGCTGGCCGCGCTGGTCGAACTATGGCGCGGCGCTGGGCGTTTTGCTGGGGCCGATGACGCGCACGCTCTATGTGGCCGGCGTGTCGATCCTGGCGACCACGGTGTTCTCGTGTCTGGCTGCCTACGCCTTTGCCCGGCTCAAGTTCTTCGGCAAAGAGACGCTGTTCTATGGGGTGCTGTTCGTGCTGCTGGTTCCCAGCGTCCTGACGCTCACGCCCAGTTTTGTGCTGGCGGTGGGGCTGGGCTTGCGCAACACCCTGGAAGGTCTCATCCTGTTCTATGTGGGCGGCAGCCAGGCGTTCTCGATCTTCCTGTTGCGCGCGTTCTTCCAGTCGCAGCCGGAGGAGATTTTCGAAGCGGCCCGGCTCGACGGCGCGAGCGAGGCGCGCATGGTGTGGAGCATTGCCGCGCCGCTGGCGACCTCGATCCTGATCACCGTCGGCATCATGAACTTCCTCACCATCTACAACGACTTTATCTGGCCGTTGCTGATGCTGATCTCCAGAGACCTGTACACCGTCAATATCGTGTTGCAGGCCACCGGCGGCGACCGCGCGCGCATGATGGCCGGCTACGTCGTGGCGTCCATCCCCTTGCTGATCGTGTTCGTCTATGGCATGGATTACTATATCGACGGACTCACCTCCAACGCCCTGCGCGCGTGATGCGAGGAGTCAGGAGTCAGGAGACAGGAGACAGGGGGCGAATACCGAATGCAGAATCCAAAATCCAAAATCGAGAGTCCAGGATTAGACATGTTCAAGCCAACAGATTTGTTTGTGTCGCCGAATGGAAATGATCGCTGGTCGGGCCGGCTGGCCGAGCCGAACGCAGCCGGCACAGATGGCCCCTTCGCCACGCTGAGCCGCGCGCGGGATGCTGTGCGCCTGCGCAAGGTGAACGGCGAACTGGCCGGCCCCATGACCGTGTGGGTGCGTGGCGGGCGCTATGCGCTGGCCGCGCCGCTCACATTCACGCCGGAGGATTCCGCGCCGGTGACGTATGCCGCGTATCCCGGCGAGCATCCCGTGCTCGATGGCGGCCGGCGCATCACCGGCTGGCGCGTTGTCCCGCATCCCCTCGATCCGGCGCGCGGCGCGCTGTGGGTGGCCGACCTGCCGGAGGTGGCGCAGGACAAGTGGCGCTTCCGTCAGTTGTTCGTCAATGGCCAGCGCCGCAGCCGGCCCCGCCTGCCCAAAATCGCGCCGGGCACAGACGGGCGCGACGATTTCTATCGCATGGAGGCCGTGCCCAACATCCAGTTCGACGCCATGTCCACCGCCGATCTGTTTCAAGGCTATGACCGCTTCACCGCCGCGCCCGGCCAGTTCGACGCCTGGCGCAACCTGGGCGACGTCGAAGTGGTCGTGCTGCACTACTGGATCGAGGAGCGCATGCCGGTTGCTTCGTTTGATCCGCAGACGCGCCAGGTGGTGTCAACCCGCTTCAGCATGTTTGCGCTGAAGGATGACTTCGTGGCGCGCTATGCCAAGTACTACGTGGACAACGTGTTCGAGGCGTTGACCGAGCCGGGCGAATGGTATCTGGATCGCGCGGCCGGCAAGGTGTACTACATTCCCATGCCCGGCGAAACGCCCGAAACGACCGAGGTCTACGCGCCGGTGGCGGATCAGTTGCTCAAGCTCGCTGGCGATCCCGATCACAACCGCTATGTGGAGTTTCTGCGCTTCGAGGGGCTGGTTTTTGAACATGCGGACTGGCGCGAACTGGATGTGCCGGTTGAGCCTGACACCGGCATGCCGACCACGCGCAAGTACGCGGCCTCGCCGCAGGCGGCCAGCCACGTGCCGGGCGCGATCGCGCTGGCCGGCGCGCGTTTCTGCGCCATCGAGGACTGCGTGATCCGCCACGTCGGCTATTACGGCATCGAGCTGGGCGACGGATGCCAGGGCATCCGCATCATCGGCAACGACATTGGCGATCTGGGGGCCGGCGGCGTCAAGATCAACGGCTCAGACGCGCGCGGGCCATTGAGCCGGCGCACCGGCAACAACCGCATCACCGACAATCACATTCACGATGGCGGGCAGGTGTACCACAGCGGCATCGGCGTGTTTGCCAAGCACACCTTCGGCAACGTGGTGGCGCACAACCATATCCACGACTTCTACTACAGCGGCATCTCGTCGGGGTGGGTGTGGGGCTACACCGACAGTGTGTCGGGCAACAACCGCTTCGAGAAGAATCACATCCACACGCTGGGCAAGGCCTGGTTGAGCGACATGGGCGGCATCTACACGCTGAGCGTGCAGCCGGGCACAGTCATTCGCGGCAACCTGATCCACGACGTGGAGAAGGCCAACTACGGCGGCTGGGCCATCTATCTGGACGAAGGCAGCTCGCATATCGTGGTGGAGGACAACATCTGCTACAACACCAGCAGCCAGCCGCACCACACGCACTATGGGCGCGAGAACATTCTGCGCAACAACATCTGGGCGTTCGGGCGCGAGGGGATGATCGCGCTGAGCCGGGCCGAAGACCATGTGTCGTACACCTTCGAGCGCAACATTGTTATCACCGACGGCCAGCCGATCTTCATCGGCGGCTACGCGAACGACTTCTCGAAGCGCAGCATTCTGAGCGACCTCAACCTGTTCTGGGATGTGTCCGGCGAGGTGACGCTGACCGGCCCGCGCGTCAGCGGCCGCTCCAGCCCGGTGGCAAAGAAGAACCTGGAGCAGTGGCGCGCGAGCGCCGGCAACGACCTGCATTCCGTCGTCGCCGATCCGCGCTTTAAGGATGTTAAAGCGTTCGACTTCACGCTGGCCGCTGATTCGCCGGCGCTGGCGCTGGGCTTCCACCCGATCGACCTGTCGGATGCGGGGCCGAGGCCGAAAGACAAGCGCCAGTGACGTCGCCCCGCAACGTCCCTGTGACAATCGGCGCGCTCGTCCCACGGTCGGGGATGGGCGCGCCGGCCATGCGTCATGCCGTCCTTGTCGCTACTCTGTCTCGCCCAGCTTGATCGCCTGGAACACTTTCATGCGCAGGGCGAACACGACTAGCAGGCCCAGCACGATCACGAACAACGCGCCGAACAGCGCGTAGATGTCGTAGATCGCCGGCCAGGGCAGGATGACGCGAAACGGCACGGCGCGCGCCTCGGCTGACAGCCCGATCTGCATGAACGGGATGTAGATATTGCTGGCGGCCACGCCCAGCAACGTGCCCGCGCCGATGCCTGTGCCCAGCAGCAGCGCCAGCTCCCAGGCCAGGAAGGCGGCCATCTGGCGCGCGCCCAGGCCGACCGCGCGCAGCACGCCAAGCTCGATGAAGCGCCGGCGCAACGAGAACACGGCGTAGAGCAGGAAGCCCAGCACCGTCATCAACGCGGCGGCGGCAAACCCGACCGACAGCACGCCAAACAGTCCCTGCCGTTCCGGTCGCGTCTGCTCGTAGCTGATCTGCGAATCGACCACATCGACGCGCAACACCATCACGCCCAGCGCGTCCACGCCGCGCACGATCTCGGCCGGCGACGCCCCCGGCTCAGTTTTCAGCCAGATGCGATAGGGCAACTGCATGCCCACCTGCTCGGAAATGTAGTCCAGATTGCCCACGAACAGCGACCGGGTGCGGTCGTCTTTAGGGTCTGGAACCCAGCCCGGCCAGCGGTCGAACGCGCCCACCACGCGAAACGAGATCGTGCCCTGGCCGTCGGGCACGGTCAGGTTCACGCGGATCGTGTCGCCGATGCGCAGCCCCTGGCTTTTCAACACCGGCTCGGGCGCCAGCACCCCGTCCGGGGCGGCGGCCAGCGCGTTCATCAGGCTGCCCAGTGATTGCGAGGCGAAGTCGCGCCGCCAGAATGCCACCTGCGCGAAGTTCATCCGGTCGATGCCGGCGAATTGCCCGCTGACGTTGCCGCTGCCGAAGCGCGCCGTCGCCTTGAAGAAGCCGACGCGCGTCGCCGCAACCACGCCGTCGATGCCGGCGTAGTCAGACATGGGGATGTAACCGCGCCGGGGACGGGCTGGCGCCGTCTCGGCGTCGCTATCTGCGGGCGAATCGCCGGGCGAGCCGCCCGTTGTCTGGCCGGGCAGGCTCGTGCTCGGCGTCTGCACTTCGGCCTCGATCAGAGTCATGTCGCCGCCGATGGTGTATCGCACCCGGTCGATCAAGTGCTGGTCGAGTGTGGCAGCCAGCGAGGCGGTGAATGTGGCCAGCGACAGGGTCAGGGCCAGCGACAACAGCGGCGCCGAGTAGAAGCTGGGGGTGCGCGCCAGTTGCCGGGTGGCCAGCACCAGCGCGATGCCCGGCAATTTGCCCAGAATCCACGCCAGCACGCGCAGCGCGATCGGCATCAGCCGAATCAGGAAGAGTGTCAACGCGAGCATGGCAAATGCCGGCGCCAGGAACAGCAACGGATTGCCAAAGGGGTCTTCGCTGGTCGAGGTGGAGAGCGCGCCCGGCAGCGCAATCGTGCCCTGCTGGCGCAGCAGCCATGTGCCATACGCAGCCGGGATGAGCAGCAACACGTCGAGCCAGGCGCGCTGCCACCATGGCGCCTGCAACGCGCGCGCGCGTTCCTGTTTGTACGTGATGATGGTGTGGCGCGCCGATCCGACCACGGGCAGGATGATGACCCCCGTCGCCAGCGCAGCCACGATCAGGCCGAAGCGCAGTGTCGATGGCGTGAGCAGCACCGGCAGTTCCCCGCTGCGCAAGGCGTCCGCGCTGTCGAAGGTGAGGAAGCTGCGCGTCAGCCCGATCAGCCGGGCAATGCTCTCGCCGGCAAAGATGCCGGCCACGATGGCCACCGCCGCCAGCGCCAGCGCCTCGAGGAACGAGATGCCCAGCACCTGTCCCACCGTGGCGCCCCGGCTGCGCAGCACGGCCACTTCATTGCGCCGGCCATTCGCCATCAGCCCCGACACCAGCGTGACGAACGCGAACAACAGCAACAACAACGGCGCGCTGAAGGCCAGCAGTTGCACTGTGAGCAACTGGCTGGTCTGCTGGTACTTCTCAAGCGCCTGCTGAGGCGACGTTTCCAAACGGATGCCGGCCAGCAGCGTTTCAGCGCGCGCGTGCGTCTCGCGGATGCGGTCGAGCGCCAGCGACACCGTGTCCGATCGCACCGCCGCGCCGTCAAAATCCATGTACCACATGGCGATCGAGGTGTTGCCGCGCAGGGTGGGCGCAACGTGCTGTTTGTAGTTGGCCTCGGTGGTGAGCAGGACCGAATCGAAAACATGCGGGTCGTCGAACCAGAACTTTTCGCTCGTGTCCCTGGGCGTCCAGATGCCGGCGATGCGCACGATTTCCACGGCCTTGTGCTGCCCCAGCTTGTTGGCAAAGACGGCGTACCGTTCGCCGACCTGAAGCCCCAGCTTGTTGGCAGTGCGCTGGCTTACCAGCACGTCCATGGGGGCGTTCACAGATACCCTGTCCAGCGGCATCTGCCCTTCGACCAGGCCGGCGTGTTTGGCCAGGTCGCTCAAGTGGCCGACCGACAGCCAGGTCAGCGCCTGGCGATTGGTTTCATAGACCGAAGTCGTGTCGCCGCCCTCTGGGGCGGGGAAGATGGGAAAGCTGTCTGAGGTGAAGTAGCGCACCAGCAGCGTGCGCGGCAGGCCGAGCGAGGCCGGCGCTTGGTGTGTCAGGTAGGCGTCGGCCGGCGCGATCTGCGCCCAGTCTCCCTGCTCGTTGATTGTCTGTCCCCGGCTGACATAGCGGAACAGGAATGCAAAGGGCGGCCGGCGCCATGCCGCGCCTCTGGCCACTTCTGTGCCCAGAATGCGGTGATAGACCGCGTCGGCGTACAGCGGCACGCTGAGCGTAAATGCGATCACGGCGGTCAGGCCAAAAGCGCCGGCCAGCGCCAGCCCGCGCCCCCACCAAAGCCGGCGCGCGGCAATGACGAAGATGGCAAATGATGCGCGAAGGGATTCCAACAGTGAGGTCATGCGTCCTGCGAGCTATTGTAGCGTCGATTGAATAGGCGACTATGATTGAGGCTGATGAAAGCACTCATTACTGGCGCCACCGGCTTCGTCGGAGCGAACCTGGTCGAAGCAGTTGCGCAGCGCGGATGGCAGGCCCGCGCGCTGCGTCGCGCTTCCTCTTCCTTAAAAGCCTTGCAAGGTCTGGAGTATGAATCAGTCTTCGGCGATGTGACCGACCCGCTCTCATTGCAGTCGGCCATGCAGGGCGTCGATGTTGTCTTTCACGCTGCTGCCGTGGCCGACTACTGGCGCGCCGGCATCGCGCGCATGTATCAAGTCAATGTGGAAGGCGCGCGCAATGTTCTGCGCGCCGCCCGCTCAGCCGGCGTCGGGCGAGTGGTGTTTATCAGCAGTGTGGCCGCCTTGGGTCGCCCGCCATTCGGCCAGCCGGTCAACGAGTCGGCGCAGTTCAACCTGAAGCCGGAGCAGTTCCACTATGGCTACAGCAAAGCGCTGGCCGAAAGCCATGTGCGGGCCTCGGTCGCCGACGGGCTGGATGCTGTCATCGTCAACCCGGCGGTCGTGATTGGCCCGCGCGATGTCAATCTCATCAGCGGCAGCATCATCCTCGAAGCGGCGCGCCGGCGCATCCCGTTTTATCCGCCCGGCGGCGTGTGCGTGATCGACGTGGCCGACTTGTGCGCCGGCTGCATTGCCGCCGCAGAGCATGGGCGCGCAGGTGAGCGGTACATTCTGGGCGGTGAGAATCTGTGGCACCGCGACCTGCTGGGTATGGTGTGTGATGTGGTGGGCCGGCCCCGGCCTGCGCTGCGCCTGCCTGCGATTCTTTTGCGCGGGCTGGCTGGTGTGATCGACCTCTTCCGTCGCGCCTTTGGCCTGACCTTGCCGTTCGACGGCCAGCAGGCGCGCTTCTCAACCGACACCTTCTGGTTCGATTCCACCAAAGCTCGCCGCGAACTGGGCCTGACTACCCGCCCATTTGTCGAGTCTGTGCGCAGGACTTACGACTGGTATCGCCAGAACGGCTACCTGTGAGCATATTGTGTATTGCGTGTTGCGTATTGTGTGTTGCGTATCCAGCAGCGCGGCCTGTCAATCGTCAATCGTCAATCGTCAATCCAAAATCCACATGTGGTATGTGTTCCATGGCCCCGACGGCCTGACCCGCGATGAAGAGATCGCGCGACTGAAGAAGAAGCTGGGCGAGCCGGACATTGCCAGCCTGAACTACACCGTGCTCGATGCCACGGCGCAACTCAAAGATATTCAGGCCGCCGCCGACGCCATGCCGTTTCTGACCGAAAAGCGGCTGGTGGTGGTGCGCAACTGGCTGACTCAGCCAGGCCGGCCAAAACGCAAATCCAAAGCTGATGCCTCAGACGATCCACTGGCGCAACTGGCAGCCTATCTTCCAGATGTGCCAGACACCACCGGCCTGGTGCTGGCCGAGGATGAGACATTGCCGGCCACTCATCCCGTTCTGAAGCTGGCGCAGGACAAGAGCAAAGGCGGCTTTGTCAAACTGTTCGACTTGCCCGACGATCCTGTCCGTTGGATCAACGAGCGCGCCCGGCTAAAGGGCGGCCAGATCAGCCGGCCCGCCGCGCAACTGCTCTCCACCAGAATTCATCGGGGCAACAAAAACGATCGCGATCACTTTGCCGAGGATAACCGGCTGTACCTGCGCAAACTCGACACCGAGCTGGACAAGCTGGTCGCGTATGCCAGTGGCCGGCCCATCGACGAGCGCGATGTCGAGACGCTGGTGAGTGATGAGCAGGTCGCCGACATGTTCGGTTTTGTCGATGCCATTGGCGCGCGCGATGGCGCGGCGGCCCTGCGCATTTTGCGCGGCGTGCTGGGGCGCGGCGAACAGCCGCTGATCGTTCTGACCATGATTGCCCGGCAAACCCGCCTGCTCATTCAGGCCAAAGAGAACGACCGCCTCTCGCCGGCGGAGCTGGCGCAGACGCTGGGGCTGCACCCATTCGTGGCCGAGAAGCTCACTCGTCAGGCCCGCAACTTCAGTATGACCCAGCTCGAACGCGCTCACGTTGCGGTGATGGAGACCGATCTGGCGATCAAGACCGGCCGCATGGAAGATGTGGTGGCGCTGGATGTGCTGGTCGCTGAGTTGTGCGCCGGCTGACAGCGCGCGACAACTCGCGCGCTGTCAGCCGGCCCGGCTTTATCGCCCCGACGAGGGCGCAATGCCGACTGAGATGCGATGCGTTGACGCCGTCTGCGGCAGGGCGCGCAGCACCTCATCCACCACGCGTAAAGCGCCCATCGTGACGCCCGCGGTGCTCTGGCCGGGGAAGATGCTGTCGCCCACCAGCCAGGCGTTGCGCAGCCCGGTCCACGGCCCGCGCGCGGTGAAGATGCTGGTCATCGGGAATCCGCCCACACCGCCCAGATGGCGGCGCGTGAAGAACTGAAAGGTCACCGGTGTGCCGGGCAGCAGCAGCCGGATGCGTTGTCGTAGCCCCGGCACAGCGCGCTCGGCCAGCGTCAGCAAGCGTTCAGTGTATTCGGCGACCCGCGCGTCGTATTCGGCTTTGCCGGCCGGATCATTGCGCAGCGCCCACCAGTCGGCGGCGCGCGTGTGTGTGCTGATCGTCAGCGTGCGATGGCGCTTCGGCGCGCGAGTGGTGTCACCCGGCATGTTAAACGACAGGAAAACCGAGTTACCTTCTCCCAGCGGCTGGTCATAGTCGCCGATCACCTGATGATGATCGACCGGGGTGAGGTCATCGCCGGCTTCGACGCCGGCATAGACGACGAATGCGCCCCACTGCGCCGGGCGCGTTCGGGTTTCGCGCGCCAG
>DAOTYS010000346.1:0-8639 GCA_034434575.1 Thermoflexales bacterium
CCCGGCTGCTTTTCGGCATTCCAGCCGGCGTCGGCCATGCGCTCGGCCGTATAGAACGATTGCACCTCCGCTGGCGTGACAGCAGCGCGATGGATCACAAAATCAAAGCTGTTGAGTTTGAGGTTGCTGTCGCGCGCCATGTCGCTGGCAGAGGAATAGAGCGCCAGCCTGAGCAAAAGCGGCAGGTCCAACTCGACCGCGTCTGCGCCGGCCAGCGGCGGCACATCCGGCCACAGGCGCGCCGGGCTGTCCTGGCTGCCGCTGCGGGCCACTGGGCGGGCCACGCCTTCGACGACGCGGCACGCGCTGGTGAGCGCCATCGCAACAACGCACACGCCAATCAGGACTTTGCGCAGGGTTGAGTTCACGTCATGCCTCCGGCGCCCTCATTATCGCCGCAGATGCGCAGCCGGCCTACCTGACGAGTGCCCTACGATTCGCACTTTGCTCGCCAACCGGCGCAAGGCCCGGTTGCACAAACAAGGCATTCTGTTCATAATTGCCTCTGTTCGAGGGGCGTTGGCCCAGGGTGCATGAGAGGGCTTTGGCCCATGACTTCAGGAGGTAAACACAACAATGGCATCTGTCAAACGTGTCGTTTCGCTGATCCCGCTGTTCGCCCTTCTGCTCGCCGGCTGTGCGACCGGCCCCACAGACATCGGCGAAGCCAATCGAGACTTCATGATTGCCCTGCCCAGGATCGTGGTCGAGATTGACGCTGAAGGGTCGCCGTCGATTTCCGGCATCACGCCGGAACTCCTGGCGCTGGCCGGCATGGACCCCGCTATGTTCGCGCTGCCGAAGGACCTGGTGGACACCATGGTTGCCGGCGACATCCAGCACCTGGAGATCTTGCACAAGAACGACGGCCTGTTCATCTTCGTCAACGCCAAGCCTCTGCCGCACCTCAGCTGGAGCAGCCAGTCGATGAACACACTGGGCAACACCATCGAGCTGTTCGGCGTCTTGCCGGCTGATCAGGCGCGCGTGGTCAAGCTGCTCTTGCCGCGCCTGCAAAACGTCGGTCTGAACATTGCCGTCAAGTTCCCGGTCAGGAGCGGCAGCGCAGAAATCCCGCTGCGCGACGCAACCGCTAAGACACAATTGCCGCCGCCCAGCCCCGCGTCGGATGTGATTGCCAGGACGCGGCTGAACCTGCGCTTCAACCAGGCCGGCGTTGGCTCCATCGCCGGCGTGTCCACCCGCGACCTCGAAGCCCTGTTCGGCGGCGCGGGGTTCGACTTCCGCGCGCTCGAACTCGGCCCGGACGTGGTGGGCAACCTGCAGAGCCAGAACATCCAGCACATCGTGCTGCACACGACGCCCGATGGCATCACGGTCTACGTGAACGGCGAGGCGCTGCCCAATATCGTGTGGAGCGAGGAATATCTGAAGAACACAGCGGATCTGGCCAATGCGTTCCTGACCGATCCGGCGCTCGCCAACGTGCGCGAGGTGGTCAGCACCATCGTGCCGAACATTCGCCGCGTCGATTCAGAAATCATCATCCAGTTCCCGGTCGCCCAGGGCCAGCAACCGATTGCGCTGCCCGGCAACTAACCAGGACTTTTGGGGCGGACGGCGCCGGCGCTCCTGCGCGGGGCGAGACGCTATAATCCGCGCAGGTGAAGGGCCGGCTCTTCACCTGTGCGTCCGACCCAACCCTTTTGAGGAGGAGTTACGACGACATGAACGTTCCACGGAAAAACGGCATCCTGCGGATCGTGACGATCGTTTACAAGGCGCTGGCCTGGGTGGTGCTGGCGGTTGGCGTGATATTGGGCGTGGTCCTGCTGGTGGCAGCCCAGCAGATATTCGCCGGCATCTGGTTCGGCGGCCTGAACCTGATCGGCCTGGTCTTTATCGTGATCGGTCTGGTGAACTTTGCTTCGCTGTACATCACCGGCGCGACCGCAGAAGCCGCGTCTGAGGCCGAGTACACTGCGCGCGTCAACCAGGATATGATCGAGCAATTGACGCGCATGCTCAAGGCCGCTGAAAACAAGCCGGCGGAAATTCCCGCGCCGCAGCCGGTGAATCTGCCCACCACAGCCCCGGCGCGCCCGGCGGAAACGCCCCCGTTGCCGCCCCCACCGGCCAACTGAGACGGGGCCGCGTTCGAGCAGCTGTCCGCGCGCGGGCGCACTCATTCGTTCGGCGCTCAAGCCTCCTGCCAGGGTCTGGCAGGAGGCTTTGTCGTCAGTGCTGGCCCATCCTTTGCGCCCGCACCAGCCGCGCATAGTATCCATCGGCTTTGGAGGCCAGCGTCTGATGATCGCCGATCTCGACGATCTGGCCTGCGCGCAACACCACGATCTGATCCGCCTTGCGAATCGTGGACAGCCGGTGGGCGATAACGATGGAGGTGCGGCCCGCCATCAGCCGCTCCAGCGCCTGCTGGATGAGCTGCTCTGTTTCGGTGTCCACAGCCGAAGTCGCCTCGTCAAGAATCAGAATGGGCGTGTCGGCCAGGATGGCGCGCGCGATGGACATGAGCTGGCGCTGGCCAACGGAGAACTGCGAGCCGCGCTCATGAGCCAGCGTGTTGTAGCCCTCTGGCAATTTGGCGATGAACTCGTGACAGTTGGCCAGTTTGGCGGCGGCGATGATCTCGTCCAGGGTTGCCGCCGGCCGGCCATAGCGAATGTTGTTGGCGATGGTGTCGGTGAAGATGAACGGCTCCTGGAGCACCACGGCGATCTGTTGCCGGCGCAACGACTCCTGGGTGACAGAGCGGATGTCGATGCCGTCAATGAGAATGCGCCCCTGCGTCACATCGTAGAACCGGCTGACCAGGCTGGCGATGGTGGTCTTGCCCGAGCCGGTCTGGCCGACCAGCGCCGCCAGTTGGCCGGGCGGGATGCGCAGGTTGATGTCCTTCAGCGCCATGCGCGATCCATCGTAGCTGAACCACACATGGTCGAACACGATCTCGCCCTTCACGCGCGGCATGACAGCGGCGCCCGGCGTGTCGCCCACGCTGGGCTGGGTGTCGAGCAGCTCGAACACCTTCTCCGCCGACGCCAGCGTTGCCTGCAGCACGATGTAGGAATTGGTGAAGGTGCTGATCGGCCCCCACAACGCGTTGATGTAGGCGGCAAAGGCAACCAGCGTGCCCACCGTCAACGTCGATGTCGCGCCGATCTGATAGGCCGCCACATACAACACCGCCGCCAGACCAAACGCACGGGTCATCTCCACGATCGGCCCCAGCTGCGCGCTGAGAGAAATCACCTTCATCCATCGCTCGACCACCATCTTGTTGGCGGCAATGAATTGCTGAAAGTTGACCTGCTGGCGCACAAACGCCTGGATCACGCGCATGCCGGCAATGTTTTCCGCCAGGAAGATGTTGAAGCGCGTGGCGTATTCGCGCACCGCCTCCCAGCCGGCGTGCATGCGCGGCCGCAGATACAGGGCTGCCCCAACCAGCGCCGGCAACGTCAACAACGCCACCACCGCCAGCCCCGCGTCAATCGCCAGCATGAAGGCAATCACCACCACGGCTGACATGGCGTCGTGGAAGATGGAGGCCACCTGGTTGGTGAGAAAGTCATTCAGCGTGGTCACGTCGCTCTGGAAGCGCGCCATGATCTTGCCGACCGGCCACGACTCGAAGAAGTTGAACGACAGCCGCTGGATGTGGTGAAACAACTGGCGGCGGATGTCGAAGAGCACGCGCTGGCTGATGCGCACAATGGACAGCGTGCGCGCGCCAAAACCGGCGTAGTTAACGGCGTGCAGAATCACCGCGACCAGCGCGAGCAGGTAGAACTCCCCGTCGATGCGCTTCACCGCGATGTGCTGGTCGATCAACACGCGGTCGATGAACGGGTACATCTGAGCGATCGCCACGCACAGCATGTACAGGCTGATTGTGCCGGTCATCCGCCACTTGTACGGGCCGAGATAGCGAAACAGGCGGCGCAGCGTCTTCAACGCCGGCTGGGGCGGCGGCGCATCTGCGTCAGTCGCGCGGCGCGCCCGCTGTGTCATCCCTCGCAACATCGCTCCTCCCGATACGCAGTACGCAATACGCAACACGCAACGCGCGCCGCGCCTATGATCCCGGCATTACGAGCGCCGGCGCTTTGCTCAACACCTCGCCCATTGACTCCGAGGAGGTCATGCGCTGCAGCTCGAGCACGCGCTGATAGTAACCGCCGCTGTGGGTCAGTTCCTCCGCCGTGCCCTGCTCCACAATCTCCCCTTCTTGCAGCACCACAATCCGGTCGGCCTGTTGCACCGTGGACAGCCGGTGGGCAATCAGAATCGTTGTGCGCCCGCGCATCACCTCGCCGATGGCAGCCTGCAACAGGCGTTCAGTCTCGGCATCGACGGCTGACATGGAATCATCCAGAATCAGGATTTTGGGGTCGAGCAGAATGGCGCGGGCAATAGCAACGCGCTGGCGTTGTCCACCTGACAGTCCGACCCCGCGTTCGCCGATGGGGGTGTCGTACCCCTCCGGCAACTGGCTGATGAATTCGTGCGCCTGCGCCAGGCGGGCGGCGCGCTCGATCTGCTCGCGCGTGGCGTCTGGCCGTCCAAAGGCGATGTTCTCCGCGATGGTGGCCGAGAACAACAGGCCGTCCTGCGCCACGATGCCGATCTGCCGGCGCAACTCGTCCAGGTCCACCGACCGCACATCGCAGCCATCCACCAGCACCCGGCCGGAGGTGGGGTCGTAGAAGCGGCCGATCAGGTGAACGAGGGTGCTCTTGCCGGCCCCGGTGGCGCCGACGACCGCCAGCGACGCGCCGGCCGGCACATGCAGGTTGATGTTCTTCAGGGTGTGGGCTTTGGCAGTCGCATACTTGAAGTGGACGTTCTCGAAGCGAATGTCGCCCTTGATCTCGCCCAGGCGGACAGGGTTGTCGGGCGTCCTGATCGTCACTGGCTCGTCGAGCATTTCAAAGATGCGCACCGCCGCCGTCGCCGTCTGCCCCAGCGTCGTGAGTTGCGTGCCCAGGGCGTTCACGGCGCCCAGCATCAGGTCGGTGAAGCTGATGCTGGCGACCAGCGTGCCGAGCGATATCACACCCTCGACCACCTGGATGCCGCCCACCACAATGAGCGCCAACTGCATCAGACGCGGGATCGCGCCGATGAACGGGTAGCGCGTGTACCAGCCGTCATTCGCTTCGATGTGCAACTTCTGAAGCGCCCGCACTGAATTCAGATACTTGTCCTCTTCCTGCTGTTCCTGCGCAAATGACTTGACGACTTTGATCCCGGCCAGGCTGTCCTGCAACACGCCCGACACGACCGCGTTCTGCTCGTGGATGCGCCGGTTGATGCGATGCCAGCGCTGGTAGAGCACATACAGCGTCACGCCCGACGCCACCGTGGGGATGATGGCGATCGCGGCCAGCAGCAGATTCAGTCGCACTAGCGCAGCCAGCATCACCACAACGGTGGTCACGTGGTTGATCGAGTCGATCAGAATAAACGCCAGGAAAATGCGGGTGCTCTCCACGTCGCTGGTGATGCGCGACATCAGCCGGCCGGTTTGTTCGTTGTCGTAAAAGCTGTAGGGCAGGGCCAGCAGCTTGCGGTACAGCGCGGTGCGAATGTCGGTCACAACATGCTGGCCCAGCCGCTCGCGGTCGCGGCTGTAAAAATACTGAAAGAGCGCGCGCACAATCGCCACCCCCAGCAGCAGCGCCAGATAGGGCGGCAGCAGGTCGAATTGCTGCGCGGCGATCACCTCATCCACAATGGCGCCGGTGACGATCGGGCCGATGGTGAGCAGCGCAGCCAGGCTCAGCGTCAGAAAGGCAAGCCAGACAACCAGCCGGCGGTGCGGCTTCAGGAAGCCGATCAATCGTTTCATGGGAAATGCGATTGAAGTTGAGATGAGGCCGAGGAGTCAGACGGCCTTCTGTTGGTCCGAAGATGAGATGCGCTTGTCGCCCAGCGTCACGCGCTTTTCCGTGCCGGCCAGCAGGCGGGCAATATTAGGTCGCAGGGCCAGCGCCTGCAACAGGACCACGCCCCAGCCGAACGCGCCATAGGCGAGTGGAACGCTGTCGCCGCTCAGCGCCGCAATCGAGAAGACCAGCGCAATCGACAGGCCCGACAGCAGCGTGGCCAGAGAGGCGTAGCCGATGACAAAGAGGACGAACACGCCAACCACCAGACCCGGCAGACCGCCCAACGTCCACAACGCCAACGCAGTGCCGGCGGCCGTCGCGCCGCCGGCGCCGCCGCGAAATCCCAGGAAGCACGACGCATTGTGACCCAGCACGACGCCCACCCCGGCCAGCGCCTCGGCCCAGCCCAGCGTCTGTGGAAACAACGCCCGCGCAATCCACACCACGACGACGCCCTTGCCGATGTCCAACAGGGCAGTGGCTAACCCGGCCGGGAAGCCGGCCACGCGAAACACATTTGTGCCCCCCGTGCGCCCGCTCCCGTATTCGCGGATGTCCACGCCCTTCACCAGCCTGACAATGAGATAGCCAAACGGGATCGAGCCGATCAGGTAGCCGATCACACCGCAGCCCAGCGATATGAGTAACGCGCTCACAGTGACAATACTAACACCGTTGCGCAGCCAGGTGTTGCGCCTGAGCGGTTCGCGCCGCTGCGATAAACGCGCAACCGGTGTACGATGGAACCTGTAACGCCCGGCCGCGTCATTGATGTAGTCACAGCAGGTAATAACGACAAGGAGGAAATGCCATGACATCCCGGATCATTCGCGCGACCGCGCGCCTGTTCGTTGCCCTGATTGCGCTGGCCGGCTGCGCCCGCGCCGCCGCCCCAGCCGCGACATACGAAGAGCGCTACGGCGACGCCGTGGCGCCGGCTGCCGAAGCGCCGCAACAGCCGTCTGGCGGCGGCTCAGCCAACGTTCAATCCCCCGACAGCCAGACCATCGCCAATCGCATGGTGGTCCGCAACGCCAGCCTCACCCTGGTGGTCGATGATCCGTCGGCGCAACTGGACGCCGTGGCGCACATGGCCGGCGAGTTGCAAGGCTACGTGGCCTCATCCAGCGCCAGCAAGTATCAGCAGGGCGTGCGCGTTGCGATGACCTTGCGCGTGCCGGCGGAGCAGTTCGAGGAAGCCCTGCGCCGGCTGCGCGCCCTCGCCAGCGAAGTCCGCGAGGAGCAAATCTCCGGCCAGGATGTGACCGCCGAGTACATCGATCTCAGCTCGCGCCTGAAGAACCTCGAAGCCGCCGAAGCGCAACTGCGCGAGATCATGGACAACGCCACCAACACCGAGGATGTGCTGTCTGTGTTCAATCAGCTCACCCAGATTCGCGGCGAGATCGAAGTCATCAAGGGGCGCATGCAGTTTCTGTCGCAGTCGGTGGCGCTGGCGACGATCAACGTGACTATGCTGCCCGATGCGCTGGCGCAGCCGGTGCAGATCGCCGGCTGGCGGCCCGAAGGCGTGGTCAAAGACGCCGTCGAGGCGCTGGTGTCGATTCTGCAAGGCCTGGTCAGCCTGTTGATCTGGCTGGTGATTGTGGCGATCCCGGTAGGTCTGGTGCTGGTCAGCCCGTTCGTCGCGCTGATCCTGATCCTGCGACGGCGCAGCCGGCGCAAGGCAACACAGCATCCACAGTCGCCCCCCGTTCCACCAACCCAGCCCAACCTCTGACCCAATACGCAATACTCACCACGCACGACGCGCCATGACTCCCGCTCCCCCTCTAACCCCCCACGCGCCGCTGAACGCGATCCTCGCGGCGGCGCTCCAGGCAGCCGACCCGGCCCAGGCTCTTCAACGCCATGTCCGGCGCGACGGCGACCGGTTGCAGGTAGATGGTCAGTCCTATGATCTGGCTCAGTGTGACGAGGTGCGGCTGATTGCCGTGGGCAAAGCCGCCGCGCCGATGGCCAGCGCCGCTCTGGCGCTGATGGGCGATCGTGTGTCGCGCGCGGTTGTCGTGACCAAATACGGGCATCTGGCCGGCCATGTGTGGCCGGCCAACACGCCGCGCGACTTCGCGCTCATCGAATCCGCCCACCCCGTGCCCGACGAAAACAGCTTGCGCGCCGGCGAAGCCGTGTGCGCGGCGCTGGCCGGCTGCGCCGAGCGCACCCTGGTGGTGGCTTGCATCTCCGGCGGCGCATCGGCGCTGGTGATTGCGCCGCACGCGGGCGTCTCGCTGAACACCATGCGCGCCATCAATGAAGCGCTCCTGAAAAGCGGGGCGGACATCCGCGAGATGAACATCGTGCGCTCACGGCTCGACCGGCTGAAGGGCGGCGGCCTGGCGCGCATGGCGGCGCCGGGGCAGATCGTGGGATTGATCCTGTCGGATGTGATCGGTGATCCGTTGGATGTAATTGCCTCTGGTTTGACGTATGACCCGCGCGCCCACAACACGCTGGTCGCCAACAACACACAGGCGTGTGAAGCGGCTGCGCGCGCCGCGCGCGAGATGGGGTTCGACACTGCCATTGTGACGACCGAACTGCGCGGCGAGGCGCGCGAGCGCGGGCGAGAGATCGCGCAGAACCTGCTCACCCTGCGCGCGCAGAACGGCAATCAGCCGGTCTGCCGCATCTACGGCGGCGAACCAACTGTGACCGTGCGCGGGGATGGCAAGGGCGGGCGCAATCAGGAACTGGCGCTCGCGGCGGCGCTTACACTGGCGCCGGCGCAGGGCGATGCTG
>DAOTYS010000347.1:0-9053 GCA_034434575.1 Thermoflexales bacterium
CCACGCCGGTGCTCATCGGCGTGGGGATCGCCTTCATTTTCATCCTGGATCCATCCAAGAAGATTCACGACGCGCGCGCGGCGGCTGAGTCGGCGTCGATGGACGCTATGGCGTTGCACATGCGCGAGGCCGCCAACCGGGACGATGTGAATGAGGCCATTCGGATGGCGGCGCTGAAAGATATGCAGGAAGCCACAGGCCGGGTGGTTGGCGTGCGCCCGAAGGCATTGCCCGCTCCCAAACGACCCGCGCGGGCGAAAACGCCGCGCAAGTCGCCGGGCGCCGGGTTGACGGTCTTCGGCGCCGGCCAGCGCGAGATGCCCCGGCTCTCGGCGCCGCGCAAACCGCGCAGCCGCAGGCGCGCCGGCAATTAGCCGCGCCACTTGTCGCGCAAGGTGAACACGGCCTCCAGCACGCCGCCGCCGACAGCCAGCGCCTTGTCGGAGATGCTGAAGCAGTAGCGGACTTCGCCGCGCGGATCGATGTCGGCGATTTTCAGGCCGGCGGTCGCCGGCACAGCGTCGTGCAGCAAACCGCGCAACACGCCGTCCAGCGTGGCCGGCACCGGCGTCTTGCCGATGGTTGCGATGATGTCTCCGGCCTTGACGGTGTCGCCGATGGCGCGCCGGCCATAGAACGCGCCGTCGCATGGCGCGCGCACCACCCGCCGCTCATCCTCGCCGCCAACCTTGCCCGGCACGCCTGTGTTCGGCGCGGCGCTGCCATGCCACAACACGCGCCCCAGGTCGTGCCCGCGCTGCGTCTCGATGACGGCGTGGCAGTCCTCGCCAGCTGTGAAGCCCGGCCCGCACGCGATGACAACCGGGGCGTCATGGATGGTGGCGCCGGTGTTGCGTTTGGCCATGATGGCGTCCACCAGCACGTCGGGCTGGAAAATGTCCAGCGTGCGCAGCGATGGGTCGGCCATCACCGCCACGCAGCCGCGCTGCCAGATGTACATCACCTCATCGGCGAACAACGCCCGCTCGGCCTGCGCGCCGTCCACCGTGATCCGGCCATCGTACAACGCGGAGGCGAAAGCCACCATTCGGCGGATGACCAGCGGTTTGGGCAGGTCGAGGCACAGCACGCGGAAGCCGGCCTTGTGCAGGCGATAGGCCGCGCCGGTGCCGAGATCGCCGGCGCCTTTCACGATTGCAATCGGATGTGTGCGGCTCATGGCGCGGGTTGAGTATAGCGGTTCCGGCGTTCGGGAGCGTCCGCTGGTTATAATGCCCTGTCAAGTGACAGCCGGCGTTTGCACAAGGCCAACATCCATGCCAAGCGAAGACTCGAAACTGGTGCTCGTGGTGGACGACGAGCCGCGCATGATCAACTTCATCCGCATGAATCTGGAGCTGGAGGGCTACCGGGTGATTTCGGCGACAGACGGGTTGGACGCGGTGCGCAAGACGCGCGAGATGTTGCCCGACGCCGTGCTGCTCGACATCATGATGCCAGAGATGGACGGCTACGAAACCCTGCAAGCCATTCGCGAAGAAAGCACCGTGCCGGTCATCATGCTCACAGCCAGGAGCGAAGAGTCGGACAAGGTGAAGGGGCTGGATCTCGGCGCCGACGATTACATCACCAAGCCGTTCAGCCCGCGCGAGTTGATCAGCCGGGTCAAAGCCGTCATCCGGCGGGCCGAATTGCCCGCCCAGGTGGAGAAAGCGCCCATCGTGATTGACGATCGGTTGTCTGTGGACTTCAACCGGCGCGAGGTCATTGTCGAAGGCAAGCCGGTGAAGCTGCGCCCGACCGAGTGGCGGCTGCTGTACCACCTGATGCAAAACGCCGGCTGGGTTGTGCCGCACGAGACGCTCTTGTCCAAAGTGTGGGGTTGGGAATACCGCGACGAGACGCAGTATCTGCGACTGTACATCACCTATCTGCGCCAGAAGATCGAGCCGGACCCTGCGCACCCAAAGTACATTTTGACCGAGCGCGGCGTCGGCTACCGGTTTGTGGATTACAAGACGGCGACCGCAGGGGTCAGAACGACCGGAGCGACCTGACGAAGCCGGCCCCGGTTCCGGCATTTACACTAAAATGGTGCTGGTTGCCGGCCTGACGCCGCAATCATCGAGCGCAATCGAACGCTGACAGAGATCGAGGAAGAACAAGGTAAGGACGCGCTGCTGCCGAGTTGCGGTCTGTGTTGCGCCTCCATCCCTTTTCAATCTTCGACCCTGTCGCGCAACACGAAATCACAACAAGACCAACAGGAGAATCAGATGAAGAGAATCGGTGTATTGACCGGCGGCGGCGATGTGCCCGGTCTCAATCCCTGCATCAAGGCGCTGGTGAATCGCGCCGTCGATGAAGGCTATGAAGTGCTTGGCATCCGCAAAGGCTGGGGCGGGTTGCTGTACTGCAACCCGGATGACCCGGCCAGCGTGGCGCAGTACATCGTGCCGCTCGACAAGCAGCGCGTGCGCACCGTCGACCGCACCGGCGGCACGTTCCTGCACACCAGCCGCACCAACCCCGGCAAGGTGCGCAGTCACGAAGTGCCCGACTTCCTGCGCGAAGCCGGCGCCAAAGAGGATGACAAAGGGCGCTTCGACTTCACACCGCACGTGCTGCGCGTCCTCGACAAGCTCGGCATCGACACCCTGACTCCCATCGGCGGCGATGACACGCTGAGCTATGCCGAGCGATTGCACCGCGAAGGGTTCCACGTCGTCGCCATTCCGAAGACGATGGATAACGACGTGTACGGCACGGACTACTGCATCGGCTTCTCCACCGCTGTCACGCGCAGCGTCGAGTTCATCCACCAGTTGCGCACCAGCATCGGCAGCCATGAGCGCATCGCCGTCATCGAGCTGTTTGGCCGCAACAGCGGCGAGACCTCGCTGTTGACTTCGTACCTCGCCGGCGTCGATCGCGCCATCATCTCCGAGGTGCATTTCGACCCTGAAAAACTGGCTCGCTTCCTCGTGGAAGACAAGAAGCGCAACCCCAGCAACTACGCCATTGTCACCATTTCGGAAGGCGCGCAGATGATCGGCGGCAAGGTGATCGAGTATGGCCAGGCGGACGCTTACGGCCACATGAAACTCGGCGGCATCGGCCAGATCACCGGCGAGGCCATCAAGAAGATCACTGGCGAGGACATTCTTAACCAGCAGCTTAGCTACCTGATGCGCTCCGGCGCGCCGGACAGCCTCGACCTGATGGTGGCAGTGAACTACGCCAATCTGGCCGTCACGCTCATCAAGCGCGGCGCGTCGAACCGCATGGTCGCGTTGCGCAACGGCACCTACACCAGCATTCCGATCTCAACCATCATGCAGGGCGTCAAGCGCGTTGACGTGGACGAGTTGTACGACAGCGAGAACTATCTGCCGCGCGTGCGCCATGTCGAAGGCAAGCCGATGTTCCTGTACTAGAACCTGACACGGGACAGGCGGGTCGATTGCGTACTGGGTACTGCGTATTTCGTATTGCGTATTGGGTATCGGACGCGCCTGCTTTCTGACGACTGACTACTGACTACTGGCTACTCCC
Source organism: Thermoflexales bacterium (assembly GCA_034434575.1). Taxonomy (GTDB): domain Bacteria; phylum Chloroflexota; class Anaerolineae; order J036; family Brachytrichaceae; genus Roseilinea. Next base: position 3,517 of record DAOTYS010000347.1, read on the forward strand.
CATGAAACGAATCGGCGTTCTCACCAGCGGCGGCGACGGCCCCGGCCTGAACCCGTGCATTCGGGCGGTCGTGCGCATGGGCATCCACCTCGGCATGAGTGTGATGGGCATTCGGCGCGGCTATGCCGGGCTGATTGCCGGCGAGATCGAAGAACTGACCCTGCGCTCGGTGGGCGGCATTCTGGGGCGCGGCGGCACGTTTCTCAGCACGTCGCGCAGCGCCGAGTTCACCACGCCGCAGGGCCAGCTGACAGCCCTGCGCAACCTGCACCGCTTTGACATCGAGGGTCTCGTGGTTATTGGCGGCAATGGCAGCCTGACCGGCGCGCAAAAGCTGCATGAGCAGGGCGTCAAGGTCATCGGCCTGCCGGGCACGATCGACAACGACCTGGGCGGCACCGACATCACCATCGGCGTGGACACGGCGCTCAACACCATCCTCGACGCCATCGACAAGATCAAGGACACCGCCTCGTCGCACAATCGCGCCTTCATCATCGAAACCATGGGCCGCAACTGCGGCTATCTGGCGTTGATGGGCGCGCTGGCCGGCGGCGCCGAACTGGCGCTGATTCCGGAGCACAACGACGTGTCGTTGGAAGCCGTCAGCACCGTGCTGAAGGATGTCTACGTGCGCGGCAAGAACCATTGCATCATCATCGTCGCCGAGGGTTGGAAGCCCGGCACCGCCGCTTTGTCCGCCTACCTTAACGCCCAGAAGGAGCAGCAGGGATTTGAGGTGCGCGCGACCGTTCTGGGACATGTGCAGCGCGGTGGAAGTCCGACTGCCTATGACCGCATCCTCGCAACGCGGCTGGGCGCTGCCGCTGCCGAGGCGCTCCACGCGGGCCGCTCCGGCGTGATGATCGGCTGGATCGACGGCAAGATCGCCGAAACGCCGATCGAGGAAGTCATCAAGCCGACCAACAAAATCAAGCCTGACGTGTTGCGCCTGGCGCGGATCATGGAGCGATAGTCTTCACGCAGGACAGCAGCGTGTTCACGTTTCCGCAAATCGTCGCCAGCGTGGTTGCGCTGGCGACGTTCGTTGCGCTGGCAGCCGGCAGCGTCCCCAGACTCGGCCTCAATCGCGCCACGCTCTCGCTGGTGGGCGCGGCGCTTTTGCTGGCTCTTGGCGTGGTCACCCTGCCCGAAGCCGAGCGCACCCTCGACCTGAGCACGCTGCTGCTGTTGTTCAGCATGATGGTGATCAACGCCGTGCTGGAGCTGGCCGGCTTCTTCACCTGGGCCGGCAACCTCATCATCGAGCGCGCCGGCGCGCCCACCGTTTTGCTGGCGCTGGTCGTCATCGCATCGGGCGTGTTGTCGGCGCTCTTTCTCAACGATCCGGTGTGCGTCATGCTCACGCCGCTGGTGTGCGGGGTGGTCATTCGCCTGAAACGCGATCCGATCCCTTATTTGATCGCCCTGGCCACGGCGGCCAATGTCGGGTCTACGGCCACCATCACCGGCAATCCACAAAACATCCTGATCGGCATGTCCTCCGGCATTTCCTATCTGGGTTTTCTGGCGCGGTTGGGGCCGGTGGCGCTGTTTGGGTTGTGCATCGTCATCGGCGTGGTGTGGCTGATGTACCCGGCCGAGTTTCGCCGCAAAGGCGCGCTGGCCGAAGGAACGGCGTCATCAATGCGCGCGGCGGAGATGCGCGCGCCTGTGGTCACGCATCGGCCCGGCGAGGCGCTGCGCGAAGAGATGACACTGGCATCTGCCGCCGGCGCGGTGTACGCGCCCGTGCTGCGCAAAAGCCTGATCGTGATCGCCGGCCTGCTGGTCGCGTTTGCGGCCGGCGTGCCGGTCGCCCTCGCGGCGTTCCTGGCTGCGTGCGCGCTGATGGTGTCGCGCCGCGTCAAATCAGAGCGCATTCTGGTGCTGGTGGACTGGCCTTTGTTGTTGTTGTTCTGCGGCCTGTTTGTCGTCACCGGCGCGCTCGAAATCACCGGCGTGTCGCAGAAGCTGTTTGACGCAGTGGCCGGCCTGGCCCAGAGCGGCGTTCTGGCCCTCACCGTGTTCACCGCTGTGTTGAGCAACGCGATTTCCAACGTGCCGGCCGTCCTGCTGTTCCGCCCGCTCATCCCCCGCTTCCCCGACCCCACTCAGGCCTGGCTGACGCTGGCGGCTGCGTCGACGCTGGCCGGCAACTTCACCTTGATCGGCTCGGTGGCCAATCTGATCGTGGCCGAGCAGGCCTCGAAGTTTGGCATCCGGCTGACGTTTGGCGAGTATCTGCGCTGCGGGGTCGTGATTACCCTGCTCACCCTGGCGGTGGCGGTGGTCTGGCTTTCGCTGGGCTGAGCGCCGGCGAATCGCGCGTCCAACGGGAGCGCTTCAGATGGCCGATAATGGCCGGCACAGGAGTTCCCGATGTCCACAAAAGTGATCCTCGACACCGATATTGGTTCCGACATCGACGATGCCGTTTGCCTGGCCTATCTACTGGCCCAGCCGGACTGCGATCTGCTCGGCATCACCACCGTCACCGGCGAAGCGGTCAAACGCGCGCAGATGGCCAGCGCGCTGTGCAGGCTGGCCGGCAAGCGCACACCGATCTACCCCGGCGCCGAAAACCCGTTGTTGATCGCGCAAAAGCAGCCAAAAGCGCAACAGGCTGTGGCGCTGGCGCGCTGGAAGCACGATTCGCATTTCCCGATGAACGAGGCGGTGGACTTTCTGCGCCGCGCGATTCGCAAACACCCCGGCGAGATCACCCTGCTTGCCATTGGTCCGCTGACCAACATCGGCTTGCTGTTCGCGCTCGACCCCGAAATCCCGCGTTTGCTGAAGCAGATCGTGTTGATGGGGGGCGTGTTCACCGAGGGGCCGGATCGCGGGCTGCTGGAGTGGAACGCCATGCTGGACCCGCACGCCACGGCCATTGTCTATCGCGCCCCGGTCAAGGTCCATCGCTCCATCGGCCTGGATGTCACCTTGCAGGTGACGATGCCGGCGGATGACGTGCGCGCGCGCTTCGCCCACAAACTGCTCCGTCCGGTGCTCGACTTCGCAGAAGTATGGTTCAAGAGCGCGGACAAGATCACCTTCCACGACCCGCTGGCGGCTGCGACGATTTTCGATCCGCGCATCTGTAAATTTCAGCGCGGCGCGGTCACGGTGGAACTGGACAATCCCGATCAGCGCGGGCGCACGCTCTGGCAGCCGGGCGCGCCCAAAGGCCGGCACGCTGTGGCTGTCGAGGTCGATCCCCAACGCTTCTTCCGCCACTACTTCAGCGTCTTTCATTGATCGATTCCCGGCGCGCCAATCCCAAATCCAAAATCCAAAATCGAAAATCGAAAATGCCCCTCTCTCCTTTTGGCTCCTGGAAATCGCCCATCACCTCCGATCTGATCGCCACCGGCGCCGTCGGCCTGATGGAGCCGCTGATCGACGGTGACGACACATACTGGACCGAAATGCGTCCGACCGAACAGGGCCGCTATGTCGTTGTGCGGCGCGGGCCGGATGGCGCAGCCATGGATATCAATCCACCGCCGTTGAATGCCCGCACGCGCGTCCATGAATATGGCGGGGGCGCCGTGACGGTAGAGCGGGGCGCGGTCTACTTTTCCAACTTTGCCGATCAGCGCCTGTATCGCCAGCGGCTGGGCGAGGCGCCGCAACCGCTGACGCCTGAGGTCGAGCCGGCCTGCGGGCTGCGCTATGCCAGTGTCGTCGTTGATTCACGCCGCAATCGTCTGATCTGCGTGCGCGAAGACCACACGGCCGCCGGGCATGAGCCGGCCAACACGCTGGTCAGCCTGTCGCTGGATGGAGACGCTGAAAACAATGCCGGCGCCGTGCTGGTCTCCGGCCACGACTTCTATGCTTCGCCCCGGCTCAGCCCCGATGGCAACCACCTGGCCTGGCTGGCCTGGAATCACCCCAACATGCCGTGGGATGGCGCAACGCTGTGGGTGGCGCGCGTGTTGCCGGATGGATCGCTGGCCGATGCGCGCTGTGTGGCCGGCGGATCGGACGAGTCCATCTTTCAGCCGGAGTGGTCCCCGGACGGCGTGTTGCACTTTGTGTCCGACCGCAGCGGATGGTGGAATCTGTATCGCCTGCGCGATGGGCAGATCGAGCCGCTGGCGTCGCTGGAAGCGGAGTTCGGCCTGCCGCAATGGAGCCTGGGCATGTCCACCTATGCCTTCGAGACCGCCGAACGCATCGTGTGCGTTTACACCCGGAACGGCCTGTGGCATCTGGCTGCCCTGAACACGCGCACGCTGGAGCTCCGGCAGATCGAATGTCCGTACACCAGCATCAGCGGGGTGCGCGCGGGGTCGGGGCGGGTGGTGTTCATCGGCGCGTCCCCAACGCGCGCGCCGGCTGTGGTCGAGTGGAGCCTGCATGATGGCCGTTTCACGACGCTGCGCTGCTCGCACAGCGCCACGGTCGATGAAGGCTATCTGTCCCTCCCTGAGCCGGTTGAGTTCCCCACCGGAAACGGCCAGACGGCGCATGGCCTGTTCTATGCGCCGCGCAATCGAGATTACCGCGCGCCGGCTGGCGAAAAGCCGCCCCTGCTGGTGATCAGTCATGGCGGGCCTACCGGCGCCACATCCAGCGCGCTCAACCTCTCGATTCAGTATTGGACCAGCCGGGGCATCGCCGTGCTGGATGTGAACTACGGCGGCAGCACCGGCTATGGCCGGGCCTATCGCCTGCGGCTGAACGGCAACTGGGGCATTGTCGATGTGGACGATTGCTGCAACGGCGCGCTGCATCTCGCGCGGCAGGGGCGCGTCGATGGCAACCGGCTCATCATCCGGGGCGGCAGCGCCGGCGGCTACACTACGCTGGCGGCGCTGGCGTTCCGCGACGTGTTTCGCGCCGGCGCCAGTTACTACGGCGTCAGCGACCTTGAGGCGCTGGCGACCAGCACACACAAGTTCGAGTCGCGCTATCTCGACACCTTGATCGGCCCTTACCCCGAACGGCGCGATCTGTATGTGGCGCGCTCGCCCATCCACGCCGCCGATCGCGTGGCCTGCCCGGTGATCTTCTTTCAAGGCCTGGAGGACAAAGTCGTGCCGCCCGACCAGGCCGAGCGCATGGTGGAGGCGCTGCGGCGCAAGGGCGTGCCGGTGGCCTACGTGCTCTTCGAGGGCGAGCAGCACGGCTTCCGCCAGGCAGCCAACATCAAGCGCGCGCTGGATGCTGAGTTGTATTTCTACGCGCGCGTATTTGGCTTTGAACTGGCCGAGCCGGTGACGCCGGTGAACATCGAAAATCTGCCGGGTGACCCCGGTCGGTGAGCTTGTCGAACCGGAGCCTGTCGAAGCCGCTGCCGTTGCCTGAGCCTGCCGAAGGTAACGGCAGCGGCGGCTCCCAATTCGTCTGTTGCGCCCCGCGCCGCATCACCGATAATCAGACACACGAGAGCGATGCGGTGAAATGTCAAGAGGCGAATGCGGGTAAAAAGAGGCAAGCGCGAGGCGCGCCAAGGCAAACCTGAGCGATGACGCACAGGCCATGACAGCAGGACGCGAGGCGATGATGACCGCGCAGACGCGATC
>DAOTYS010000348.1:0-7648 GCA_034434575.1 Thermoflexales bacterium
TGTGTGGTGTGCACCGGCACGGCGTGCTACATCAAGGGGAACGATCGCACCCTCGAGCACGTGCAGCAAACCTACAACGTGAGGGTGGGCGGCACAACCGCCGACAAGCAATTGTCGCTGGTGGCGGCGCGCTGTGTGGGCGCGTGCGGCCTGGCACCCGTGGTGATTCTGGACGGCACTGTCGTCGGCAAACTGGCCGACGAGGCCATTCAGACACGCATCAAGGAGTGGTTGAACTCATGACCTTTGAAGAATTGCTGGCTCTGGCCGAGACCGAGCGTCAGGCGCGGAGCAAACTGAGATATTGCGTTCAGGTGTGCAGCAGCACCGGCTGCATGTCTTCGCGCAGCGAAGCGGTTGCGGCCGCCCTGGAGCAGCAGGTGAAAGCGGCGGATCTGCAACACACGGTGCTGGTGCGGCAGGTGGGCTGCATGGGGTTGTGCGCGCTTGGCCCGCTGGTGGAGATTGAGCGCGTCGAGCCGGAAGCAGGCGGCCTGACGGAACCGCTGTTGTACCAGTCGGTGACGCCCGAGGATGCGCCGGAGATCGTCGCCGGGCTGCGCTCGGGCCAGCCGGTGGAGCGGCTGCGGTTGAACACGGAGGAGCCATTCTTCAAACGCCAGACCAAAGTGGTGCTGGCGCAGGCCGGCCGCATCAACCCGGAGCGGATCGAAGATTACATTGCCGAGCGCGGCTACCAGGCGGTCTACAAGACGCTGACGGAAATGACGCCGGCGCAGGTGATCGATGAAGTCACCAAAAGCGGTCTGCGCGGGCGCGGCGGCGCCGGCTATCCCACCGGCCTGAAGTGGAACACCGTGGCCAAGGTGGACGCCGATCAGAAGTACCTGGTCTGCAACGCCGACGAAGGCGACCCCGGCGCCTTCATGGATCGCAGCATCCTGGAGAGCAACCCGCATCTGGTCATCGAAGGAATGATCATCGGGGCGTATGCCGTGGGCGCCAATAAGGGCTATGTCTATGTGCGCGCCGAATATCCGCTGGCGGTCAAGCGCATGCGCACCGCCATCCGCCAGGCTGAGCGCGCCGGCTTTCTGGGCCAGAACATTTGCGGCGCGGATTTCAGCTTCAACATCGAAATCCGGCTGGGGGCCGGGGCGTTTGTGTGCGGCGAAGAAACCGCGCTGATGGCGTCCATCGAAGGCCGGCGCGGGACGCCCCGACCGCGTCCGCCGTATCCGGCGGCGTCGGGTCTGTGGGGCAAACCCACGCTGATCAACAACGTGGAGACGTTCGCCAACGTGCCGGGCATCCTGCTCGACGGCGGCGAGGCATACGCGCGCATCGGCTCTGAAAAGAGCAAGGGCACCAAAATCTTCGCCCTCACCGGCAAGATCAACAACACCGGCCTGATCGAAGTGCCGATGGGCATCACCCTGCGCGAAATCATCTACGACATCGGCGGCGGCATTCCCGACGGGCGCAAATTCAAGGCCGTTCAGACCGGCGGCCCGTCGGGCGGCTGCATCCCCGAACAGTTTCTGGACACGCCGGTGGATTACGAATCGCTGGCCGGGCTGGGGTCGATCATGGGGTCGGGCGGCATGATTGTCATCGACGACTCGTCCTCGATGATCGACGTGGCCAAATATTTCATGGAGTTCAGCAAAGAGGAATCGTGCGGCAAGTGCGTGCCTTGTCGCGTCGGCACAGCCCAGATGTACGACCTGTTGTGCAAGTTTTCCAACGGCGAGGCCACTGAGTTTGACCTGCGTTTGCTGGAAGATCTCTGCGATCTGGTGCGCAACACCAGCCTGTGCGGCCTGGGCCAGACGGCGCCCAATCCCGTCATCAGCACGCTGAAGTATTTCCGCGAAGAGTATCTGGCCCGCATCCGCAAGCCGGAAGAGGTATTTCTGAACGGTGGGGCGAGCCAGACGCCGGCTGAAGCGCTGGCTGCAAGGAGTGTGTCACAATGAGTCCGGTTTCCATCACAACCGAGCCGGTCAAGACGTTCAAAATCGACGGGCAGGATGTGAGCGCGCGAGAGACGGAGAGCATCCTGCAGGCCGCGCGCGACCACAATATTGAGATTCCCACCCTGTGCAATATGGAGGGGCTGTCCTCCACCGGCGCCTGCCGCCTGTGCATGGTGGAAATCCAGGGTTCCAACCGTCTGTTTCCCGCCTGCGTCACGCGCGTTCAGGAGGGCATCGAGGTCATCACCCATTCCGAGCGGCTGACGCGCTATCGCCGCATGATCCTGGAGCTGATCTTCTCCGAGCGCAACCATGTGTGCGCCGTGTGCGTGGTCAACGGCCATTGCGAGCTGCAAACACTGGCGCAGAAGCTGGGCATGGATCATGTGCGTTATCCGTATCTGAATCCGTCGTTGCCGGTGGACGCTTCGCATGAGCGATACGCGCTCGATCACAACCGCTGTATTTTGTGCACGCGCTGTGTGCGCGTGTGCGATGAAATCGAGACAGCCCACACCTGGGACGTGATGGGGCGCGGCATCAGCTCCAAAGTGATCACAGACTTCAACCAGCCGTGGGGCGAGTCCGAGACGTGCACGCGCTGCGGCAAGTGCGTCAATGTGTGCCCGACCGGGGCGCTGTTCGAGAAAGGCAAGTCGGTGGCCGAGATGGCCAAGCAGCGGCAGTTCCTGCCCTATCTGGTCAGCCGGCGAGAGGCGATGATTGAATGAGCGAGAATTCCAAACCCCGTTTTGCGACGTTGTGGCTGGACGGCTGTTCGGGCTGCCACATGTCGTTTCTGGACATGGATGAGTGGCTGCTGGAGCTGGCCGGCCAGGTCCAGGTGGTGTACAGCCCGCTGGTGGACGCCAAAGAATTCCCGACCGACCTGGATATCACGCTGATCGAGGGCGCCGTGTCCAGTCACGAAGACATCGATAAGCTGCTGAAGATTCGCGCGCGTACCAAAACCCTGGTGGCCTTTGGGGATTGCGCTGTGACGGCCAACGTGCCGTCGATGCGCAACCCGTTTGGGCTGAATGAAGTGATGAAGCAGGTCTACCTGGAAAGCGACGCGATTCAACCGCAGATGCCGAACGTGATCGTGCCGCAACTGCTGGATCGCGTCGTGCCGGTGCACCGGATTGTCAAGGTCGATGTGTACATCCCCGGCTGTCCGCCGTCGGCGGCGACGATCCGGGCGGTGGTGAGCGAGTTGCTGGCCGGCAAACAGCCCGATGTGATGGCGTTGACCCGCTTTGGCGCGTGAGCCGGGCCGGCGTTGCCAGCGCGCGCGTTTGCGCGCGCGCAAGAGGATTTGAACATGCAGAACACGATTGTTATCGAGCCTGTCACTCGCATCGAAGGCCACGCCAAGATCACCATCCAACTGGCCGACGACGGCAGCGTGGCAGACGCCAGAATCAGCGTCACCCAGTTTCGCGGATTCGAAAAGTTTGTGATCGGGCGGCCGTTTTACGAGATGCCTTCGCTGACGGCGCGCACGTGCGGCATCTGCCCGGTCAGCCATTTGATCGCCGCCTCGAAGGCGTGCGATCAGATTTTGTCGGTGCGCATTCCCGAGACGGCCAACAAGCTGCGGCGCATCCTGAACCTGGGCCAGTGGATTCAGTCGCACGCGCTGAACTTCTTCCACCTGTCGTCGCCGGACCTGTTGCTGGGCATGGATGAACCCCCGGAGACGCGCAACCTGTTCCGGCTGATGGAAACGCAGCCGGACAAGGCGCGCGACGGCATTCGCCTGCGCGCATTCGGCCAAACGGTGATCGAGACGCTGGCCGGCAAACGCATTCACCCGGCCTGGGTCGTCCCCGGCGGCGTGAGCGAGCCGTTGTCGGTCGAAGGCCGCGACAGGCTGCTGGGCCTGATCCCGGAAGCCAAAGCCATCGCCCTGCGCACCCTGCAATGGTTCAAGCAGTCGATGGGGCAATACCAGGAGTACATTCGCACCTTTGCCAACTTCCCATCGTTGTTCCTGGGCCTGGTCGATCCACAGGGCAACCTGGAGCATTATCACGGCCGCATCCGGGTGATGGACGCCGGCGGCAAAATCGTCGCCGATCAACTCGACCCGTTGAACTATCAGAGCTACATCGGCGAGGCGGTCGAGCCGTGGACGTTCCTCAAAGCGCCTTATTACAAGCCGGCCGGCTATCCGAACGGCCTATATCGCGTTGGCCCGCTGGCGCGCTTGAACCTGGCGACCCAAACCGGCATGCCGCTGGCCGATCAGGAGCTGGCGGAGTTCCACGACCTGGAGCGCGGGGCGGTGCTCAGCTCGTTCTACTATCACTATGCCCGGCTGATCGAAATCCTGTACGGCATCGAGCAGATTGAGCAGTTGCTGGCCGATCCGGCCATCTTGCGCAAGGATGTGCGGGCCACGGGCGGCGTCAACCACGATGAGGGCATTGGCATGAGCGAAGCGCCGCGCGGGATGCTGCTGCACCATTACAAGGTGGATGAAAACGGCCTGGTCACCTGGGCCAATCTCATCATTGCTTCGGGCCACAATAATCTGGCGATGAATAAGGGCGTGCTGCAAGTGGCGCGCCACTATGTGAACGGGGCCAGACTGACCGAAGGGATGCTCAACCGGGTGGAAGCGGTGGTGCGCGCCTTCGACCCCTGTCTGGCCTGTTCGACTCACGCCCTGGGCCAGATGCAAATGGAGCTGACGTTGCTGGCGCCCGACGGTGAGGTGCTGGACCGTCTGGCGCGGTTCTAGTCGGCGCTGGCTGCGGTCTGCGAGGCAAGGCAAGCCGGTTGAACGCCGGCTTGCCCGCTATCGGTCACTGTGCGCTAATGGCGGCGCGCCCGGCCTGATATGGCCAGACGCGCCGCCGTAAGGTTATATCGACGGGAGCCGGCGCCCAACACTCACGGAGCGCTGAAAGGCCAGTACTGGACGCGCCCATAATAGTTCTGCGGGCCGAGCGTGACGGGGTTCTCATTCAGCGCCTTTTGAACCGCGCCTGGCTTCTGCACGCGCCCCTCAGGAATGGCGCGCGCATTCACAAGGTGCGGCTTGATCTTGAAGCTGTCCATGAACGCGCCAAAGGTTGCGCCAGAGCCGGTCATGCGGTGGTGGGTGATGACCATCATACCAATGTCGCTCATGGCTTTGTAGTAGGGTTGCCCGGCCTCCACGCCCGGCGCAACGTGCGGGTGAGGCATATAACCGTTCACCCCCCAGTTCTGCGGCGGAATGCTCGACGCAAGCGCCACGGGCACAACCAGGCGGTCGCCCACTGTGCGCGGCAGCGCAACGCTGGGGATATTCTCGAACACCGCCGAGCTGCCGGGGAACCTCAACTCCAGGGCCTGCCAGGTGACCCCGGTCACAGGTTTGCGGCCGGGACGGAGCCGGATCTCCAGATACACCATCGCCGGCCGGCGTCGGAAGAAAGGCGCGGGCGTGCCCCAGGTTTCAGGCGTCTGCGGATCGAAGGGCGCGGGTTTGGTCAGCTTCTCGATCAGCTTGGCCGTCTCCTGCTTTGCCTGTTCACGAACGGCGTCCCGAACCGCCATGGTCATCAAGGGGTCTGCGCCGAATTCATCTATGGCGACGCCAGTGGCCTGCTCCAGGGCGTAGTCGGCAATCGTAGCAGCAAGATAGTCAACCCCCCGGTTATAGAGCTGATCGATGTTGGGAAGGCTGGGCGGGATGCCGCAGTAGACAAGGGCCAGATCAAGACCTTTCAGGATGCCGGCGCGCACATCGTTGCCCACTTTCACACCGCTGGCGGTTTCAATGGCCTTGGCAATCCCATCCACCAGGCCGACCTTTGCCGCCTGGAAGAAGCTGTTCTGCTGGTTGATCGCCGCTGATGTGACATCCCACAGCTCTTGCGACCAGGTCTTGTTGGAGGCCAGCAGGTTCCGCATGTAGTTGACGCTGTAGGTTTCGCCCCGGCCCATGTTGGTCGCCTTAGTCTTATCATAGGTGATGGAAACCTGACTGTGGGCGACGAAGTAGTCCGCGGCGCCCGGATCGTCTTTGAACTTTGGGGGGATGTAGCTTAACAGTCTTACCTCGTAGTTGTCCCGGATTGCCTTCTGCGCCTCAGAGACTTTGGTAACCAGAATCTTGTTCTCGGCCGCGGCCTTTGCCTGCGCTTCGGCGATCGCTTTGTCCTGAGCCGTTCCAGCGACGTAGAAATAAACCCAGTTGCTCGATGGGCCGATGGCGACGGTTTTGCCGTTCTCTGTGGCGATCGGCACCACGCGAGCATAGAAGAACTTTCCAGGGCTGGCAACCTGCGCAAAGGGCAACGTGTATTCAAACGTCGCTATGCGCTGACTGGCAGAAACAGTTTCTGACTGTGGAAGGATGGGCGGCTGTGGACGGATGGGCAGATTGATGGAATCGCCGCCCGGATTGGGATTGGTGACAGGGTTGATATCCAAAGCCTCATACCCCATCAAACCAGACGGCTTCTCCCAGCCCGCATAGGGGACAGTGCCGTGGAATGAGGCAGACGAACTTGAGAACTGGAGCGCAATCCTGGTCGGCTTGGATGGGAAATGATCGAAGGCGACTCGGAACGTGACGGGAGCGGGAGGATTGCTGTAAACACCTCGCTCATTCTTTTTATCCTGTCCGGGAAAGGAGTTCTTCAAATTGGTATTGACGATCTCCAGCGCAACGACCGGCTGCTTCCTGAGCAGCGACTCGTTCAGCAGCTTCCACTGAAGCGTCTGCTGGCCGGGCAAATTCAGTGTGTAAGAGGGCGTTCTGGAAAAGTCGGGCGCCTGCGCCAACACTGATTGAGCGAGGCAGGCAACAGCAAGAAAACAGACCAATACTTTACTGCGCATGGCTTCAAACCTCCACATGAGCAAAATCCTTTGCGCTGTTCGTCCAAAGGCCACTACAAGAGCGTCGCGCCCGGCCACGGCGGGGTTGAACAGCGCTGCATTGGAAGCACCGCCGCCATGCCGGCGTCTGAAAATTATAAGTTGCCTTATCTGCGCTGCGCACTGACAAGCCGGCCCCCAGACAGGCGCAGGAGACAATTCGGCAAGCTCAGCCGCCGCAACTCGCCCATACGGCAGATCGCGCGCGCCTCATCCTCTATAATCCGGCGCGGATTTGGCGGCTTCGACGGCTTCGACGGCTTCGACGGCTTCGACAGGCTCAGCCGCCGAGGCTCAGCCGCCGAAGCGCAGCCGCCGCAAAATGGCGCGTGCGATCATCAGGAGGTGTCATCCATGGCCTCGACCCGGAGCGATTTGGATTTGGAAGTGACGGCGTGGCGCATCAGCAACGACAGAATCACCTGCCTGGCGCGCGAGGTCGAAGGCCAGTTGTGGTGGCAAATCATCGACCACGCGCGCGGCCGGCCGGCCATCCGGCCCTCGCACACGCCCCATGCGCGCACCGACCAGCGCCGCGCGGCATGGCACGGCGCCAGCGCAACCCAGGAGGCGCAACCAGACGGCTCGACCGTGCTGCGTTGCCAGGCCGAGAACGATGGCGCGCGGCTCACGCGCTGCTTCCAGATCTGGCCGGACTTTCCCTTTGTGCGAACCTGGGGCAGCATCGACAACTGCGGCGAGGCCGCGCTGACGGTGACAGACGCCGAAATTCTGAATCTGACGCTGCCGCCCGGCCAGAACCTGTTTCACGTCAATCAGTTCAGTTGGGTCTACCGCAACGATTTCTTCAGCCAGTATGACACGCC
>DAOTYS010000349.1:0-7992 GCA_034434575.1 Thermoflexales bacterium
TTCAACAAGCGCGTGCAGGCCGCGTTCAAGGGCCGCCCGCGCCTGCTCGTAATGAACATTTGGGGTAGTGCTGATGATGACCGCATCCAATCCCTCGATGGCCAGCGTTTCCTCCAGGGTGACGCAGGCGCGGGGAATGCCGAAATCGGCGGCGATCTTTTCAGCCTTGTCGCGCGACCGCGACTGCACGGCGACCAGTTCAGCCTGGGGATGCTGTTTGAGGGCGGGAATATGCGCATAGGTGCCCCACCACCCCGCGCCAATGAGAGCGATTCGCGCTTTTTCCATCCGTGTCCTCGACAATGCGCCGCATTGTAGCGCACACAGCTGCGCACCCTGTATCATGCGCCCATGAGGAAACATGCACGCGGGCCAATAACCGCCGGCGCTATCGTGGCAGTCGGGCTGGCGCTCACAGCGAATTTCTTTGCCGGCGACATCGCCGCGCGCGCAGCCGGCCCGCCGACGCTGGCCGGCTGTCCCATGTTCCCGGCCAACAACATCTGGAACGCGCGGATCGACGCGTTGCCGGTTCATGCCCGATCGAGCCAGTACATCAATTCGATCGGCGCGAACACGGTCCTGCACGCGGATTTCGGCACGACCTACCTGAACGCGCCGATCGGCATCCCCTACACGGTGGTGCTGGGCACACAACCGCTGGTCACGATCACGTTCGATCTGTACCCATGGAGCGCCGGCGAAAGCGACCCCGGCCCCTACCCCATCCCGCCCGGCGCCCCCATCGAAGGCGGCAACGACCCCGGCAACGACGGCGATCGGCACGTGCTGGTGCTCGACCGCGCGCACTGCAAACTGTATGAAGTGTGGAAGGCGTATCCGCAGCCGGATGGCTCGTGGCGCGGCGGGTCGGGCGCCGTGTTCGATCTGAATTCCAACGCGCTGCGCCCGGATGGCTGGACTTCAGCAGACGCAGCCGGCCTGCCCATTCTGCCCGGGCTGGTTCGGCGCGACGAGATGTTGAGCGGCGAGATCAATCACGCCATCCGTTTCACAGCGTTGCGCACACAGCGCGCCTACATCTGGCCGGCGCGGCACTTTGCCTCGACCATCACCGACCCCGGTGTGCCGCCCATGGGCCAGCGATTTCGCCTGAAAGCCAGTGTGCCGATCAGTCAATACCATCCTCACGTCCAGGTGATTTTCACCGCGTTCAAGCGCTTTGGGTTGATCCTGGCAGACAACGGCAGCAACTGGTATGTCAGCGGCGCGCACGATATGCTGTGGGATGACGAGATGCTGAGCGCCGCATTCCGTTCATTGCGCGGCTCGGACTTCGAGGCGGTCGATGTGTCCAGCCTGATGGTCGATCCGAATTCGGGCCAGGCGCGACCGCCTTTCACACATTGGACGCGCATGCCCATCGTGCGCAGATAAACAGGTCACCTACCCGTCGCTCATCAGGCTGACCCGCGTGTAGGCCAACTGGAATCCCAGCCGCTCGATGTTGCGCGATGGCCCGCTCGAGCCGGCCAGCAAGCGCGCGGTCAACGAACATCCCAGCGGAACCTTTGCCAGATGAACTTCTGGCGAACCGGGAACGCATAGCGATCCGAGCCGTATTGGCGCATGGCCCATTCCTTCAGCCGGGCAACACACTCAGAAAAGATCGCATCGGGCACATTCCAGGTGGATGACCAGATGCGCCGCTCCATCGCATCGAGTTCCTGCCGCACCGTGCGGGTTTCGACGCGCTGTCCAACCGCCCATTCCGTCAGTTCGGCGCCCTGTTCCCGCAACGCAGCTTGAATGGCATCGAACGGCTCATGCGAATAGCTGGTCGCCACACCGTGCGCGCGCACGATCTGCGTCCAGGCGTCGCGCAGGTGTTTGGAGGGCGAGTCGGGATCGCGCCAGTCGTAGCCGGTCATCAGACTGCCGCCCGGCTTCAACACACGGCGGATGTCGCGCAGGACCGCGCGCCAATCGCTCACCAGGTGGAATACGTGAACGACGATTGCGGCGTCGAAGATGCCATCTCGCAACGGCAGCGCCAGTGCGTCAGCCTGGGCAAGGTCGGGCCGGCGCGCGCCCGGCGCGAGTTGTTCGATCAGCCGGCCCATCATGCGGGCCGACAGGTCGATGCCGGTGAGGTGGAGTCCTTGCGCCAGCAGAGGCCGGGCGATGCGGCCGGTGCCGATGCCGACCTCCAGCAAACGCGCATCCCGGCCAAACGCATCCACAATCACCTGCGCCAAAGCCGACGACACCTCTGGCGGCAATCCGCGCGTCTGATCGTAAAAGTCTGCTGCCCGATCGAACGAGATCGATTTCATAGGGCGCATTGAACCACGAGCGGTATTACCCGGCAAGACAAAAAAGCTGCGGCCTGCGCTGGCTGCTCGCGAGTGCGTTACACTTGCGCCTACTCGTTCATGAGCACACCAGCTACCACCAATCGGCGCTCGCATCGCCGCAGTCCGTCGCGCGCGCGCCTTCCCGCCCGGCGTCCGGCCATCGCCCTGTGGATGAGTGTCGCGGTCATTCTGCTCGCGTTCGCGCTGCGCATCGCCAACATTCGCGCGGTCGGCGACGGCAACCCGTATTACAGCGCCGCTGTGCAAAGCATGTTGCTGTCGCCGGCCAACCTGTTGTACGCGGCTGCCGAGCCGGGCGGCTCGGTGAGCCTCGACAAGCCGCCGCTGGGATTCTGGATTCAGGCGCTCTCGGTGACTGTGCTGGGTCGAAGCGGTTTTGCGGTGATCTGGCCGCAGATCATGGCCGGCGTCTTGAGCGTGGCAATTGCAATCCGGCTGGCGCGCAAACACTTCGGCGCCGGCGCGGGCTTGATGGCCGGCGCTGCGCTGGCCATGATGCCGGTGAGCGTGGCCGTCGATCGCAACAACACCATCGACAGCCTGCTGATCCTGGCGCTCTTGCTGGCCGCATGGTGCTTTCTCACCGCTGCTGCGCGCGCGCGAACGCATTGGCCGTGGCTCGTCGCCGGCGCGCTGTGTATCGGCGCAGCGTTCAACATGAAGATGTTGCAGGCGCTGCTGCCCGTGCCGGCCTTCTTCGCGGCGTACTTTCTGGGCAACCCGGCGCGCTGGCCGCGCAAGCTGATTGCGCTGGCAGCCGTCTCCGTGATCGCCGGGGTTGTATCGTTGTCCTGGGCCGCGCTGGTCGATGCCACCCCACCGGAAAACCGCCCCTACGTTGGCAGCACCATGACCAACTCGGCGATGGAACTGATCGCCGGCCACAACGGCCTGGCGCGTCTGTTCGGGCCGATGAGCGGGGCAGACGCTGCGCCACCGCCCGGCGGCCTGCCTCCAGAGCTGGATGTTGGCCGGTCTGGCCTGTTGCGCTTCTTCGAGCTGCCGCTTGCAAAAGAGATCACCTGGCTGTTGCCGCTGGCCGTGGTGTCGCCTGGGCTGCTCGTGTGGCGTGGCCGGCGAACCGATCGCCGCCGGTTGCCGCTTTCGTCGCGCCATCAGGCAGTCGTCCTCTGGGGCGGCTGGCTGTTGGCAGGATGGGCCTTCTTCAGCCTGGCCGGTTTCATGCACGCCTACTACGTTGCCATGCTCGCGCCGCCGCTGGCAGTGCTGGCCGGCGCCGGCATTGTGGAACTGTGGCGCGTGTGCCAAGAACATGGGTGGCCTGGCTGGCTGATCGTGGAGATTGCCGCCGCGCTCACGCTGCTTGCCCAGTGGAGCATTCTCGCGCAGGTCTCGTCATCGCCGCTGGCATGGCTGGCATCGCTGCTGGTGTTCATGGTCAGCATCGGCCTGCTGGCGCTTGGCTTGTGGCGGCCAGATTACGCGCCCGACACATGGCAGCGCCGGGCACTGGCCGGCGTGGCTGTGGCCATGCTGCTGATGCCCGCGGCGTGGTCCGTGTTCACCACCGCCGATCCCCGGCCCGATGTGCGCCTGCCCTCGGCCTACGCCGGCGACACTGGCTTCGGTCAAATGCGGCGCGCGCTGTCGCAGGGGCCGGTCGGCTACGCCAACCCGGTGCTGTTGTTGCTGTACATCGAACCGCGCACCTTCGATGTGGACTACGTGCTGGCCGTGCCTGACGCCAACGCGGGGGCAAACTTTGTGCTGGCGACACGCCGGCCAGTGCTCTATATCGGCGGGTTCCTCGGAACTGATCCGATTGTCAGCGCCGATAATTTGAGACAGATGGTGAGCGGGGGGCGATTGCGCTATGTGTGGGACGCGGGCGAGCGCTTGCGCCTGCTCAAACCCGACATTGCCAGATGGCTGGATGAAGCGTGCGAGATCGTGCCGGTTGAGGAATTGCGGCAGGCCGGCGCGCCGGACACGCCCGGCTCGCCCTTGTATGAGTGCCGGTGAACAAGCAACTGACGTTGCACATCAGGGCGCTCAAACACCATGTCCTCGTGTTGTCATACACGTTGGCGCGATGGAGCTCACCTACCGTCTCTCTCCGGCCTTCTGTTGCGCCTCGATCAGATCGTCGTAGGTGAACGGGCTGGGCGGCGTCTTGCCATAGATCAGCACCGGCGTGCCCGGCTCAGCCCAGCGATAGATGAAGTCACTGTCTTCGATTCCCAGCACCACGCACCCAAACGACACCGGCGTGCCCAGATAGCCGGCCCACAGCCGGCGCCCGCCGCCCAATACCGGCAGCGCGTGAATGCCGTTGGTCAGGCTCTCGCCCGGTTCGCCAATGTCATAAATGCTGAGCCAGTTCGGCATTTTGATGCGGGCCAGCCTGTTGTACGCCTCGTCCACATGCTCCAGCACCTGAAACACGCCCGTCAGCGTGCGCCACTTGGGAATGCCGGAGGAAATCGTCGCCGACAGCGCCAGTGTCGCGCCATCGTAGGCCCACAACGTCTGTGTGGTCAGGTCAACTTCGATGCGCTTGAGGTTGGTAGGCGTGATCGGCAGCGGCATCATGATGCCCTGGTGGGGAATGGTGATCGACTGGCCGGCTGAAAACCCGGCCTGCCAGATGCCCGGATTGGCCGACAACAGGCGCGCCACCGGAATGCCAAAGCGGTCGCCCAGGCCCTCGAAGGTATCCTGCGGCTGGATGATGTGGCGATGCTCGCGGCTCAACGCGATCAGCCACAAGCCCGGCTCGCGGCGCTGAAACGCAGTCCGCGCCATCTCCGCCGCTTCATCGACTCTCAGCTCGGCGCGCTCGCCGAGTTCGGCCTGCAGGCCGGCCACAAAGCCGCGCACCCCGTTCGCGTCCCAGCGCGCGACCCACTGGCCGGCGTCGCGTTCTGCGCGCACCCAGCTCACCCGCTCGGTTGGCGCCACCGTGCGCGTGGTCCAGCCGCCTTCCCACCACAGATGAATGGCGAAGGGGCGTTGCAGCCAATCATTCAACTGGTTCACCGCGCCCGAAACATCGTCGATGGCCGGCGCAATCTCGCGCGTGATCACCGGCGCCGGCTGCTGTGTCATCGCCCGGGCAAACACATTCCGCAGCGTGGCGTCCACATCCAACTCGCGGCCCGGCGCCGCCGGCGCAGCAACGGCCAGCCCTCGCGCCGCATCGATCTCCACACGCGCATCACGCGGAGGGATATACACATCTGCCTTGTAGCTCTGCAAGAAACCACGCGCAGCCTGCGTGTCGAAGGTGAACGCGACCGCCACCGACTGCCGATTCCGCCAGTCGGCCCAGCGCTGATCGGGCCGGCCGGCCCGGCCAATGTTAAAAGCCTGTTGCGCCGCCTCGCTGGCCTTCACCCGAATGCCGATCTCGCGCCACGGCGCGAACCACTTTTCCTCGCCGAACTGGAACGTGACCAGGTTTTGAGCCTCGTAACGGCGCTGCACGCGGCTGGCGGCTTCGGCCGGCGTCAGATTGCCCACTTCGACCGCGCCGATGACGATACCGGGATAAATGCGGTCGGCGTATGCGCGCTCGAACAACAGCCAGGCGGCAACAACGACCGCCCCCAGCAGGGCGATCAGCGCGAGGGGCGCGATGAGCAACCCGCGCGCGCAACCGCGCCGGCCTGTTCTTGCCGGCCGATGAGTTGGGGTGCGGGAGGCGTCAGCCATGCGCGCTTGATTGTACCCGGCGCAAAATCACCACGCCGACAGCACAGCCGCGCACAGCGCCGCCCGCTCCGGCAGACTGCTGAGCACGACGTGTTCGTGCAGCGCGTGCGCGCCGTCGCCCACTGCGCCGAAACCATCCAGCGTGGGCACGCCCAGCGCAGCCGTGAAGGACGCGTCGCTGCCGCCGCCGCTGGGGCCGTGGGTCAGTTCAAGGCCGATCGCGCGAGCGATGTCTCGCACACGCTCGAACGTGGCGATGCGCCCGGCGTCGCACTCCATCGGGGGGCGATTGAGTTCGCCGGTGACCTCCAGCGACGAACCCGGCAGCACCGGCGTCAACTCCGCCACGACCCGCTGCACCCACTCGCCGTCTTCGACCCGGCTGACACGCGTATCCACTTCGAGTTCGGCATAGTCGGGCACCACGTTAGTCACGCCGCCGCCTCGAATCGCACCGACGCTGAACGTGACGCCGCGCTCATAGTCGGTCAGCGATTGCAGCTTGAGCGCCTGATGCGCGATTTCCTGAATCGCGTTGACGCCCAGCGCATGGGCCGCCCCAGCGTGCGCCGCCTTGCCGCGCGCTGCGACCTTGAACAGGCCGGTGCCCTTGCGCGACGACTTCAGGCCGCCATCGGGCAGCGCCGGCTCCATCACCATCGCCAGCGCCGCATCACGGGCGGTCTCTTCAATCAGCCGGCGCGAGGTATGGCTGCCGGTTTCCTCATCGGAGGTGAACACCAGGCGCAGCTCGCGCGCCGGCCAGAGGCCGCACTGCTGAAGGGCGCGCAGCGCATACAGCGCCACCACGTGGCTGGCCTTCATGTCATTGGCGCCCGGCCCGTAGAGCCGGCCATCCACCACGCGCACCGAACGGCGCGCCAGCGTGCCGGCGGGATAGACGGTATCCATGTGCAGGTACAGGCTGATCGGCGATCCGCCGCCGGCGTTGAAGACGCCCACCACGTGGTCGCCGGCCTCAGTCTGTCGATCCACGCGCACACTGGCGCCCAGATCGCGCAACGCCGAGGCAATCACGCGGCCCACCGCATCGACGCCGGCCTTATCTTCGGTGTGCGACTCGATATTGACCAGGTCAGACAGCAACGTCGTCATGCCCGGCAACTGGGTCTGGAGATACGATGTCAGATTCAGCATGGGGTCAGGAGTCAGTCGTTAGAAGTCAGTAGCCAGCAGCGAGGAAGTAAGGCGCCAGGACATCACATTGAGCACTCATCCCTCATCCCTCATCCTTCTTCCTTCACCCCTCGCACGGCTCCTGCTTCAGGCGCGACATGAGTGTGCGATAGAAGTAGGTTGGCGGCTGCACGCGCGCAAAACGCGCCAGGTGCTCGCTGGCCCGGACAGTGACAGTGTCGCCGTCGTTGAGCACCATCTCGCTCTGACCATCGGCAGTCAGAATGGCCTGGTGGTCGGTGCGCACGACCATCTCGACCACCGAGCCTTGTGAGAGCACCACGGCGCGGTCGAGACTGAGATGCGGCGCGATCGGCACCAGCACAATGTTCCTGAGTTGCGGCGGGAGAATTGGCCCGCCGGCAGCCAGGGCATAGGCGGTGCTGCCCGTCGCCGTGGCCACGATCAGCCCGTCGCAGGCATAGGTCGTCAACAGGCCGCCGTCCACGTGCGTGCGGATGCGCACCATGCGCGCAAGCGTGCCCCGGCTGATGACGATGTCGTTCAGCGCGTCGCGCGGGTCGAGCGCCTCCGGCTCGCCGGCCTGGCCGTTGCGGCTCACGCGCGCCGTCAGCATCATGCGCGCCTCGACCCAATAGTCGCCGCGCACGATGCGCGGCAGCGCCTCGCGCCAGTTGTCCGGGCGCATCTCAGACAGAAAACCGAGCCGGCCCATGTTGACCGACGCCACCATGGCGCCGTGCGGGGCCGCCACGCGCGCAGCGCGCAGGGTGCTGCCGTCGCCGCCCAGGGCCACCAGAAGCGCGGCCTTACCGGCAAT
>DAOTYS010000350.1:0-2206 GCA_034434575.1 Thermoflexales bacterium
ATTCGGCTGTGTGGTGCTGAACACCAAAGACGCCGCCACGTTGTACAACTGGGCGACCATCGGGACGCTGGTTGTCATTCGATACTGAAGCAATGCGCCCCCGGCAATCCGCCGGCGGCGAGGCCACAGATGGTTCATCTCTTTCTCTCGCCGCACCTCGATGACATCGGCCTGTCGTGCGCGGGTCTGGCCGGCCGGCTGGCGCGGCAGGGTGAGCGCGTCATCATCGCCACGTTTTGCACGGCAGACTACGAAGGCCCGTTTGCCCTGTCTCCGGCGGCCAGGCATGAGCACAGGCAGTGGCAACTTGGCCAGCGGCCCTATCATCATCGCCGGGCCGAGGACAGGCAGGCGGCGGATTTGCTTGGCGCTGAAGCGCTGCATCTGGGCCTGCTCGACGCCATCTACCGCTACGACGATGCCGGCCAGCCCTTGTACGAGGGCAAGCAGTTCATGGGGGGGCATGTCCATCCTCATGATTGGGCTTACTTCTACCCGCGCGTGGTCGATAGGGCGCAGCAGGCCCTGGTAGTTGCCGGAAGTGACGCGCGAATCTATTGTCCGTTGAGCATCGGCGGGCATGTCGATCATGCGCTGGTGCGCCGGGCCGTCGAGCAGGTGTGCGACCCTGCGCGCGTCTCCTATTACGAGGACTATCCGTATGCCGGCAGAGACGCCGGCGCGCTGAAGCCATACCTGGAGCAGGCCGGCGCCGGCTGGCGCCCTGCGCTGATCCGCCTGACCGATCAAGAGATCGAGACTCGCATTGCCGCGATCGCCTGCTATCGTTCCCAGTTGTATGCGCTGTTTGGCGAACTGCCGGGCGGCGCGCCAGCCATGCCGGCGCATGTGAGAGAATACATCGCCCGCACAGGCGGCGAACGTTACTGGGAGCGTACAATACGATCTTCATGAGCAGGCTTCGTCTCAGCAGCGTTGTTTTGGCCTTCCTCGTTATCAGTATCGCGCTCCAGATGGCTGGCGCTGCGACAACCGTGGCACAGGGAGAACCCCCTCCAGCAGACAGTCAGCCCGCTGCGGAAGCGACGCCGGAGGTTCAAGAGACGCCGGCCATCGAAGTGGTGGCTACTCCCATTCCGTTGCCCACGCCCGAGCCGATCGTGGATGCGGACAACCCGATGGCGCATGTGGTCTCGGTCGGAGAGACGCTGGCCACGCTGGGCGCGCAATCGGGCTTCGCTGTGACAGACCTGGCCCAGCGCAACAACCTGACACAGCCCTATTTGTTGATCGCCGGCCAGCGGTTGAAGCTGCCGGCGCCCATGTCGGCGCGCATCCGGCTGCATCGCGTGGCGGCCGGCGAGACCCTGTCGAGTCTGAGCGCGCAATATGGCATCTCGCCTTATCTGCTGCGTCGCACCAATCAGCTATCGTGCGCGAACTGTCTGGTGGTCGGGCAGTTGCTGCGCATACCGCTGCGCGATGGGGAGGACGGCGTGGCGACCAATCTGCCGGAGCCGTTCGAAAGCATTGAGATCACGCCGCGTGTGCCGCGCCAGGGCGACATCGTGGTGGTGAGCGTGCGCGCGAGTCAGCCGCTGCAAGGCATCGTCGGATCGCTGGCCGGCCGGCCTTTGCGATTTGTGCCGCAAGCCGGCGGGTATGTGGCGCTATCCGGCGTGGCCGGCTTGCAGGAGCCAGGCGTGTATACCGTCACCTTGCGGGCCATTGCAGAATCCGGCACCGCCGCCGAGGTGGGTGGTCGCATCCAGACCGCTGCTGCCGGCTTCGGCTTCGAGAATCTCACCATCAGCCGGCGTCTGACGCCACTGCTCGACCCGCAGGTGAACATCGACGAGCGCGTCGCGTTGGACGCCATTCTGAGCCAGTGGTCTGGCACGCAATGGTGGGAGGGGCCGCTGCGTCTGCCTGCGTCGGGCCGGATTGCTTCGTACTTCGGCGCGCGGCGCAGCTTCAACGGCGGCATGTTGCGCACCTACCATAGCGGCACGGATTTTGTGGCGCCGGCCGGCACGCCGGTCTATGCGTCGGCGCCAGGGCGTGTCGCGGCTGTGCAGGAATTCATGGTGCGCGGCCTCGTGATCATCATCGATCATGGCCGGGGCGTGTTCACAGTGTATTGCCACCTGTCCGAAGCCGGCGTCAAGGTAGGCCAGATCGTCAACGCCGGCGACATGATCGGAAGATCGGGCAACAGCGGGCGCAGTGAAGGCCCCCATTTGCA
>DAOTYS010000351.1:0-15459 GCA_034434575.1 Thermoflexales bacterium
AACGCTTGTCAAGCCACGGTAAACTGGCGCTTCACGACCGAAAAAGCCCGCCAGAAACTACATTGGTTATACCAGTCATAACAACATTGACGAACTACTATTGGCGACAGGCGCAGGCGCATTTCCGGGGTCGGCGGGCGCCGACCCTACGGTCTGATGCGCAACCGGGTCAATTCGATCTGATCGCCTGCGAACTGTCCATCAACACCGTAAGCAGCGGCGCGCGAGAAATCAGCCGGCGCATACCACACCAACAGCAGCCGGTAGACGCCGGGCGGCGCGTGCGCGTCAACAGCCAATGTGTGCGTCACTTCCACCACTTCACCCGGCTTCCATTGCGTGAGCGGTTGCCCCAGGTCTTGTTGAGCTGCCTTATTGACCTGGTCATCGAGCAGTTGCAGAGACAGGCTCAAATCCTGGCCGGCTGTGCGGTTGATGCGCCAGCGGGTGGTCACGCCCAGCGTCTCGCCCGGCGCTGCGCTTGTGCGCGCCAGGGTGTAATCGAGCAGTTCCAGGCCGTTCTCGTAGCGCAAGAGCGCGCTGCTCGCGCGCTCACTGCGCTCTTTCAGTGTGAGTGCGCCAAAAATGGCGCGATCTGCCCCGTCTGGCAAGCGCAGCCTTTGTCCGGTGTTAAAGTCGTAGACGCCCACCGCCCAACGCATGGCGCGGGGCGCATGCGCCAGCGCCGGAATCCGCACGGTATAGAAGTCGCTCCAGCGTCTGCCCGCCGGCTCCTCGCTCAGCGCCAGCCGGCCCTGGCCGGGGTGCATATCGCGCTGAGCCACGATCACGTCGTGCTCGTCAATCAAATGGACAAAGACACTGTAGTTGGCCGGCGCCGGCGCAGTCAATTGCCAGTTCAGGTAGAGCGACACTTCGTCTCCTGGCATTGCGCGTTCGGCAGAGGCGCGCCCCTCCACGAGCCGCGCCACGCCGCCAAAATCGGCGTTGATCGGGATGGGCAGACGGGCTGTCCAGGCATCGGGTGGCGGCGCGTATGCCGGCGCGATCACGGCAAACGGCATGGCCACGGCCACTGCCGCCAGGAGCGCCATGCCGACCCACAATGTGGCGCGATGAATGC
Organism: Thermoflexales bacterium; assembly: GCA_034434575.1. Classification (GTDB taxonomy): domain Bacteria; phylum Chloroflexota; class Anaerolineae; order J036; family Brachytrichaceae; genus Roseilinea. Next base: position 1,085 of record DAOTYS010000351.1, read on the forward strand.
GAAACAGCCCATAGCTCAGGCCGGCGGCAATGACGGCGATGCATGGAAACATCAGCCGGCCCTGTGAGGCGGGCGTGAGCGAGGTCCAACGCAGGAATGCCACAAAGATCAGCCCCACCCAGAACAGCCCCAGAATTGCCGGCGCGCGCCGGCATATCAGCGCTGCCAGATGATGGACGATCGAAGCAGGGCGCGCTGCGCCGACTGTTGCAGACCCGGCTGAGGGTTGCGATGCGCTGCGTGGACGAAACAGGCTCCAGATCAGGCCGGCTGCTGCCACAACTGACATGCCGTTGAGCGCATCATAGATCAGTGGCGGCATGAGGACATTCATCGCGCCAAACACACCCCAATAGGATCGCACAAAACCTTCGCGCTCGGTCCACAGTTGCGCCAGCGAAGCCGGCGGCGATCTGCGACCCACTGCGTCGAGGAAAGCATTCCACCCCAGCAGATCGCCATAGAGCGCCAGATTGCGGACGAACCACCAGCCGGCGCACACGACCACGACAAGCGCGACGACCAGGGTGAAGCGCGCCGCGTCGAGCGCGAGGCGCGCAACATGTCCCCCCAGGCGCGAGAATGTCCGGCTTTGGCGTTGCGCGTCACGGCTGATCGATGCCAACACCGCTGCCAGCCCGAACAGGCCGATCAGCCCAAGCGCGCTCGATTTGCTGAGCGCGCCGGCGCTGGCGATCAGGCCGGCGATGATTGCAGCGCGCTGTGTAGTGTCGCGCCGGCGCGCGATGCGCAGCGCCCACCACACCCCCATCGTGCTGAACAGAACGGCCGCATTGTCGTTGTTGATGGACCCGCTGATGAAGGCGAACATCGGCACGCAGGCCGTGAATACCATTGTGCCGAGGCGCAGCCAAAGGGCATGGTCGGGCTGGCTGGTGTCTGGGTGTGGCGGTGGGAAAAGCTCACGCCCGGCCAGCCAGGCAAACCAGACGGTCAGTGTCGAGAGGATGATCGACAGCAGCCGGGCCAGTCGAACAGCCAGCGCCGCCCCAGTCCACGGAAATCGTTCGGCTGGCGACTGCAGGACAACGTTCATATTGCCGTCATGGCTGGCCAGGCCCAGGTCGCCATGTGGATTTAAGCGCCGTATCTGACGCCAGTTCGAGTCATCGACCGGCACCGTCACGAGTGCGGCCAGCGCATAGTAAAGAGGGGGCTGGCTGCCTTCCTGCCGCCAGGGCGCATCGGCGTCAGTCTGGTCTGCGCGCTGCACCGGCAGGCCGCCGCCACTGGCCAGATGTTGCACGAAGGGATAGTGCCACGCTTCGTCCGAAGCCTCGAAAAGCGGCGTGGCCAGGCTGTACAGGTTGAAGAGGGCAAATGAAGCGGCGAGAAACAACGCAACGAGGCGTTTTTCCGCGCGGTGGATCGGCGCAATCAAGCAGCCTTCTCGGTTTTCGCTGTGTCGGGTTCGCTGAGACTGCCTTGCATCTGCTTCTGGCGTTCGGCGAATTCACGCTCCAACTTGGCAATGCCGTTGCTGACAACGGCAGTGATGTGCTCCATTTCCTCACGCAGGCGCAACAGGGTGTCGAGGGCGTAGTTGTCGGCTTCGGCGCGCAGCCGGTCTGCTTCACGCCGGGCGCGCTCCTCGACGGCTTCGGCGCGGTTCTGCGCGATGGTCATGATCGTTGTGTCGTCGGCCAGTTGGGCGGCCTCTTCGCGCGCCATTTCGCGAATCCGCTCAGCTTCCTCGTGGGCCTGGGCGACGATGCGGTCATGTTCCTGTTCGACTTTTTGCGCCTTCTTGATCTCTTCTGGAATGGCGAGGACCATCTGGTCGATCAACTGAAAGCATCGGTCGGCGTCGACCAGGCGCATCTTCGTCCCGGGGACGCGCCGGCTCTCCAACAAAATGGCCTCGAGTCGCCCTAAGAGATGCTGTATATCCATAGTTGTCCCCAGTTTGATCTGCCACACATCAAAGCAGCGCAACCTCACATGACGTAATTCTACATGCAATGGCTAGAAGCGCACGCCTGCGAACGCGCGTTGGACATCGGCGCGAGGATCGCAGCGGGCTGATCTACACGCAATGGTCAGAAGCGCATGCCTGCGATCGCGCGCGCAACGCACTCGGGCACCAGCCGCGACACATCGCCGCCGAGCGAAGCCACTTCGCGCACCAGCGATGCGCTGAGAAAGGTGAATGGTTCATTGGCAAACAGGCACATAACCTCCACATCTTCGGCCAGAAAATGATTGGTTTGGGCCATCTGCCACTCGTAGTCGAAATCGACGCTGTTACGTAAGCCCCGCACAATGACAGTGGCGCCTCGCGCGCGGGCAAAGTTGATCGTGAGTGTATCGTAGCCGCATACGCTGACCCGCCCTCCGTGGTCGAGGGTTGCCATGGCTTCGGTGGCCAGCCGGATGCGCTCGGCTTGTGAAAACAACGCCTGCTTGCGGGGCGATGAATACACGCCCACGATCAGATGATCGACCAGGGACAGCGCGCGCTGCGCGATGTTCAAATGCCCGTTGTGAAATGGATCGAAAGTGCCGGGGTATAGTGCGATCGTCATGGTAATGCTGCCGGCCGGGCAGGCCGGCTTTCCTCACATGCGAATTGTCCCTCAACAAATGGCTGGTGTCGCGGGGTCTGCGCCCCCCGCCTCTCCGCGTGGCCTTCGAGCGCGGCTTTTTCAGACTCCAGGATGGCTCGCTCAAGCGCCTGGGGATCAGTCCTGTTGCTCGCGCGTGTGTTGACCAGAAGCACGAACTCGGCGTTCATGGGCTTGGCCGAAAATCGCTGCGAACTGACGCGATAGCGCTTATAGCCGCGCATCACAACGGAAACACGCCCGCGTTGTGTGTTGGCCTCGATCAGTTCGCTGAGCGGGATGATGCCATCGGTGCTGTAGCTGGTCAGGATGTGCCGGGCCTGAATGGTGTTTAGCAGCGCGCGATATGCCCCGGCCGCTTCGCGCCGATAGTTGTACGCGCTGCGCCGCGCCGTGCGCCAGTCGGTGCGAATGGCCGACTTGGTTCGTCCGTCGATCTGCGGACTCACCGCCGGCTTGTCCCAGAGCGTTATGCTGTTCAGCACATGGTAGTTGCTGGCATAGGGATGCTGGTTGTAAGGCGGGTCCAGATAGGCAATGTCGATGGCCTCGCCTGATCGGGCTAACGCTTCGGCCAGCGCCTGCGCATCCAGGCAGGTCACCCGATTGTCAAGCCCGTTGTCGAAGAAGATCGCCGGCCGCAGCGCCAGGTCGCTGGCGATGCGGTATAACGCAGTGCCGGTCTGCCCGCCCCATCCGTTGTGAAAGCCCTTGAACACGCCGCTCGTGTTGCTGGTGTAGCACGCCTGATAGAGCAGGGGGGCCAGGAGGCAGGCTGCCTCCCGGTTGTCGATCCATCCCTCGCGCTGCCATTCCTCGATCTGGCAGCGCATCGCGTCGATGCGCATGCCGTTCTTGCGCATGTAGAACAGGCGATCGCGCGTCACGTCGTATGCGGCGTCGTCGCGCGGGCACAGGTGCTGTGTGACCCAATCGATGCGCGGGGGGAGATGGTTGAGCCGGGCAAGGGCCGCCTCATACCCGCCCAGCCTGGCGAACGCCGGCGCCGCGTTGCAGCCGATTGCGCACTCGTTGATCGGCTGCGTGTACGGCTCCCAGTCGTTGGCGATGACGCGGTAGCCCAGCTTCTTTGCCAGCCGCGACACAATGCCGCTGCCGGCGAAAAAATCGACGAACGTCCCCCCGGCCGGCGCGCCTGTTTGCGCAATAGCCTGGCCAATCAGGTCGATCAGTTTGCGCTTGTTGCCGATGTATGGGACGAGCTGGCTGAACAGATACTCGTCTGTTCGGGCGGCGGCGTGTTTGCCGTGCGCATAGGCAACTGTCCTCAACTCGCGTCCCCCTGCGTCTGTCGCGCAGCCTGAAATGCGGCCACGCGCTCTGCCAGAATCTGATGCTCCGGCGCGCGCAAGTCCGGATCGGCCTCCAACACTTTTTCAGCCTGCTGGCGCGCTGTCATCAATAAGTCGCGGTCGTTCATGTTCACCAGCTTGAGTTCCGGCTCGCCGCTTTGGCGCGTGCCGAAGAACTCTCCCGGCCCGCGTATCTCCAGATCCTTCTCCGCCAGCTTGAAACCATCCTGCGTGGAAACGATGGCTTGCAGGCGCTCGTCGCTCACCGCCGCGCTGCTGTCGGCGATCAGCAGGCAGTACGATTGGTGCTGACCGCGCCCCACGCGCCCGCGAAACTGGTGCAATTGTGACAGCCCGAAACGATCGGCGCCCTCGATCATCATCACGGTGGCGTTCGGCACGTCGATGCCGACCTCGACCACGGACGTGGAGACCAGGATGTTGAGTTCGCCGCGCGCGAAGGCTCCCATCACTGCCTCCTTCTCCGCCGGCTTCATGCGCCCGTGCAACAGCCCCAGCCGGAACTGCGGGAAGATTTCGGTTTGCAGGCGGGCGTGTTCCTCCACCGCCGCTTTGGCCTCGATCTTCTCCGATTCCTCGACCAGCGGGCAGATGATGAATGCCTGGCGGCCGTCGCGAATCTGGCTGCGCACGAAGGAGTAGGCGCGCTCGCGCTCGGCCGGCGCAAACCAATGCGTCTCGACAGGTTGACGGCCGGGCGGCATTTCGTCCAGCACGGTGTTGTCCAGGTCGCCGTACAGGGTCAGCGCCAGGGTGCGCGGAATCGGCGTCGCCGTCATCACCAGCGTGTGCGGGTTCGATGCGCGCCCTTTCTGCCGCAACGCCTTGCGCTGCGCCACGCCAAAGCGGTGCTGCTCGTCCACGACGACGAATCCCAGGTTCTGGAAAGCCACGCCCTCCTGGATGAGGGCGTGCGTGCCGATGGCAACGCGCGCGGCGCCGCTTTCCAGTTCGGCGTAGATCGCGCGCTTGTCCGCCGCCCGGACGCTTCCAGTGAGCAGCCGCGTCTCGATGGGGGGGATCGCGCCGCTGTCCGCCATGGCGGCGAACAGTTTTTTAAGATTGTTAAAGTGTTGCTCGGCCAGAATCTCCGTGGGCGCCATCAGGGCGGATTGGGCGCCGGCTGTCGCCGCCATCGCCATGGCCAGCGCCGCCACAACGGTTTTGCCGGATCCCACGTCGCCCTGCAGCAGGCGATGCATGGCGACCGGCTGGCGCAGGTCGCGCAGGATGGCCTCGATGGCGCGTTGTTGCGCGCCGGTGAGCGTGTAGGGCAGGGCGGCAGTCAATCGCGCCAACGCGGATTCGTCGAAGTCCAGCGCCTGGGCCGGCTCGCTGCGCCACAGGCGGCGCTGCCGCAGCACGGCCAGCTGCAGTTCAAATAGCTCATCGAAGGCCAGCCGGCGGCGCGCCGCCTCGCGCGCGCGCATGTCGCGCGGCCAGTGAATCTCGCGCAGGGCGTCGCCGACCGGCATCAGCCCGACTTCCCGGCGCACCGACTCTGGCAGGCTTTCCGGCACACGCTGCGGCCAGTACTCGATCACGCGCTTCATGACCCGGCGCACCAGCAGGGGCGCCAGGCCCTCGGTCAGCCGGTACACCGGCACGATGTTGCCGCCGGTGATCCATTCCTTCTCCGCCGGCTCGTGAGACGGATTCTGGAAAACCAGCTTGCCCAGGTATTCGGTCACTTTGCCGCTGATGACGATCTCGCGCCCTGGCTGGAACTGCCGGGCCATGGCGTCGATGAAGCGCTGCGAGGTGAACCATGAGCACTCGATGGCGCCCGAGGCGTCTTCGACAACCACGCGCAGAATGTGCATGCCGGTTCGGGTGGCTTGTTTGCGCACGCTGGCCACCCGGCCAATGATGGTGACCTGCTCGCCGTATTCGAGCCGGTCGATGGTCTTCAACGCGCTGTAGTCATCGTAGCGGGTGGGGAAGAAATACAACAAATCGCGGATGGTCTTCACACCCAGCCGGGCGAACTTGTCTGCGTTGAACGAGCCAATGCCGGCAATATTGGTGATCGGCGCATCGAGGCCGAGGCTGGTGTATTGGCGCGCGGTCACGGCTGACAGACTGCGCTGAGGCGGCGCCAGCGGCGAGCGAGCCGCTGGTTGCTGTGTCTGCGACTGACGCGCCGTTGATTGGCGCGTCTCAGCCGGCTGCGCGGCGCGCGCTTCGGGGGGGCGCGGCTGCGGCGTTTGCGGTTGGCGTTCGCTCAACCCTGCCTGTTCATCCTGGGCGGTCCGCGTTGCTGAACTGGACTCTGATGGCGTGGTGGAGGGTTGGCGCAGCGCCGGCGCGGTGACCGCCGGCGCATTGGCCGGGCCGCTGGCGCCGCCGAAGCTGGCGGCTGCGCGCGACCTGGGGCCGGGCGGCTCTCCAGACCCTGCCCGCGCGCCACCCGCAGCCTGCGGCGCCTGCAACCGCTGCATCAACGCGTTCAGCGCGGCCCGCCGCAACTGAGCGTCAGCCATGGCGCTGTAGGCGCGCATGTCTTCGGCAACCGACTCTGCCCAGGCGGGATCGATGTTGGCTTTGGCTGCGTCGGCCAGCCAGGCTTTGGTGAACGACGCCAGGCCGCGCGTGACGGCTTTGTCCTGGCAGCCGGTCTGGCTTTCGAGCTTGAGAATTTTCAGCAGTTTCTCGGTGGCGCTGTTTGGCATATTGCTTCTCGATGATAAAGGACGAATGACGGAAGACGAAGCGATATCTCGTTCGTCCTGCGTCGTTCGTCCTTCGCTGGAAGATTATACGCGGGTCAGGAGCGCCACGCCGACGCCGCGCGGGCCGAAGTGCGCGCCGATCACGGGGGTGATCAACATCATCTCCTGTTCTGCCACTGGCAGCAGGCCGGCCATGCTGTCTTGCACCCGCAGCACGTCGTCCATCACATCTCCGCCGCTATGCAGGACTGCCAGGCGCTCGACCCCCTGGCGCTGGCGAGCCAACTGGTGAGCGGCGTCGATCAGCCGCTGGATGCCGCGCCCGCGCGCGCGCACACGATCAAGCTGGTTGATCTCGCCGTTGCTGACTTCGACCAGCAGTTTGATCTGCAACAGGTCGCCGATCCCGGCGGTGAGGGCGCTCACCCGCCCGCTGCGGCGCAGGTACTTCAGCGTGTCGGCCATGGCGTAGATGACGCCGCGCGGCCGCATGGCGTCGATGGCCTTCAGAATGCCGGGCGCGTCGGCGCCGTGTTGGGCCATCTCCGCCGCGGTTTGCGCCATCCAGCCCAGACAGATGGTGAGGGTGCCCGAGTCGATCACGCGCACGGGCACGCCGCGCGCGGTCATCTCCTGCGCCGCGAGCATGGCCGAGTCGCACAGGGCGCTGTAGCGCCGGCCCAGATGGATCGAGAGGATCTCGGTGGCGCCTTGGGCGATTTGTTGCTCGTAGACGGCGGTGAAATCCGACGCCGGCGGGGCGGCTGTCTTGCAGTCTCGATAGGCGGGCAGTTCGGCGAAGAACTGCTCGCGTTGCAGATCGACGCCGTCGCGGTAGGTGACGCCATCGATTTCGGTGATCACCGGCACGACGCCAATGCCCAGATCGCGCGCCACCTGGGGCGGCAGATCGGATGTCGAATCCGTCACGACTCGGATCATGCGCTTTTCCCTGCCGGCGCAGTGCTAGGACTGGCCGGCGAATGTGTCGATCATCAGTTTCACATCGCCCAATGGATACAGGATGGGGCAGGTGCAGCCATTGGCGCGATACTCATCCACCTTGCGGCGCGCTTCATCTGGCGTCCCGCTGGCAGTGATGAGTTGCACCACATCGTCCGGCACGAGTTGCATGGCGCGCTCGATTTGCTCTTCGGTGGCCGGCCAGGTGAGCACTTTGCCGATTGCTTCGAGCAGATCGCCGCTCACGCCGCTGGCCTTCATGATGTGCGGTTGTTGGCCGAGGTATTGCGTGACGAGCATGCGCGCGCTGTCGAGCGCCTTTTTGCGGTCGTGATCGACGCTGCACACCACCAGTTGAGGCCGGTCGATGTCATCGAGTTTGCGTCCGGCTTTCTTTGCGCCGGCCTCCAGCAGCGCCAGCGCCTTTTCGTTGTAGCGCGGCGCGACCAGATAATTGAGCACCACGCCGTCGGCGATCTCGCCGGTCAACTCCATCATCTGGTCGCCGGTGGCGCCGATGTAGATGGGCACGTTGCGCGGCTCGCGGCGCCCGTGCACAATGTCCAGTTCCACGCCGTCCAGATGCACGAACTCGCCGTGGAACGTGACGCGCTTCATCGCCAGCAGGTCGCGCACCACGGTCACCACTTCGCGCATGGCGCGCAGTGGTTTGGCGCGAGTGATGCCAACGTTCCTGGCCAGCGGGTCCCACCACGCGCCGATGCCGCAGATGATCCGATCCGGCGCCAGGTCGTCCAGAGTCAGAAATGTCGCGGCGATAAGCGCGGCATTGCGGGTCCAGTTATTGATGACGCCGCTGCCCACTTTGATGCGTTCGGTGACTGCGGCAAAGGCGGCCATCGGCACAATGGCGTCGCGCACCAGGCGCGATTCTGCCTGCCAGACGGCTTCGAATCCGCGCCGCTCGGCGTACTGCGCGTAGGCCATGCCGTCGCGCAACGGGTGGGCGTCCTGGAGATAGAGCGCCACGCGTGAATGGGCGGACTGGATCGACTGACTCATACTGCCTCCGAATTCTGTTGGTTTGCGTTGACGACGATTTTACAGTTGTCTATAATGGCAAGCGTGTCGAAGCGCCATTGGCGCGCAAATCAACCCTTGAAAGGAATTATGGCAAACAGGCAAAAAGACGCATACAAGCAGAAGGAAGGCGTGATCGAAGTCGAAGGCGAGGTGATTGAAGCCCTGCCCGGAACGATGTTTAAGGTGAAGATCGATGGCGGGCACGAGGTGCTGGCCACACTGGCCGGCAAAATGCGCAAGTTCTACATTCGCATTTTGCTGGGCGACCGCGTCAAGGTGGAGTTGTCCCCCTATGACCTCACGCGCGGCCGCATCACCTATCGCATGAGCACCCGCCGCCAGGTTGACCCCAACGCATACTGACACGCTGAACCACACGGCACAAAGGACACGAAGTCATTTCTCTCCGGCTCCGTGATCTTTGTGGCTTGTGGTTTGCTCTTGTTCGCATACCAGGCAAATCCAGTCCGCGCGCTGTTTCTGATCCACGAGGCGCAAGCCGGCTTCGCCCAGGGCTGCCTTCACTTCCTCGGCCTGTGTGTCGAGGATGCCGGAAAAAATGAACGCGCGGCCCGTCTTTCCCAGACCTTCCCGGAGCAGGCGGCGAATTACGCCGGCCAGAATGTTGGCGACCACCACATCGTAAACGCCTTCTGCCTGCTCCCATGATCCCAGCGCGATGGCGACGCGGTCTGCGACGCCGTTGCGCGCCACGTTCTCGCGCGCCGCGCGCACCGCTTCCGCATCGATATCGACGCCCAGCGCCGAGGCGGCGCCGAGCTTGACCGCCAGGATGGAGAGGATGCCGGAGCCGGTTCCCACATCGAGCGCGCGCATGCCGGGCTGGATGCGCTCTTCGAGGGCGGCGGCGCAGAGTTGTGTTGTGGGATGCAGGCCGGTGCCAAACGCCAGACCGGGGTCGAGCGTCAACACGATGTCGCCGGGCTGGGGTTCGGCCTCGATCCACGATGGGCAAACCAGGATGTTGTGGCCCATGCGCACCGGCTTGAAAGCGGCCTTCCACGCTTCGGCCCAGTCTGCCTGCGCCACATCGCGCCAGGCCGGCTGCGGAACCGGACGGATCAGGTTGAGGCAGCGCAACGCGCGCTCGACGCCGGCGCGGCGTTCTTCGAGCGTTTCGTCGCGCGGCAGGTAGGCGCGCACCACGACCGGCCCGCTGGCTGTTTCGTCTTCCCACCGGTCGGCGATGCGGTCGTTGAAGTTGGTCTGTTCGAGCGCCACGCCGCCCTCAACGAAGGGGTAGATGGCCTCGCTGATGGCCTCGGCCAGTTCGCTGTCGGTTTCGATTGAAAGTTCGACCCACTGCTCTACGGAATTCGTCATTGCGGGCGCATTTTACTCTGGTAAGATAGCGCGAACCTGGCCAGTTACAAACCCTGCGGCGATCGCCGGGGCGGATTTGGCCGAAGGCCCAGATATGGACAACCCCTTTCCGCCGTCGAGCTATATCAACCGCGAGTTGAGCTGGATCGAGTTCAATCGGCGCGTGTTGCAGGAGGCGCAGGACCCTCAACAGCCGTTGCTCGAGCGCGCCAAATTCCTGTCTATCTTCACCACCAACCTCGACGAGTTTTTCATGATCCGGGTGTCGGGTGTGAAGAAACAGATTGCCGCAGGGGTCGAGGAATTGTCGCCGGATGGGTTGACGCCCAGCGCCACGCTCGACAACATCGTTTCCGCGCTGACGCCGCTGATCGAGGAGCACTCGCGGACGTGGCAGGAGATGGTCAGGCCGGCTCTGGCTGCGCAGGGCGTGCATGTGTTGGACTTCGCAGACCTGACGCCGGAACAGCGCGCGCGGGCGGCCGACTACTTCAACCGCGAAGTCTATCCAGTGCTGACGCCGTTGGCATTTGACCCTGGCCATCCGTTCCCGCACATCAGCAATCTGAGCCTGAGTCTGGCGGTGGTGGTGCGCACGCGCAGCGGCCGCGAGCGATTCGCGCGGGTGAAGGTGCCGCCGGTGCTGCCCCGGCTGGTCCCCATCTCGGACAATGTGGAAGGCGACGGCAATCCCTATTTGTTTATCTGGCTCGATGAACTGATTGCCGCCAATATTCAGAAGTTGTTCACTGGCATGGAGATCCTGCGCGTTCATGCCTTCCGCGTCACGCGCGACACAGACCTGGAGATTCAGGTGGATGAGGCGGACGACCTTCTCGCCACCATCGAGCGCGTGATGCAGGATCGGCGCTTTGGCTCGGCGGTGCGCCTGGAGATTGCCCGCGATATGCCGGACGAAGACCGCGACATCCTGGTGGAGAACCTGGGGCTTGAAGTGCGCGATGTGTATCGCGTGTGCGGGCCGCTCGATTTGAGCGCGCTGATGGAACTGCACCGGCTGCCTCTGCCCCGGCTGAAGGACTCGCCGCACCAGCCGCACTTGCCCGGCCTGCTGCGCTCGATGAACATCGCCAACAACCCCGACGATCTGTTCACCATCATCCGCAGCGGGGACCAGATGGTGCATCACCCCTACGATTCCTTTTCGCCGGTGATCGACTTCATTCGCGGCGCGGCGCGCGACCCGAATGTGCTGGCGATCAAGATGACGCTGTATCGCGTCGGCCAGAATGCGCCGGTGGTGCAGGCGCTGATCGAGGCCATCCAGGCCGGCAAGCAGGTGGCCGTGCTGGTGGAGCTGAAGGCGCGCTTCGACGAGCAGAACAACATCCAGTGGGCGCGGGCGCTGGAAGACGAGGGCGTGCACGTTGTGTACGGCCTGCCGCGCTTGAAAGTGCACTGCAAAGTCGCGCTTGTGGTGCGCCGCGAAGCGGATCGCATCCGGCGCTATGTGCATCTGGGCACCGGCAACTACAACGCCACCACCGCCCGCATCTACACCGACATCGGACTGTTCACCTGCCGCGACGACATCGGCGAGGATGCGACCGATCTGTTCAATTACCTGACCGGCTACTCCTATCAGGACCAGTACCGGCGTTTTCTGGTCGCGCCGGTCAATCTGCGGCAGAGTCTTCTCGCGTTGATCGAGCGCGAGATCGCCGTTCACCGCGAGCGCGGCAATGGCCGCCTGATCTTCAAGATGAACGCGCTGGTCGATCCGCCGCTGATTGACGCCCTCTACAGGGCGTCGCAGGCCGGCGTGCGCGTAGACTTGATCGTGCGCGGGATGTGTTGTCTGCGCCCCCGCGTGCCCGGCGTCAGCGACAATATCCGCGTGATCAGTATCGTGGGGCGCTTCCTCGAACACAGTCGCGTTTACTATTTCCACAACGACGCCCAGCCGGATATCTATATCGGCAGTGCGGACATCATGCAGCGCAACCTGGACCGGCGCGTGGAAACGCTGTTTCCGATTCTCGATCCTGCGCTGAAACGGCGCGTGCTACAGGAGATTCTGGAACTGCAACTGCGCGATAACGTCAAAGCGCGCGAGTTGTTGCCCGACGGCGCCTATCAGCGCGTTCAGCGCCGGCCAGACGATCCGCCCATCGACAGCCAGCTTGAGGCCATGTCGATGCACTGATGCAGAACACAGAGCACAGAATACAGAATGGAGACCATTCTTGCCTTTGACATCGGCGGCACCAAGACCGCCGTTCTGGAGGGGGGCCATGACGCCAGCGTGCTCCAGCGACGCCAGATTCCAACCCGGGCGCAAGACCCCTTTCAGACCACATTCGAACGCATGTGCGCGCAGGCTGACGCGGTGTTGGCAGAGGCGCGCAACGCAGGGCGAACGGTGAGCGCGGTCAGCGTGTCCATCGGTGGACCGTTGCAGATCGAGCCGGGCCTTATTCTTGCGCCGCCGCATCTGCCCACATGGGATCGCGTGCCGTTGAAGGATTTGTTGACCGAACGGTATGGGTTGCCGACGTATGTCGAACATGATGGCAATGCTGGCGCGCTCGCCGAGTTTCACTTCGGGGCCGGGCGCGGCGCGCGCAATCTGATCTTTCTCACCGCCGGCACGGGCTTCGGCGGCGGCATCATCATCGATGGGCGCATCTATCGGGGCGCCAGCGACACTGCCGGCGAAGTCGGCCATGTCCGGCTGGCCGATTACGGCCCGCGCGAGTTTGGCAAGGTTGGCTCGTGGGAAGCGTTTTGCAGCGGCGCCGGCATGGTCAAGTGGGCGCACTGGCAGATGCCGGGGCGCTGGCCGCAGACGCTGACCACCCGCGAGTTGGTGACGCAGGCGCTGGCTGGCGAGCGCGACGCGCTGCGCATCGTGCGCGAGTGCGGCCAATGGCTTGGCCGGGGGCTGGCGAATCTGATCGACACGCTCAACCCGGATGTCATCGTGTTGGGCAGCCTGGCAGCGGCATTAGGTGATGTGTTGCTGGCCCCGGCGCGCGAAGTGATCCGGCGCGAGTGCCTGCCGCAGGCGGCGGCGGCATGCCGGGTTGTGCCGGCGCAACTGGGCGCGCGGTTGGGCGATGTGGCTGCGTTGATGGCCGCCATCAGCGCCAGGGGGGGCCGGCAGTCTACCCAGGGAGCGAGCCTGTTTCAGCGCGCGCTGCAAGACAGCGTGAGCGCGCTGGCGCGGCTGGATGAAATTGCCGATGTGATCGAGCGGACGGCGACGGCGATCGGCGATGCGTTGCTGGCCGGCCGCAAAGTGATTGTGTTCGGCAATGGCGGCAGCGCCGCGCAGGCGCAACATCTGGCCGGCGAACTGGTGGGCAAGTACGGGCCGGTGCGCCGGTCGTTGCCGTGCATCGCGCTGACGGCCGATAGCGGCGTCGTGACCTGCATCGCCAACGATTTCGGCTACGACAGCCTGTTCTCGCGGCAGGTGGAAGGGTTCACGCAGGCCGGCGACATCGTCATTGGCATCACGACCAGCGGCAAGTCGCCCAACGTGCTCAGGGCCCTTGACGCGGCAAACAGTCTGGGCGGAGTCACGATTGCCCTGACTGGCGCGGCTGGCCTGGTGGGAGGCCGGGCGGCGCATGTGGTGGCTGTCCCCAGCCGCAGCACTGCCCGCATTCAGGAAGCGCATGCCTTCATTGTGCATTACTGGTGCGATCGCGTTGAGGAAAGGATCAAGGAAAAGGAAGAGGGATGAAGGAACAAGAGAAGTCGGGAAGCAGTTGCTTCGTTCGGGGACATCGGTTGGAGCGCATTACCGTGAAGCCCGCCGGGCTAAATCGAATCCCGATTTCATCAGCCTCATGCAAGGCGGACTGAAGGAACTCGATGAAACTGCCTACTGGATGGAACTGCTCCAGGAAGTTCTTCCTTGTTCCTTTGAAAAGTGGGGCGGGTGGGACTCGAACCCACACGCTGGGGTTGCCAGCAAGAGATTTTAAGTCTCCGGCGTCTGCCAGTTCCGCCACCGCCCCGATGTGGGCAAATTGCGCGATGATTCTAGCATGTCGCGCTGGCGGCCGGAGTAACGAAAAATCTTGCCGCAGAAAACGCGCAAACGCGCGCCCGGCGCGCTTGACGCGCATTCCCGCCACAGGTTAGAATACCCCGCTTTCGTCCATCTGTTTGCAGCGGGCCGAGTCACCATGTTTGAGAACCTGAGCGACAAACTGCAAGCCGTCTTTGACCGGCTGAACAAACGCGGCATCCTCACCGAGGGCGATGTCGATGTCGCCTTGCGCGAGGTGCGCGTCGCGCTGCTCGAAGCCGACGTGAACTTCAAGGTGGTCAAGGACTTCCTTGCGCGCGTGCGCGAGCGAGCTGTCGGCGCCGAGGTGCACAAGAGCCTGACGCCCGGCCAGGCAGTCGTCAAGATCGTGCATGAGGAATTGCTGACAACGCTCGGTGAAGGCGGCAAG
>DAOTYS010000352.1:0-2090 GCA_034434575.1 Thermoflexales bacterium
ACCTATCACGCCCTGCTCGCCGACATCGATGACGGCATCTTGTCGGTTGCGGCGCAGGCCTGGATGGCGAAGTCGCAGTGGTTTCCCAAGCCGGCCGAGTGGCGCGGCGAGGCGCTCGACCTGACCAAACCCAATTACCCCACCGCCGATGAGGCCTGGGCGCTCGTCTTGCGCCGGGCCGAAACGCACGGCGCGTATTACCCGCCGGAATTCGAGCACCCCATCATCGCGGCCGCCGCGCAATTGACCGGCTGGCGCGATATCTGTTATACCGACTACAACCAGCTGCACTACGTGCGCATGCGTTTCGAACGCATTTACGAGTCACTTGTGACGCGCGACGAGAACGAGCGGCGCATGCTGCCGGCCGTGCGCGATGAGCGCGGCGCGCTGCGGGTTGGGGAAGCCGCCCGGCTGCTGGCCGGGAAAATGAAAACCGATAAGGAGGACTGAAAATGAAAATTGAAAAGAAATTACTGGCCGAGGTCGTCTCGAAAGCGCGCATTGCGGTGCGGGCAGCTGCGCCCATCTTCCTGCTGCGCATGATGCGCGTTGGTATTTGCGAGAGCGGAGTCGATGCGTTCGGCTCCGACATCGATATCGGTATCCGCGCCGTATCCGGAAAAATTGACGGCGCGGTTTATTGCTGTGTCAACGCGGCCGTATTCGGCGATGTGCTTGCCAGCATGGACGACAAAGAGGTGGGCGTCGAGCTGGATGAGCGCGAGATGGTTTTGACCGGTGCGCGCAGCGAGTTCCGGCTTACCACCGCCGATGCGTCCGACTATCCCGACCCGCCCGATTACAACCCGGAGCGGCCGTCGGCCAACCTGCTCGGCGCATTCCGTGAAGTCGGGTTTGCGGCGGCCGGCGATGGTACACGCAATCTAGACGCGGTATATTTCGACGCCGAAAACGGCTTCGCCGCCGCAACCGACGGCTTTCGGCTGGCCGTGAAGACGTTTGAATTCCCGACCGGTATTATCGTGCCGCTGCGCGCGCTCCAGATGCTAAACGGCATCCTCGAACCGGACGCGCCGGTTGGCTTCGAGACGGTTGGCGGCAGCATTGTATTCGAGTCCGGCAATGTGCTGCTGCGTGCGCAGTTGTACGACTACAAATACCCCGACTACACCCGCATCTTACAATACGACCTTGCCGACTACGCCGAGCACCGCGTCGACCGGCGCGTGATGATGCGCGCCCTGCGCCGCTGCGCCATTTTTGGCGAGGCGGTATTGCTGGAGGCCGGGCCCGGCGAGATTATTCTCACGGCCAGCGGCGATAACGGCAGCGTATCCGATGTTATCAACTCGGACGGCGATAGCAAGTTCTGCGTGCGCGCCAACGCGAAATACTTAATCGATGCGATTGAGGCCGCGCCCGGCGACGATATCATCATCCGTTCGGCCGGATTTCGCGCGCCGATTCGATTGATTGCACCGGCCTGGCAGGCGGCCGTCATGCCGGTGGTCTACAATGAGGATTTGGAGGGAAAAGATGGGTAACAAATACAAACCCAATAAAGTATATTCATTTCTCGATATATTCATGATTTGCTTGCTGGCATGGCTGGTCATCGGCGTTACGCTCGTTTTTTTTGACGAGCAGCTTATGGATATCGTTCGCTTCGTTTTGGGAGGTTGAGATGTCTACACACCTGAATTACCGCGCCACGTCGCCCGGCGCATTCGCAGAGACCTTGCAGTATCACATCCGCAAGTACGGCGCCGGAGTAAGCGAGGTCATCATCTCGCAGCTGGCGCCCGAATGGCTACAAAGCGAAGTCGAGCGCGTGCGCGAAACCACGATGCTGGACTTCGTCATCATCCGCAGCGCAAAAGTTCTGCCCAATGATTTCTGGCTGCCGGTCGAGGTGGAGGTATGAATACCGACATCATTCTCAATCGCGATGCCGAGTTATTCGACAAGTTTTTAGAGTCGCTCGAGCCAGATGAGCGCGAATACTGGCGCCGGGTAGTGGTCAGGCTGGGCGATGCCATCCGCAGCCGGCACGCGAACCAGTTCGGCGATAAAAGCGCAAAACATCTGCTTGTACAGATGTGCCGCTTTCTGGAGAATCCAGAACG
>DAOTYS010000353.1:0-2043 GCA_034434575.1 Thermoflexales bacterium
GCCCCAGAAGTACCACTGATGGTGGTCGTTGGCGACCGGCGCACCACTGGTCTGGTCGGGGCCGACCATGGTGCCGTTGTGGTGAGCGCCGATGCAATCCATCCATTGTGCGGCGCCGGTGGCAGCCAGGCGTTGCAGGAAGGGAGCGTCGTCGCAGCCGGCGTTGGTGCAGTTGCCGCCAAAATAGCCAGTGGGGGCCATCGCTGCACCGATCACCAGCGCGTTCGGGTTGGCCGCCTTGATCGCGATGTAGGCTTCGCGAAGCATGTTGGCGTAGTTCTCAGGATTGACCTGTCCGTTGCCGGGGCCGCCATATTCACGGTCGAGGTTCGGTTCGTTCCACACCTCGATGCCATCGGCGCCCTGCGTAACTAGTTGCGCCAGGTAGGCGGCGAACTCCTTGTGGTAGTTGGGATCGGCTGCGCGGGAACGCTCGCCAACGGCGCCGATCAGCACCTTCAGGCCGGCGGCCTTGGCGGCGGCAATTCGTCCGGGGATATCAGTGTCTTGCGTCTGGAACTTCACCCAGGTCATGCCGATGTCGCGCATCTGTCCGAACACGGCTGTGCTGCCCATATGCCCACCCAGCTCGAACGTCCACTTACCACTGGGCGCTGCAGGCGGTGCGGCAGCCGGCGCTGCGGCAGCCGGCGCTGCAGCCAAGGTCGCGGCAGCCGGCGTCGCGCCGCCAAACGACGTGTATTGGGCGAACACATATCCCTTGCCGTTGTTGTAGACGATCTCCAACCATTTACCGTCGGTGGTCCTGGCCGTTGCCGATACTATGTCGCCGCGCTTCAGCCGGCCGAGGATCGAGCCGCTCAGGCTGGGTGCGCTGCGCACGTTCAAGACTTCGGAAGTGACGGTGATGTTGGTGCCACCGGCGGCCGGGGCGGATGCGGCCGGAGCAGCCGACGCATTGGCCGTCGCGCACGTGCCGCCGGCCACGGCAAATTGTGCATAGATGAAACCAGAGCGGCCGTTGTAATTGATGCGGTACCAGGCGCCGTCGGCCGTCTTGGCATCGGCGATGACTTTCTGGCCGCAAGTGAGCTGTCCGATGATGCTGTCACCGGTGCTGGGCGCGCTGCGCACGTTGAGTGTTGGCGACGTGACGACCAGCTCGACGCCTTGCGACTGCGCGTGCGCGCCGTGGATGCTGCCGACGCAGATGGTCAGTGCAGCAATAAAAGCCAAGGGGAGATGACGTCTTCTGAAGATGGGCATGGTAGAACCTCTGGCTTGAGAACTCCTTTTGCTTGAGTGTGTTGAGAATCGCGCCGGAGCGGGCTACAGGTACTTCTCGACCGCCCAGCCGCCCCCGCGCGCGATCGGTGACTGAGATTCGCCTGAATGCGGCGTGAACAGAAGTTTATTGCTCCCTGTGAACGCGTCCACTACGTCACCCATCCAATCGGCCAACGCGACCGGCTTATGTAGAGCGCGGGCGATGTCCATGGGCGAAACATCGTACAGTGCCACACCGTTGGGGTGATCGAACATGAGGCGAGGCAGGATGATCAGATCGTTAGCTACCTCGCTCGACGCATCAGCGCGCTGCAACTGGCGGATGACATCTTCGCCGCACAACAGGCCGGCGACGGTGATTGTGTCGCCCAGGCGCTCGTTTGTGATCGGCGTCACGTGCAGGGGAAGACCGGTGATGCGCGTGAATTCGCGCGCCGTTTTCTCCAGCGTCGGCGCGAACAGCTTGCCGGTGACGAGGGTCGCCTCTTTGAATTGAGAATTGAGAATTGAGAATTGAGAATGGGACGTTGATTGGTTCATCCCCAACTCCGCCTTCTTGACTCTTCTCCATTCGTCCAGAAAGTCGCGCACCATGCCCAGGCCGTTTTCTTGCAGCGCCAGTCCGTCGTAGGCCCGCTTGGGGGGCACACGCCGACCGGTGACCAGATACCACTCGTCGGTCGCATAAACGAAGCCAACGCCCAACGTTCGTCGGAACTCGGCCTGCCAGGCTTCCACCTCATCCAGGACGGTTTCGGCTTCCGCCCGCGTATGAGGGCGATGGCCGTATTTGTG
>DAOTYS010000354.1:0-4692 GCA_034434575.1 Thermoflexales bacterium
GTCGCTTTGGTCTGTCGCATCCACCCGCCGAGCAGCCGGCCGATCTGGGTTACCATCTGGCTGACATGCTCGTGCTGGCCGCTGGTCAGCCAGCGCCACTTGAACGCCAGGCGCAGATACAGGCGCAGCTTGCTCAGGCAGGCGTCGGCGGTCTCCAGGTGTTGCAGGCGCGCCCGGCCTTTGCGCGCGTTGGCCTCGAATAGCGCTTCCTGAAAGTCGAGCGCGGCGTTCATCAGCCGTTGCGTCACGCCAAAGCGCTGCGCTTTGGGGAACTTGTCGCAGTGCGGCAGCAGCCATGTCAGCAGATCGAACGTCTGGGTGAGAATCACCATGTCTTCCATGATGGACGCCATCATAAGCTGGGACAACCTGTGGCTGGCTTTCAGCCGGGCCGCGCGCGGCAAGCGCCGGCGACCACCGGCGGCGGCCTTCGAGCAATACGTGGCCGACCAACTGGTCATGCTCAAGGGCGAGTTGCTCGGCCGTGCGTATCGGCCAGGCCCGTATCGTCACTTCGTCATTCACGAGCCAAAGCGCCGGCTGATCAGCGCCGCGCCATTTCGCGACCGGGTCGCGCACCACGCGCTGTGTAATCTGATCGAGCCGATCTTCGACGCGCGGTTCATCCCCGACAGCTACGCCAACCGCATCGGTAAGGGCACGCATCGCGCCATCGACCGGCTACAGGGATTTGCGCGCCGATACCGCTACGTGTTGCGCTGCGATATCGCGCAGCACTTTCCGTCTCTCGATCACACCGTGCTGCGCCACGAGATCGCGCGGGTGATCCGGGACGAGGATGTCTTGTGGTTGGTCGATGTCATCCTGGCCGGCGGCGCAGGTGCGCTGGCCGGCGAGTACACACCCGTGCTGTTCCCCGGCGACGATCTGTTCGCGCTCAACCGGCCGCGCGGCCTGCCGATCGGCAATCTCACCTCGCAATTCTGGTCGAACGTGTACATGAACCCGCTGGACTGGTTTGTCGCGCGCGAGTTGCGCTGCCCGGCCTATCTGCGCTACGTGGACGACTTCGCGCTGTTCGGCGACGACAAGCGCGAGTTGTGGGCGTGGAAGCGCGCCATCGTCGACCGGCTGGCCGGCATGCGCCTGACGATGCACGAGCGCGAGGCGCAAGTGCTGCCGACACAGGATGGCATTCCCTGGCTGGGCTTTGTGGTCTATCCCACCCATCGCCGGGTCAAACGGCGCAACGTCGTCAACTTCACGCGCCGTTTCGAGCGCAATCTGGACCTGTATCAGGCCAGCAAGATCACCTTTGCCGAACTGGATGCCAGCGTGCAGGGCTGGATCAACCACGTGCGTTACGCAGACACGTGGGGATTGCGCGCGCATGTGCTGGGGCGCCGCGCGCTTTGAACGCCCATCGTCCAAAAATGCGATTTTTTCGCCCCTGCGGGGAAGAGGGCTGCGCCCTCTCCCCCGCACCCCCTCTCCCCAGAGCCGGCGCCTCAGAGCTTCAGAGAACAGAGGGTCCAGAGGTCAGAGGTTTTGAACAGGGGCAGCCACAACACGAAAACCGACGTAGTTGAGGTCGCTGAAGTACGGGCTGAGCCTGAAACGGCACACTGCGCGCGCGAGGACCTGATTGAGGTTCCACGAGCCGCCGCGCAGCGCCCGGTCCGGCGCAGCATGATTTGGGTCTTCTCTTTCAGGCGACCATACATACGGATAGTCGAGATACGCGCTGCTGGTCCAGTCCCACACATTGCCACACAGATCGGCCACGCCCTCGGGCGTCTCGCCGCCGGGGAATATTCCCACCGGCGTCGTGCGCCGGATGTGACTTTCGAACGTGTTGCAGCAAGCCGGATCGAACACAGCGCCATAGGCATAGGCGCGACCGGCCTGCCCGCGCGCGGCTGCTTCCCACTCTGCTTCCGACGGCAATCGAAAGCTGCGCCCGGTCTGCGCCGACAACCAGGCGCAGTAGGCGCGCGCCTCATACCACGTGATGCCCACCACGGGCTGGGCCGGGTTGTTGAAATCGGGATCATCCCAGAAACGCGGTTGGCGGTAGCGTTCGCCGGCCGGCACGGCCTTTGCCAGCCACGCTTCGAACGTGTCGTCGCTCCAGGCGCACAGTGTGATTAAGGCATCGACCTGTTGAGAGGTGAGGCTGTTCTGGGCGACCAGCGCGCGGATCTGTTCCTCGCTCATGCGCTGCCACATGCTTCTACTTTCGCGCCAGGACTGGCGCTGGCCTTCGACCTGCCCTTCGCCCCGGCGCCACGCCTGGGCGGCCTGTGTGTCCCACCAGCGCGCGTCGTCATACCCGCCGGCGCGCATGAACAGGGCGTACTCGGCGTTGGTGACGGGAAAACGGCCTGTCTGAAAGGCCGCCAGTTCGACCGTGTGCGCCGGCCGCTCGTCCTCGTAGGGGCTGGCATCGTCGCCGATGGGGTAGACCCCGCCGGGGATGGTGACGAGGGGTGGCAGCAGGTAGTCGCCGTGCGGGCCGTGGCGCATCTCGAAGCGCGGGTCGCCCAGTGTGCCCAGGGCCTGGCCGGCGGCGATGCGGGCGCGCAGGTCGGCGCCGGGGTCCTCGGTGCGGGCGATCAGCCGTTGCTGCAACTGCGCTTTGAGCGCGGGCGACAGGCGGTCTGCCACATCGGGCGCGGCGGCGCAGCGGCCGGCCAGGGGCAGGTTGGCGCCGGCCAGATGGCGCACAAAGGCATCGACATCGTCGCTCATGGCCGCCGCCAGCAGGATGGTCTCTTCCCAGCCTGTGGTCGGCAGGGGCGGCAGCGGCGCGTGGTCGGCCAGCCCCGCGATCACCTCGGCCAGGGAGGGGCGCGCGCGATCGGCGCGCCATTCGACGATAGCCAGCGCCGGGTCGGGCGCGCGCGCCAGATGGCGGGCCGCGAAGAACTCCTGCAGCAGTTGATGGAAGAACAGCACGTCATCGCGGGCCACATCTTCGTCCAGGGCGTTGATCTGGGCGCCGGCGGTGAGGATGTCGCGCGCGCGGGGATGATCGAGCGCCGCGCGCGCTTCCGGCTCGGGCAGGCGCACCTGGGCGGCCTGCCCGCGCAGGCCGCTGCGCTGCATGTGGCAGGCCAGCGCGCTCAATTTGGGGATCAGGCAGCCGCGCTCGGGCAACTGCTGCGGCGTGGACCAGGAGCGCGTGGCGATCTGCCGGCGGTCGCGCTCGTCCAGCAGGCCGTCGTCGATCAGCAGCCGGTTGCGCGCGTCGATCTCGCGCGCCAGGGTGCGGCGAATGAAGCCGGTGAAGAGGGCGGCGCGACCGGTGGGGATGCTGGCCTCAGCGGGGCCGGCGCTGACCTGCTCGCACAGCAGTTTCAGGAAATACGGGGTGCTGAACAGATCGAGCAGGCGCGGGTCGCGTTGCAGCGCCTGCCAGACCGGCCCGGACTGGCCGGGCAGGTAGCGGTCGAGAAACTCGTGAATCTGGGCCGGGGTCATCGGTTTGACGTTGACCTGGCGCACGGTGACCTCTGCGCTGCTGAGCGGGAGGCTGTAGTCGAGACTGCGGCAGGTGAATACAACGCGGTTGCCCGGCGCGGTGAAGGGGCGCAGGAAGTCGCGCCACTGGTCGATGCGCGCCGCCAGGTCGTCGCGGCTGGTGTGGCGCATCTCATTGAGGGCGTCGAGCAACACCAGCAGACCGCCGGCGGCGGCCAGCGTCTCGAACGGCGGCAGGCCGGGGCAGGTCGTGTTCCATTCCTGCGCCAGCCACGCGCGCGGGTCGCTGGCCGAGAGCGGATAACGATTGAGCGACACGAAGTATGTCAGGGGATGGGCGGGTGGCGCTGCGCCGACGAGGCGCAAGCGCGCCTCGTCGAGCTGCAGACGCCGCAGGAGGGTGGTTTTGCCGCTGCCCGGCGCGCCCAGCAGCACCAGGGCCGGGTCATCGACCTCGGCCAGCACATCGCGCAGGTTGGTGTAGGTCTTGCGGGTGTCCTCGACGAAACGGATGCCCTGCGCGTCGCGGCCCTGATCGAGGAGCAGCAACAACCGCACGAAACGCTCGTCGATGGCGTAACGGGGTTTGGACAGTTCGGCGATCAGGGCGCGATGGTAGGCGGCGAGCGCCTGGGCGTATGAATCGTCGCCGGCACCGTGGTTGGTGTTGGGCTGTCTATCCATAGCAGGTGAGTGTTCGGTCATGACGCTGCCTGCAAAGTATAGTGACATTCCCGGAGTCTTCAAGACTCCGGGAATGTCCAATTCGCGTACACTGTGCGCTCATGCGAGCCATTCTTCAGCGCGTCACACAGGCCTCGGTCACGGTGGAGGGGCGCATCGTGGGCGCGATCGACCACGGCGTGCTGATCCTGCTGGGGGTGACGCACGACGACACGCCGGCCCAGGCCGACTGGCTGGCGGCCAAAATCGCCGGCCTGCGCATCTTCCGCGCGGTTGACGGCCCGTCGCACTTCGACCGCGCGCTGCGCGATGTGGCCGGCGCGGCGCTGGTGGTCTCACAGTTCACGTTGTACGGCGAGGCGCGCAAAGGCCGGCGCCCCGACTTTACGCGCGCCGCCAGGCCCGACGTGGCAGAGCCGCTGATCGACTATTTCTGCGACCAGTTGCGCCGGCAGGGGGTGCGCGTTGAGACCGGCGTGTTTGGCGCAGACATGGCCGTGTCGCTGGTGAACGACGGGCCGGTGACGCTCATCCTCGACGCGCCGGCTTGATGGAAAATGTCTC
>DAOTYS010000355.1:0-9588 GCA_034434575.1 Thermoflexales bacterium
GACGCCGGTGATCACCAGTGGCTGGTTCTACATCACCGAGACGGTCGGGCCGGGCACCGGCCTGCTGCCGTTCGACATCGTGCTGCCGCCGCCAGACCCCACGCTGGGCGCAGCCAGCGCGCGCCTGGTCATCACCGATGTCAACTGGCGGCACATGTATCTCTCGCCCATCTTCACCGGCACGCGGCTGAGCGACATCACCGTGTTCGAGTATCGGCTGCGCATACCATCCGCCTCGCCGCAGTTGCCCTATATCAACATCGGCTGGGATGATGACGTGACCGACGGCAACACCGGCTTCCGCGGCCGGCTGGTCTACTCGCCGCCGTCTTTGCCCGCCGATGCGTGGCACATCGTGGATGCGCGCAACGACCCGACGCCGCGCTGGTACACCACTCTGCCCGGCGCGCCGCAATGCACCTCCCTCGTGCCCTGCACGTTCGCGCAGGTCGTGGCGGCCTACCCGAACGCAGCCATTCACCCGAACACCCTGATGGGCGTGCCGCTGGGCTTCGTTGGCATCCGCGCTGGCGGCGGCAGCTCAACCGGCACAGGCTACGCCGACGGCCTGCGCGTGGGCGTGGGCAGCCAGATCACGCTGTTCGACTTCGAGGCCGCCCCACCGACCACTGTGACGCTGACGGCTGACCCCACGGCCACCGTTGTGGGCAACAACGTCCTGCTGACTGCGACGGTGACAATCGCCAACGGCGACCCAGCCGCCGACGGCACAGTGGTCAGCTTCACGACCAGCCTGGGCAACGTCTCGCCGGTCACGGCGACAACCGTGGGCGGCGTGGCCACGGCGACGCTCAGCTCGACGGCGGCCGGCGTGGCGACGGTCACCGCCACCGTCGGCAGCCTGAGCGCGACGGCGCTGGTGACCTTCACCCCCGGCGCACCCTTCACGCTGACGCTGATTGCCGTCCCGACGACCCTGCCGGTGGGCAACAGCAGCACGCTGACCGCGACGGCCACCGACCAGTACGGCAATGCCGTGGCGGATGGCACGGCCATCACCTTCGCCACCGACTTCGGCACGCTCAGCAGCGGGACAGCCAACACCAGCGGCGGCGACGCGACCGTGTCGCTGAACTCGACGACCGCCGGCGTGGCGACCGTCACGGCGACGGTCGGCAGCCTGAACGCGACGACCCTGGTGACCTTCACCCCCGGCGCGCCCTTCACGCTGACGCTGACCGCCGTTCCGACCACCCTGCCGGTAGGCAACAGCAGCACGCTGACCGCGACGGCCACCGACCAGTACGGCAACGCCGTGGCCGACGGCACGACCATCACGTTTACCGCCGATCTGGGCACGCTGAGCGGCGGGACGGCCAATACTGCTGGCGGTGATGCAGTTGTGACGCTGAACTCAGCAACCGCCGGCGTGGCGACCGTGACGGCGACGGTGAGCAGCCTGGAAGCAACAGCCCTGGTGACCTTCACCCCCGGCGCGCCTCACAGCTTCGCCTTCACGCTTGCGCCAACGCTGATCTACGCCAATGGCATCAGCCAGAGCGTAGGCACGGTGATGGTTGTGGATCAGTATGGCAACCCGGTCGGCGGCGTTGCCGTGAACTTCCTGGCCGGCGTTGGCGCATTCTCACCCGCCAGCGGCGCGACAAACGCCGGGGGCCAGATCACAGCGGTGTTGACCTCGCTCACACCGGCCATCGAAAACGTGTTCGCTGTGGTGAGCGGGCTGGGCTTCAGCGCGGCGCAGGCTGTCTATGTCAACCCGCCGGCAGGCGAGGCGCCGCTGAGCGGCTCGCTGGAGACGGTGACGCAGACGCTGGGTGTCGTGCGCAAGGGCGACCTCATCACCTACACGCTGGTTGTCACCAACACCGGCGCCGGCCAGATCAACAACGTGTTGATCTACGCGCCGATTCCGAGCGGCACGACCTACGTGGCCGGCAGCGCCAGCGGCGGCAACTACAGCGGCAGCTTCGCCATGTTGCTGTCGGGCCAGGAGCTGGGCGCAGGGCGGTTCGGCCCGCAAGCCGTGTTGAACGCGGTGAGCTGGTCGGGCAACCTGCCGGGCGGCGCGTCACACACGCTGAGCTACGTGGTTCAGACGCAGATTCTGGAGGGCCAGATCGTCAATCAGCCGAAGGTGTTCGTGGATAACGCCGACACCGGCATCAACCTGAGCAGCGCCGTGGAAGTTGTGGCAAACAAAGTCTTCCTGCCGATTGCGCAGCGTTGAGACTCCACCGCGACGCACGGTTGCAAGCGCATTTGCTCCGCGCCCCATCTCCGGGGCGCGGAGTATTTTTCATGCCGGCGCTCCAAACGCGCATCGCCGCTGATCAGCTTTCCAGCGGCGTGACGGCCAGGCCCAACACGGCAAGCGCGCGCGCCTGGGCCTGCCACATGCGCGCCTTGCGCGCCGGCGTGTCGTGGTCATAGCCGAGGAGGTGCAGCGCGCCGTGCGCCACCAGCAAGGCCAACTCGGCATCCTCTGAGTGCCCGCCCTGTCTGGCCTGCTCGGCGCAGCGCTCCATCGAGATGGCGATGTCTCCCAGATAGATCGGCTCATCCGGCGGTCGGGCTGTAGTGACCGGCGCGGATGGGCGCAGGCGACCTTCTCGAAACTGCTCGCCGCCAAACGACAACACATCGGTGGGCTGGTCGATGCCGCGAAACTGCCGGTTGAGCTGGCGCAGCGCCTCGTCGTCGGTGAGTGCAATTGACAGCGCCACCGGCTCGCTCACGCGCGATTGCGCGATGGCGGCCAGCGCGGCCCGGCGGGCAAGGGATAGCCGGCCGGGGCGCCGATATTTTGCCCGGCAGCGCAGGTTGACCTGGCAGCGCAGCGGCGTCATGGTTGCAGCGGCTGTTCGCCCGTCAGCGGCAGCGCCGGCTCTGGCGTCAAAACGGATGGGCGGGGGGCCGGCGCAACCTCTGACACCGTGTCGGGCAAAGACGCCGGCGCGCGATTGGCCTCCGGGTAGTCGATGCGCGGGTGGTACGCGCCGCGCAATGTTTCAAGGAACGATTGACGCACCAACTCCATTTCGCGCAGCGTCAGGTTGACATCGTCCAGTTGATGGTCGGCCAGCCGTTCGCTGATGACTTTGCGCACAATGGCTTCAGTTTCCTCCGGTGTGGCCGGTTTGCGCGCGCGGACGGCGGCCTCGCAGCCGTCTGCCAGCATGACCAGCGCCGTTTCACGCGATTGCGGGCGCGGGCCGGCGTAGCGGAAAGGCGTTTCGTCCACCGGCTCCCCGTTGGCCTGCGCCGCCAGGGTGTACTGATAGCTGGTCTTCAGGGTGCCGTGATGCTCTGTGATGAAGGCCCGGATGCGGCCCGGCAGACGGAACTTCCTGGCCAGATCCATTCCATCTTTCACATGGTTCTGCAGGATGCGCGAGCTGGTTTGAGGGTCGAGCTGGTCGTGCACATTGCCCGTGTCCACCTGATTTTCGATGAAGAAATACGGGTGCAGCGACTTGCCAATGTCGTGATAGTACGCGCCGACGCGCGTCAACAGCGAGTCTGCGCCGATGCGTTCGGCTGCCTGTTCGGCCAGATTGGCGACCATCAGGCTGTGATGATAGGTGCCGGGGGCGTGTGTCAACAGCCGCTGCAACAGCGGGTGAGAAGGCCGGGAGAGTTCGACCAGTTGAATGGGGGTGACAATGTCGAAGATCAGGCCGGCCACATAGAGCAGGGCCGGCGCGAGCGCGGCAGATAACAGACCATTCGCCAGCGCAGCGGCGAGCAGATAGCCCACCTGCGCCGCGCTCCCATCGTCCACAATGCCATTGGCGTGAAAGGCGAGCACGACGCCGGCTTGCATCGCCGCCATGGCCACGCCGGCCCGGAAGTAATCGCTGATGCGCTCGCCGCGCCCGACCACCACGCACGCCATCACACCGCCCGAAATGTAATAGAAGCCCAGCTCAACCGACTGGTCGAGCGGGAGCGCTGTCAGCCCGCCCAGCGCGACGGCGCTGGCGATGCCGGCAAACGCGCCAGACCAGCTGGTGATGGCAACGCTCACCGCGCCGAGAGGGGCGAGGAAGAGCAGCAGATTGTGGCCGGGCAGCAGCATGCGGGCCAGAAACAGGGCGGCGACAAACAAAACGGCGCTCAGTGCGATGCGTTGCGGGCGTCGCGCCAGGGCGCTCCAGGCGAGCGCGCCCGATGAGAGCGCGTTGTCCGGCCCGCGCAGCATGGCGCCGCCAATCAGGGCAACTGCCAGCGCGCTCAGCACGAGCGCGCTCAGCGCATCCGGCCAGGTGAGATTGGGCCGGCTCAGATTCAGCTTCTCCAGCGCCTCCACATCCAGCGCGCTCAGCACCTGGCCGCTGCGCACAATGATCTGGTTGGCCTCGTAGCGGCGCTCGATGGGCTGCACGGCTTCGCGCGCCGTCTGGCGCGCCGCTTCTGTGGCTTCTGCGTCGTAATTGCTGTTCGGCGCGAGCATGGGCGCAGCGAGAGCAGCGATCACCGCCGCCTCTTCGGCGCTGAATTCCAGGCTGATATAGACCGGCAGCGATGCCCTGACGCTGTTCAGGGTGTCGGGCCGGATGGGCGAGCGCAGCACTTCGTCCAGCAGGGTCATGACCTGCGCGCCCAGGCGCGGCCAGCGCGAATCGCTGATCGCCAGAATGCGCGCCGCCAGATCAGCCTCGACGGGCAAATCCGGCAGGCTGGTCAGGCGTTTGGTTTTCTCTGCGGCGTCCAGCGCGGGATCGCTGCGAATGGCGGTGATGTCGTTCAGCACCTCGCGCACGGCGCTCAGTTGCTGGCGCGCGATATGCGCGTCGGGCGGGGTGAAGATCGGCGCTACGGAGGCGGCAGCCAGGTCGCGCTGGCGGTTCGTCTCAACTTCGCTGATGTAAGCGATCTGGCGCGGCGCGCGAATATCGCGCGGGGCCACATGGCCGGCCGTCATGGTAACGTTGCCGGTGGCGTAGTAGCGCGACAGTTGCGCCGCGAAGACGCCAGCGAACGCAAACACCGCCGTGCCGATCAGCGCGACAGCGGAGCGCTTTGACAGCACGATGGTGGCCGACCCGTCCCTGGTCCTCAATCCGGAACTCCTCTCCTCCCGTTGTGTGCGCGGCTATTTGAGCAAGTCGCGCACGATCTCGCTCACCAGCCGGCCCTCGGCGCGATCTTTCCGCCGGGGCAACAGCGCTTTCATCACCTCGCCCTGCTGCTTGAGGGAGGTGGCGCCCACTTCGGCGATCACCTGTCTGGCCATTTCGGCGATCTCGTCCCGGCTCATCTGACGCGGCAGATAGGCGCGCAGGATCTCCAGTTCGGCGGTCTGCTCTGCTGCCAGGTCGTCCCGGCCAGCGTTGCGCGCTTCCAACAGCGATTCCTCGTGCTGTTTGATTTCACGCCGGATGAGCGCCAGGATGTCTTCGTCGCTGAGCACGCCGCCGCGCCCGTCTGTGCGCGCCTCAACCTCGGCGTTCTTGATCAGCGCCACAATCTGCCGGATGGCGATCTTGCGGCGCTCATCGTTGTCCCGCATGGCGCGTTTCAAGTCGTTTTGAATCTGTTGTTTCAGGGCGGATTCCATGCCGATTCTGTTCACTCCCTGGTTGTTTTGGCGGGCATACTACCCTGCCCGAAAAACAAATGAGCGGGCTGTTGCCCGCTCGTATTGTATTACGACGCTCGTTGAGATTTCGCGGCGGCAATCACATTTCGTTCTGGAGCAGTCGCGATGTCTGCCGGCGGCTCTTGCGCAGCTTGGCAGCGCGCTTGCGCTTATCTACAACGCTGGGCTTCTCATAAAAGCGCCGGCGGCGCACCTCGGAGAGCACCCGGTCGCCCTGCACCATTTTGTTGAAGCGCCTCAGCGCAGACTCAAAGGTCTCATCTTCATCGACGGTCACACGCGTCACAGTCTCACCTTCTTTTTTGCCCGATTGTTATCCGCTGGCCCGGCCAGATCTGTTGTTCCGCATGGCGTCCATTGAATAACGAGCAAACGAGATTATACGGAATCGGCTGTTTGTGTCAATCACTCGGTTTATGGTTTTATGGTATCGTTTGTTGGCTGGCAGCGCCAGGGTTCGGCGCTGGCCGGCTGAGATCCGGCGTGCGGCTTCCGCCTCGTGACCATTGCGCGATCGCAACCCTGGCTTCTGACTATGGACATCAACCAACTGGCTGCCCTGATTCAGTTCGTGGATGAAGAGCGGCGCAAAGACCGCGCCCAGATCATCCAGTTGCAGGAAAAAGTGGACGCTCTGACGCGAGAAAACGAGCTGCGCGCCCGCTATGCCCAGGCCGTCGAATCTCAACTGAACGATCTGAAACAGCAGGTGCAGAAGTCCATGGGTTGGACTTCGGTCGTCGAACAGGTGCGCGCCGAGTTTGGCCAGATGATCGAGCGCATCGAGGATCAGCGGGCCAAATCCGAGCGCGAGTCGGCCCGCATCCGGCAGATCGAGATCGAGGCGCTGGTGCGCCAATTGAACGAGCAGAAGCGCGAGATCAAACCCTATGCCCGCTACGCCGATGAGTTCGAGGCGCTGAAGCAGGAAGACGCCCGGCTCAACGAGGCTATCAGCCGGGCGCAATCGACCGTCCTCGACATCGAACGCCGGCTCGACATTCCCGCCGCTTCCATTTCCTACCTCGAAGAGCAGCGCCGGCAGGACAACAAGCGCCTCGTGGCGCTGGAGCAAGAAGTCCTGGATATCCGAAAGCGCATCGAGCAGTTCCCGCCTCAGTTGCTCCTGCTCGACGAAGCCATCCGCCGCAAGCAAACCGAACTGGAAGAAGCCGCTCGCATTCTGGAAGCGCAGAGCCAGGTGATCGAGGCGCAACGCGTCGCCGACATCCGGCGCGAGCGCCAGTTCGCTGAATACGCCGAAATCGTCGAACGCCTGAAAGAGCGCGCCGATGCGGTGGCCGCGCAGATCACCGGCTTCGTGCAAATGCGCGAGGAAGTGCGCCGCGCGCTCAACGAGATTCCATCCGCTCTCGATCGCTTTGAAGTGCGGCTGAATGAGGTGATCGAGATCCAGCGCGACAACGAAGCGCGCGCCAAACGGCAGGCCGACGAGTTCCGCGACGCGATGGATAAGAACTGGAAGAACTTTGTCGTGTCGCAGGAAGAAAAATGGCACGACCGCGACCGGCGCATCGCCGATTACGAGCCTCGACTCAGCGCGCTCGAAGAAGAATTGTCGAAGTATCAGCCGCAGATTCTGGCGCTCTATGAGATCATCGACACCTTCAGCAAGGCCTATGCCGCCGCCGGCCGCGAGTGGCTGTCGCAGGCCAACCAGATGCTGGAAAAGGCCCGGCTGAATTTGCCGTCCGAAGTCAACCTGTCGCGGCGGCAGCGCCGCAAGCTGAAGACCCAGGCCGAGGCCGAAGCCGCCGGCGGCATTCCCCCGAACGGGGCCGCCCATGACGAAGCGGATGACACCGCCTCCGACGATGGCCGTGACGATCTGGATCAAGACCTGATCTCGTAATGTCTCGATCTCAGCCGCAATCCGGCCGCTTTGCCACGCGCGTCGTTGCAACCGCCGGCCATGTTGATCACGGCAAATCGACGCTGGTGCGCGCGCTCACCGGCATCGACCCCGATCGCCTGCGCGAGGAACAGGCCCGCCAGATGACCATCGACCTCGGCTTCGCCTGGCTCGACCTGCCCCAAACAGACACGCTCACCGACGCCCCAGCCGAGATTCACAGCATCGGTCTGATCGATGTGCCCGGCCACATCGACTTCATCGCAAACATGCTCGCCGGCGTGGGTGGGATCGACGCCGCGCTGATCGTCATTGCCGCCGATGAAGGGCCGATGCCGCAGACCCACGAGCATCTGGCCATCCTCGATCTGCTGCGCATCCCGGCTGCTGTGGTGGCCCTCACCAAAATCGATCTGCTGCCGGCGCCGGCGGCTGAATGGATCGATCTGCTGCGCGCGGACGTGGCGCGGGTCTTGCAGCCGACGCGCTTCGCTGATGCGCCCATCGTGCCGGTCAGCGCCCGCGCCGGCCTGGGATTGCCTGACCTGCTGGTCGCGTTGCAGGACGTGTTGCAGCGCTCCCCGCGCCGACAAGACATCGGCCGGCCGCGCCTGCCGGTCGATCGCGTGTTCAGCATGGCCGGCTTTGGCACAGTGGTGACCGGCACGCTGATCGGCGGGACTCTGACAGTTGGGGACGAGGTCGAGATACTGCCCGGACATCGCGTCGCGCGCATCCGGGGCTTGCAGACGCACAAGCACCATCTGGACACAGCCTTGCCGGGCAGCCGGGTCGCGGCCAACCTGTCCGGCGTGGATGTGGGCGATCTGGTTCGCGGAGATGTCGTCGCATCGCCGGGGTGGCTTCAGCCATCCACACGGCTTGACGTGCAGATCGAAATGCTCGGCGAGGAAGCCAGCCGGCGCGCCTCGGCCACACGCCGGCCCTTTGCGCTGAAACACAACGCCGAAGTCAAGCTGTTCTGCGGCGCGAGCGAGCGCGTGGCGCGCGTCCGGCTGCTCGAAGGCAACGAACTGCCGCCGGGCGCATCGGGCTGGGCGCAGATCGAGCTTGCCTCGCCGATCGCGGTCGCATTGGGAGATCGTTTCATCATCCGCCTGCCCTCGCCGTCGATCACGCTGGGGGGCGGCACGATCGTCGATCCGCATCCGCCGGGGCGTCATCGCCGGCGCGCAGGCCGCGCCGACCCGGATGTGCTGGCCGGCCTGCGCGCGCGACTGCACGGCGCGCCGCATCAGCGGCTTGAGAGCGCGCTGGCGCGCGCGGGGTTTGCCACGCGCGCCGAAGCGGCCCGCCAGGCCGGCCTTGCGCCAGACGCGTTTGCGGCGGCCTGGGATGCGCTGGCTTCAGCCGGCCGGGCGCGGGCGGCCGGCGAGGTGATCGCCCTGACAACCGTCTGGCAAGACGCCATCAACGCAGCGGTCGCGCACACGCGCGCGCATCACGCCGCGCAGCCTTTGGCCGCCGGCATGCCGCGTGAATCGTTGCGCAGCAAGCTTCAACTCTCGCCGCGCGACTTCAACGCCATGCTGGCCATTGCGGCGAGCGACAACGCGCTCGTGGACGAGGGTGACACGGTCCGGCTGCCGGAGTTCGAGATCCGCTTCACACCAGATCAGCAGCGGATGGTGGATGGGTTGCTCGCTCAGATGCGGGCTGCTCCGTGGAACACGCCGTCTGTGAAGGAATGCCGCGCGGCAGTGGGCGATGCCGTATTCGACGTTCTGCTGCGCCGCGGGGTGTTGACGCAGGTCAGCCCTGATGTGGCGCTCCTGCGCGAGACCTACGAGCAGGCCATTCAGCAGGTCAAAGATATCATTCTGCGGGAGGGGCAGATCACGGTGGCCGGCTTTCGGGATGCCTTTGGCACGACACGCAAATATGCCCTGGCGCTGCTGGAACACCTCGACCAGATCGGCGTTACCCGGCGCGAGGGGGAGGGCCGGGTGCTGCGCTAAAAGCAGGGGCGAACGCTTGTTCGCCCCTACTGCGCGCCCGGCTCATGGAACACGCGCGCGCCCTGCGCTGATGCGGCGGCAATGATGGCTCTGAACCACGTGTCCTGCGCCCGGATAAACCGGCGTGTGTCGCGCTGAATGGCGGCAAT
>DAOTYS010000356.1:0-3600 GCA_034434575.1 Thermoflexales bacterium
GTAAAGGCGGCCCCGCTGCAAGGCGCCGGCTATTACTGGATCGGCCGGAATGCGCCCGTCGCACAAGCGCCCTCTCCCCTGGCCGAATATGAGACGCTGCGCATCGCCGCCGGATACCCGGCTTTTCCCAGCGAGATCAACGAAGACTACATCCCGCTCGAAGCCGGCCTGGTCGGCGCGATCAGCTTTACGAAAGGCTGCTACATCGGCCAGGAGATCATCGCGCGCATGGAGTCGCGCGGTCAACTGGCAAAGAAGCTGGCGCGTCTGCGCTTCACCAGCAAGGGCGACACGCCAGCGCAAGCGGGCGACCGTCTGCTGGCAGACGGCGCGGATGCGGGAGTGATGACCAGTGTCGCGCCGGCTGGCGACGCGGCCCTGGGCTACGTGCGATCAGCGCACGCTCAGCCGGGCGCGCGGCTGTCTGTGGCCGGTCGAACGGCTGAGGTCATCGTCCTGTAGGCTCACCGCCACACCAGCCGCAGCCGGCTACGGCTCCAGCCATCCAGCGATGTGAATAGGAAGGTCACGCCGGCATTGTCCGTCACCAGGTCAGCGTGACCCAGCCCGATATTGCCGGGCAAATCCATCAGGATCGGATTGCCGGGAAACTGCTCCCACGGCCCATCGATGGCATCGGTGAGCGAGCGGGCCAGCCCCAGTCCAAACTGAGTGTCTCCGGCGTCTCCCGGCCCCGGCCCGCGCGTGCCCTCGAACAGCATGTAATAGCGGCCATCAACGCGCACAATATCAGCCGAAGAAATCGTGCGATGGTCGAAGTAAGGATTGCTCATGGTGCCTTGGTCAGTTGAGTCGCCGTAGTGCGGAGCGCCGGTGAACAGGGGATTGTGAGCGCAGGGCTTGAATCGCAAACCGGCAAGATTGCGCAGCCCGCGCGGCGCAGGGCCAATCGTCGCTTTGAGACAGCCCATGTGCCCCGGATTCTGTCCCATGCCCACAAACACATAGAGTGTCTGGTCGGCAATGAACAGGCCGGGGGGAGCGCCTGACAGACAGTCAAAGCCGGCTATTGCAAAATGGTGCGGGCCAATCTCCTCATAGGGTTGACATGGACGAGTCGTCTTTGACCACACGCCCGTGCCGGTCACCCGCATCGCTTCGCTCCAGCGCGCGCCATCGCGCGAGACGCGCAGCATGACGCCAGCCCCAAGCTCATAGGCCATCCACCATTCGCCCTGATTCTGATACACGCGCGGATACTGCTGTTGAAAGACATGGTCGCGTTCCGGCTTGCACGGGCACGTCCGGCAGACGAACTGGCACAATGGCTGATCGAGACTGAAGCGGCGGCCGTTGTCGCGGCTGCGATAGATCACGACACAGCCGGGGAACTCGACCGGCTGGCCGCACGAGTCGCGCACGCCAGCGGAGCGATCGCTGGCGTGAACATAGGACCACCATTCGCCGTTCGGCGCAATCACAGTGTCCGATTCACCCATCGGCAGTCCGGTGTAAGGCTCATCAACAATGAAATGAGCGGCGCTCTCCCAGAAGTCGGCCAGGGTGGGCGGATGAGATTGCATGCGAGCGGCTGGGAATGACCGGGCAGCTTGAGCCATTGGCGGCAAAGAGGCCGGGCTGGCGCTCACTCCAATGTTGACTGCGATGCCAACCAACACAAGGATCACCATCCGGCCGGGCAGCTTGCAAGGCGCTCTCGTCATACCCGTGCCTCATCCAAAAAGCGTGTTGCCGGCGTCTGCGTGGACAGTGCGCATAACTTCGATTATCGTTGATACATGTCACCAGCCGTAGAACCAGCCTGTTGAACTGTCATGCGGTCATTAACTTGACGAAACCGGCCAACGACATATAATCGCGCCCTGTATATGCAGCCGGTTGCCTGGCCGGCTGGCGCGCAGGGTTGCGCGAATCGATGAGTCACCCAGAGGTGATGGCTTCGCAGAAACGCAAAAGCCATCACCTCTTCGTTTTTCGATCTGCGGCAGTTGGCGCCGGGCTTATGGGCGCCGTCGCGCCGAATCATGCGGATGCGCCGCGACGCGCGTCGGGTGTGAGTGCACGTCTGCTAAATCTTTTCACGGTGGTGACACACAAGGAGACACTACACATGAGCGAAAAATTGTCCGTACCAACTGAATCCCTGCCGGGCGGCGGATATGCGCCGGCGGCGCCGCTGAAGACCGCAGCGGATGTCCTGGAGTTTGCGCGGTCGAAGAAGGTCGCGCAGGTCGATGTCAAGTTTGTGGACCTGCCGGGCCAGTGGCAGCACTTCACCGTGCCGATCAACCAGCTCGACGAAGACGCTTTTGCTGAAGGCCTGGGCTTCGACGGCTCGTCGATCCGCGGCTTCCAGGCAATTCAGGAGAGCGACATGCTGCTCATCCCGGATCCGGGCACCGCAGTCATCGACCCGTTCTCGACCGGCGTCCCAACCTTGTCGCTGATCTGCAACGTCAAAGACCCGGTTTCAGGCCAGATGTACACGCGCGACCCGCGCTACGTGGCGCAGAAGGCCGAGGCGTACCTGAAGAGCACCGGCATCGCCGACACCATCTTCTTCGGGCCGGAGGCGGAGTTCTTCGTGTTCGACTCAGTGCGCTTCGACCAGAACCAGCACAGCGGCTACTATTTTGTGGACAGCGACGAAGGCGTGTGGAACAGCGGCCGGCAGAACGACAGCAAACCAAACCTGGGCCACCGCCCGCGCTACAAGGAAGGCTATTTCCCGGTGTCGCCGCTGGACTCGCTGCAGGAAATCCGCACGCAGATGACCATAACGCTGATCTCAATGGGCATCGAGGTGGAGACGCATCACCACGAAGTGGCCACTGCCGGCCAGTGCGAAATCGACATGCGCTTCTCGCCGCTCACGCGCATGGCCGACAATCTGTTAACGTACAAATACGTGGTGCACAACGTGGCCGAGCGCAACGGCAAGACGGCGACCTTCATGCCGAAGCCGCTGTTTGCCGACAACGGCTCTGGCATGCACTGCCACCAGAGTCTGTGGAACGGCGGCCAGCCCTTGTTTGCCGACCCGAAGGGCTACGCCGGCCTGTCGCAGATCGCGCTGTGGTACATCGGCGGCCTGTTGAAGCATGCGCCGGCGCTGCTGGCGTTGACCTCGCCCACCACCAACTCTTATCGCCGGCTGGTGCCGGGCTACGAAGCGCCGGTGAACCTGGTGTACTCGCAGCGCAACCGATCGGCGGCCTGTCGCATCCCGATGTACAGCCAAAGCCCGAAGGCCAAGCGCGTGGAGTTCCGCTGCCCGGACCCGCTGTGCAACCCCTACCTGGCGTTCAGCGCCATGCTGATGGCCGGCCTGGACGGCATCCAGAACAAGATCGACCCCGGCGCGCCAATGGACAAGGATATCTTCGAACTGCCGGAAGAGGAAAAGGCCAACATCAGGACGGTGCCCGGCTCGCTGCAAGAGGCGCTGGCCGCGCTCGAAGCCGATCACGACTTCCTGCTCAAGGGCGGCGTGTTCACCACCGACCTGCTCGAGACCTACATCAGCTATAAGCGCAGCCGCGAGGTTGACCCGGTCCGCCTGCGCCCGCACCCCTATGAGTTCTATCTGTACTATGAGTTGTGAGTGCTGAGTGCTGA
>DAOTYS010000357.1:0-1881 GCA_034434575.1 Thermoflexales bacterium
GGGGGCAGCGGTGTATGCCCGCCTGCAGGCAGTGATCTCTACTTGTCGCAAACAGGGGCGCAACGTCTTCGCCACGCTGCGCGACCTCTTCGCCCGCCAGCCAGTCTCCCTACTTGCAGGCGGCTAGGCAGTTACGAATTTGGAGTACATGGGCCATGTGCCGTATTTGTCCTTCAGTTCCGCGCCGATCAAGTCCGCGCCGAGTTCGTCCACTGCGTCTTTGAACAGAAACTTATCCTCGATCCGCTCGCTCGGCGCGACGTAGCTCATGCCTTCGTCCGGCGGGGCCAGCGGGCCGTTCATGGCCGGGATCACCGATGAGAACCAGCGTTCCTTGATCGAGCCACGCTGCGTGCCCAGGGCGTAATAATCGTCGGGATGCAGGCGCAGCCGCTGGCCGGCCTGGCTGAACCGGCGCGGCACAAACACCGGCGCCATGCGGAAGATGCCCTCGCCCTTCTCGAATGTCTCATGAATCTGTCGTGTGTTCATAGCTTCTCTCATGATTGCAGACAAGCGCCAGGGGATGATAGTCTCACTCAATCGCCACTGCCGCCGAGCAGGGCGGAATGGCGATCCCCGCTGCACATGGCTTCCAGGTCGGATCGTCCACCAGACGGTATTGGGCCAATGCGCCGGCGTCAAGTTCGACCTGGACAGTCACGGTTTTTTGCTCGTCGTAGTTGCAGATAACCAGGCCGCGCTTGCCGGCGCGATGGTTCACAAAGACAGCGTATGGGTGATGCGGCTTGCCGTCTGCCGTGACCGTTGCGCCGACCTCGTGGCGAAACTCGCCATCCCAGAAATAGTCGCGCAACTCGGCGCGCAACGCATCCATCTGCTTGCCGTAGGCCAGCGTCAGTGGATAGTCGTCCAGATGGCCTTTGAAGTTGTACGGCTCGTAGCTGACGATGTAGCGATACATCAGGCATTGGTTGATCATGTTGCGGTCGTTGAAGCCGGTGACGGCTGTCATCAGCGGCGCGTGCGGCAGCATGTACCGCGACAGGGGGATGTGGGTCTTGCTCTCGCTGCGAAGATACGACAGATGGTACGCTTCCAGTTGCCAATCGTAGCATGTTTCACCAGCAAAGAGGAAATCGGAGTTGGCCGGGTCGGATATGCGATGGAAGTTCCAGATCAGTTGACGGTCGTTGGCGTACACTGGCGCGCCCCGGCGGTGGCCATGGCTCTCGTCGAAGCACAGCAGCGCCGGAGAATGATGGAAACACTCATCGAACAAAATTCCATCTGCGCCCAGTTCGACCATCTTGCGAAATTCGCGGTCGCACAGCGCCAGATACTCGTCACTGAGGAAACACATGGGGATCAGCCGCTTGGTGTTGATGTCGAGCAGTTGCGTGGCTGTCTGATACTGGTATCCTTGATAGTGATAGAAATCGCCATAGGGATTTTTAATGGCGTGGCGCACCAGCTCCTTGCGGAACCACTCCGTGCCCCGGTCGGCCCAGGTGAACTTGGCAAACAAAATGATCTTGACACCTAGCGCCTGACACTGCGCGATAGCCGCCTTGAGTTCGCCGAACGTGCCCAGGCGAGGATCGGGATCGTGAGACGGATTGCCTTGATCCTGCCCGCCATCGTTCCAGCCAACGAGTTGGATGGCCTTGACGCCATGCCGCGCGCATTCAGCGGCCACGGTGGGCAGATCGACAAAGCGCAGGCGCAATTCATCCTCCGGCGAGTTGATGTGAAGCTGCTGCCAGGCGTGCGGCTCGCGCGCCCACTGCGGGATGGCCGGCGGCTTCATCCACGTGTCGCGCCAGGCTTTGTAGATGTCCACGCCCTGTTGCCAGCCGCCCTGATACGCTTCCAACGCGACTGGCGTAAGGTCGCGCGTCTCGCCCGGCTGAATGTACG
>DAOTYS010000358.1:0-4021 GCA_034434575.1 Thermoflexales bacterium
AGACGCAAAATGGACACGATGTTGTGAGCCTTGCATCGATTTACCGTAAGACCGAAAACTGGTCACGATGTTCTGAGCCTTGACACCTGAGCAAGTGGCCGTTGCCTGCGGCAAGCTCAGGCAACGGCGAGTGCTTCAACGGCTTCGATACGCTCAGCCGCCGAAGCGTTGATTGCTGATGGCGCGCCGGTGTCACAGTTGTGTTCGTTTGTGTTTCCGCTCTTCTGGCATAGAATTTGAGCCTGGGGTTAACCCAGGCTCAAATTGTTATATCGAGGCCAGACCACAATCTCGCGCCTCACCCGGAGGATGTATGCCACTGAACAAGCGCACGGTCAAGAATCTCCAGGATCTGAACGGCAAGCGCGTCCTGGTGCGCGTCGATTTCAACGTTCCGCTGAAGAATGGCCAGATCACGGATGACACCCGCATCCGGGCTGCCCTGCCGACCATTAACTACCTGTTGTCTCAGGGAGCGTCTGTTGTGCTGATGTCGCACCTGGGCCGGCCCAAAGGAGTCGATCCTTCTCAAAGCCTGAAGCCCGCCGCCGATCGTCTTAGCGAGCTGCTTCATCGCCCCGTCCAGTTTGCCGAGGACTGCGTGGGCGAGGTGGCGGAGTCCAGGTCCAGGGCGCTGAAGCCGGGCGATGTGCTGGTGCTGGAAAACCTGCGTTTCCACAAAGCCGAGGAGAAGAACGATCCCGATTTCGCCAAACAACTGGCCGCCCACGGCGACATCTACGTGAACGACGCCTTTGGCAGCGCGCATCGCGCCCATGCCTCTGTGGAAGCGGTTGCGCACTTTCTGCCGGCCGCAGCCGGCTTCCTCATGGAGAAAGAAATCAATTACCTCGGTGGGGTGCTCGACAATCCCCAGCGCCCGTTCGTCGCCATCCTGGGTGGCGCTAAGATCAGTGACAAGTTGCCGGTCATCGAGAATCTCGCCAAACTGGCCGACAAGCTCATCATCGGCGGTGGGATGGCCAATACCTTCCTCAAAGCCGAGGGGTATGAGATGGGCGACTCGCTGGTTGAGAATGAGGCGATCGAGCAGGCGCGTGAGTTGCTGGCGACGTGCAGCGGCAAACTCATTTTGCCCGTGGACGCGGTGGTGGCCGATGCGTTCAGCAACGATGCAAACAGCGAGACGGTCAGCGTCGGCGCGGTCAAGCCCGGCTGGCGCATTCTCGATATCGGCCCGCACACCATCATCAAATACATCGACGCGCTGAAAGGCGCGCGGACGATCTTCTGGAACGGCCCCATGGGCGTGTTTGAGTTCCCCAGGTTCGCCACCGGCACCACCGAGATCGCCAAAGCCGTGGCGGCTTCGGGCGCCACATCGGTCATTGGCGGCGGCGATTCCGTTGCGGCTGTCGAACAAGCCGGCGTGGCCGACCAGATCTCGCACATCAGCACCGGCGGCGGCGCGTCGCTGGAGTTCATGGAAGGCAAAGTGCTGCCCGGCGTGGCAGCGTTGCCAGACGCCTGATCCTGTCGCTTTCGGCAGGCTCAGGCGCCGGCGGCGTGTGGACGGGACAAGTCTGGCGGCTTGTTCTACGGCATCTGCGCTTCGGCGGCTGAGCTTGTCGAAGCCGTCGAAGCCAGGGCTCAGGCAACTTGCGCGTTGTCACTCATGCGTCGCGCGCGATCACACCCCCGCCAATGACCTCGTCGCCGTCATAGGCGACCAGTCCCTGCCCCGGCGTGGCGTCGCGCTGTGGTTCGTCAAAGACGATCTGCGCATCTCCGCCCGGCAACGGGGTAAGCGTGCAGGCGGCCTCGCGCGCCTTGTAACGCACTTTGGCGCTGCACCGCAACGGCTCTTCTGGCGCTTCCCCGCTCACATAGTGCATCCGCCTGACAACGATCTGCTGAACCCCCAGCGCGTCAGCCGGCCCGACGATCACCGCATTGCGCGCCGGGTCCAGCCTGAGCACGTAGAGCGCTTCTGCGCGCGCGCTCTGCGGCGCGATGTTCAACCCGCGCCGCTGGCCGATGGTGTAGAACGGCAAGCCCTCATGCTGACCGATCACCTCGCCGCGCGTGTTCAATATCGGGCCGGGCGTTGCAATGCCGGGGGCCTGTCGCAACAGAAAACCCCGATAGTCCCCTTGCGTCAAAAAGCACAAATCCTGGCTCTCGGCGCGCTCGGCGGTGGGCAGGCCGAAGCGCCGGGCCATCTCACGCACCTGCTGTTTGGTGAAGTCGCCACATGGAAACAGCGCGCGGGCGAGATCGCGCTGCCCGAGCACGTGCAGCACGTAGGATTGGTCTTTCTTTGCATCCACGCCTTTCAGCAGTCGGTAGCGCACAGGCGGTTGATCCGGATTGACCGATGCGCTCTCGCTCTGCGTGACGGCAATGCGCGCATAGTGCCCCGTCGCCAGAAAGTCCGCGCCCAGCGCCAGCGCGCGCTGCATCAGAAACCCGAACCGGATGGAACGGTTGCAATTGAAGCATGGATTCGGGGTGGTTGCCTCGCCATAGGCCCTGATCCAGGGATCGACCACTTTCTCTTTGAACACGCTTTCGGCGTGGATGTCGTAGAACGGAATGCCCAGTTGCCGCGCGATCGCGCGGGCGTCGGCTACGGCTTCTGGCGCGCAACAGCGATTGGCGTGCTGCGGGCCGGCGCCGCTGGCCGGCTCGGCCCACAGGCGCAGCATGATGCCGATTACGTCGTAGCCTTGCTCGACCAGCAATGCCGCCGCCACCGACGAATCGACCCCGCCGGACATTGCCACCACGACGCGGGCTTTGGAGCCGCTCATCTGCGGGCGCGCGTCTGTCATGACTGGCTGCTTGTTCACTGCGCCTTCAAGTCTCAGAAATCGGCCATCGAACGCCGCACCTGTTCGACACAGCGCGGCAGCTTCTCCACCACATACGCAATGTCTTCATCGGTGGTGTGATAGCCGAGTGACACGCGCAGACCGCCCAGCGCCCACTCGCGTGGGATGCCCATTGCCAGCAACACCGGCGACGGCTCCGGGTCGCCGCTGGCGCAGGCCGAGCCGGTGCTCACGGCAATCCCCTCCACATCCAGCGCCATGAGCAGCGTCTCGCCATCCACGCCTTTGAACACAAAGCTGGCGTGATGTGGCAGCCGGTTCTGCGGATGGCCGCTGACGCGCGCATCGGGCACAGCGGCCAGGATGCCGGCGATCAACCGGTCGCGCAGGCGCTGCAGGCGAGCCGCCTGTTCTTCGCGCTGGCCGGCCACGTATTTCAAGGCTGCGGCAGTCGCCACGGCGCCGGCCACATTCACCGTGCCGGCGCGCCGGCCGCGCTCGTGCCCGCCGCCGGTCAGGGTGGGAATGTAGGGCGCGCCGTCACGGATGTACAGCACGCCAACGCCTTTGGGGCCATAGAACTTGTGCGAAGACAGCGCCAGCAAATCGGCGTTGATCTCCTCGACGTTGATCGGCAGATAGGCCGGACATTGCACTGCGTCGGTGTGAAACGGAATGCCGTGCTCGCGGCAGATGCGGCCGATCGCCGCAACCGGCTCGAGGGTGCCCACCTCGTTATTGGCTGTCATCACGCTGACCAGCACAGTGTCGGGCCGGATGGCGCGCCGGACATCATCTGGATCGACGCGGCCGCATCCATCCACCGGCAACATCGTCACCTCGAAGCCGAACATGTCCTGCAACTGATGCAGCGTGCCCTCGACGGCGTGATGCTCGGTCGGCGCGCTGATGATGTGGTTGCCTCGGCCCCGTTGTCGCGCGGCAAAGGCGACGCCGCGCAGCGCCAGGTTGTCGGACTCGGTGCCGCAGCCGGTGAAGACAATTTCGCTGGCGCGCGCGCCGATGGCGCAGGCGACCACCTGGTGCGCCTCGTCCAGGGCAGCAGCCGCCTCGCGGCCATAGCTGTGCAAAGAAGCCGCATTGCCATACGTCTCTGTGAGAAACGGCTCCAGCGCGTGCTTCACTTCCGGCGCGACAGGTGTTGTCGCCGAATAATCGAGATACACTCGCCGTCTCATCCTTGTTGTTGTCATCCCGGAATCACC
>DAOTYS010000359.1:0-11344 GCA_034434575.1 Thermoflexales bacterium
TCATCGAGGATCGAGGAAGGAGTTGCCCATGAACCGGTGGTTCACCACAGCGGATGAAAATGCCGCACCCGGTGGCATGACCGGGCTTGTGGGCGCATTTTCACTGGAGTGCTACATGCCAAAGTACATTTTCTGCACCGGCGGCGTCGTCAGCTCGGTGGGAAAGGGAGTCACGGCAGCAGCCATTGGCCGCGTGCTCAAATCTCGCGGCCTGCGTGTGTCCATCCAAAAACTGGACCCGTATCTGAACGTCGATCCCGGCACGATGTCGCCCTATCAGCATGGCGAGGTGTTCGTGACCGAAGATGGCGCAGAGACAGACCTCGATCTTGGCCACTATGAGCGCTTCATCGACGAAAATCTGACCCGCGCCTGCAACGTGACGACCGGCCAGGTTTACAACGAAGTCATCACCCGCGAGCGGCGCGGTGATTTCCTGGGCAAGACGATTCAGGTCGTGCCGCACGTCACCAATGAGATCAAGCGCCGCATCGGTCTGGTGGCGAAAAGCAGCACCGCCGATGTCGTCATTGTCGAGGTGGGCGGCACAGTGGGCGACATCGAAGCCATGCCCTTCCTGGAAGCAATTCGCCAGATGCGCCGCGACGTGGGGCGCGACAGCACGTTCTACGTGCACGTCACCTTTTTGCCCAAAGTCGGCGCGACCGACGAGATCAAGACCAAGCCCACGCAGCACAGCGTCCGCGACCTGCGCGGCGCCGGCATCCAGCCCGATGCCATCATCGCGCGCAGCGACTACCTGGTTGATGACGATACGCGCGACAAAATCGCCCTCTTCTGCGACGTTGACCCGCGCGCCGTGCTGCCAATGATCACCACCAACTACCTGTACGAAGTGCCGCTGCTGCTCGAAGATGCGTCCTTTGGCGACTACCTGTGCGAGCGCCTGCAATTGAACTGCGCAAAGGCCGACCTGTCAGACTGGCGCAGCCTGTGCGCCGAGATCCGCAAACCCCGCCCGCCGCTGCGCGTTGCTATCGTTGGCAAGTACGTCGAACTGCACGACGCCTATATCAGCGTGCGCGAGTCGCTCTATCACGCCGGCGTGGCTGCCGGCCGCGATGTCAAAGTTTCCTGGATCAACAGCGAGGAAGTCGAGCGCGCTGATGATCTGTCCATGCTCGATGACGTGGCCGGCATCGTGGTGCCCGGCGGGTTCGGCTACCGGGGCATTGAGGGCAAGATCCGCGCGGCGCAGTATGCGCGCGAAAACAACGTGCCGTATCTGGGCCTGTGCCTGGGCATGCAGGTCATGTGCATCGAGTTCGCCCGCATGGCGCTGAACAGCCGCGAGCCGAACAGCACCGAGTTCGACCACACCACGCCCTACCCGGTGATTGATTTGATGCCTGACCAGCGCGATATCCAGGACATGGGCGGCACGATGCGGTTGGGCGTCTACCCCTGCCAGTTGATGCCGGGCACGCGCGCGCACGCCGCCTATGCGGCGCAGGTTGCCGGCGGCGCGCAGGGCGCGTTTACGGTTCATGAGCGCCACCGCCACCGCTTCGAGTTCAACAATGAGTTCCGCGAGCTGCTGGGGAACGCCGGCCTGGTGTTCAGCGGCCTCTCGCCAGACGGCCGGCTGGTCGAGATCGCCGAATTGCGCGACCATCCGTTCATGCTGGGCAGCCAGTTCCATCCGGAATTCAAGAGCCGTCCAAACCGGCCCCATCCCTTGTTCAGAGCGTTCATCGATGCGGCGGGCAGCTACGCAGACGGCGCGCCGCTGTTCAAGCCGATGGTGCGACACGAGGCCGAGCGCGAGTTGCAGAAGGCCTGAGCAAATCGCCGGCCTGGCGCGCGGGGCAGGCGCACAGACGGTTGCGTTTGTCAGCCCGCGCTGGTTATCGCCAGACTGTTCACGCCGGTCTATGCCTGCGCCATCAACAGGGATGACTGCGCCACCTCTGCGCCCCGCCGGAGCGCCAGCTTGTTGGCTTCGAGCATATCGCGCCGGCGCGCAGGAAGATGGGCTTCCAGTGCCTTCTCGACGGTCTCGATCGGCAGCACGCCGGTGATCTGAAGCAGCGCGCCAAGCATCGCCATGTTGAGCAGCCGGGGATTGCCCAGTTCGGCGGCAATATCGCTGGCCGGGACCGGCGCGCAGCGAATATCGGCGCGCGCAGGCGGGCGCAACGCCAAAGACGAATTGTAGAGCAGCAACCCGCCCGGCGCGATCAGCGGCTCATACTTTTGCACTGACGGATAGTTCAGCGCCACTACGGTGCCGGGATGGCGCACCAGGGGCGCGCCGATTTCCTCATCGGAGATCACCACGGTGCAGTTGGCGGTCCCGCCG
Organism: Thermoflexales bacterium; assembly: GCA_034434575.1. Lineage (GTDB taxonomy): Bacteria > Chloroflexota > Anaerolineae > J036 > Brachytrichaceae > Roseilinea. The sequence goes on from DAOTYS010000359.1 coordinate 2,324, forward strand.
CGCATCTCCGGGCCGTAGGAGGGGATCCACGTCACGTGCAAGCCGGCCTCCATGGCGGCATACGCCAGCAACTGGCTTCCGAACAGCACGCCCTGCCCCCCAAATCCGCTGAACACGAAGTCGTAGTGCATCATGGCACGCCCTCCGGATTTTGGATTTTGGATTTTGGATTTTGGATTTTGGATTGACGATTGACGATTGACGATTGACGATTGACGATTGACGATTGACAGGCGAGATTCACCTTATCGACCTTACCAACCTTACCAACCTTAACAACCCTCAACCCTCAACCCTCAACCCTCAACCCTTCTCTTGTAATCGCCCAACGGATAGATCGGGACCATATGGGTCTCGATCCATTTTAGCGCATCCACGGGCTTCATGTCCCAGTTGGTCGGGCAACTGGCGAGCAACTCGACCATGGAGAAGCCCCGGCCCTCGATCTGAGTCTTGAATGCTTCGACGATGGCCTTTTTCGCTTTGCGGATTTCGGCCGGGTTGTGCAGGCTGCGCCGGGCGATGAAGGCAGCGCCATCCAGTTGTGACAACAACTCGCACATCTTCATCGGGTGGCCCATCGTGCGTGTGTCGCGTCCAAGCGGCGAAGAAGTCGTTTTCATGCCCGGCAGTGTCGTGGGCGCCATCTGGCCGCCGGTCATGCCGTACACGGCGTTGTTCACAAAGATGACCGTCAGGTTTTCTCCCCGCCCGGCTGCGTGCAGAATCTCGGCGATGCCGATGGAAGCCAGGTCGCCGTCGCCCTGGTAGGTGAAAACGATCTTATCCGGCTGAACCCGCTTGATGCCGGTGGCCATGGCCGGCGCTCGCCCATGCGCCGCCACCACGCCGTCAATCTCAAAGTAGTTGTACGCGAACACAGAGCATCCCACCGGCGCCACCAGGATGGCCCGCTCGCGGATGCCCAGTTCGTCGATCGCCTCGGCTACCAGCCGGTGCGCCACACCGTGCATACAGCCGGGGCAGTATGTGGTGGGTGTGGCGCTCATGGCGCGCGGGCGCTGGAACACAACCTGCTCGGTGAATGGTTCTACTGGAATCATGGTGCACACTCCCATTGGCGGTCATGGCGTGCCAGGCGCTGTCAATTCCGGCTTGGATCCGGCTTGCTGCGCCGGTCTGCTCGCCGGACGCAATGCAACCGGCCCCTCGATCTTGTGGTCGATTGGGCGGCGGGTCATCTCGTCCAGTTTCTCGATCTCCCGGGCAATGTCGTCGGGCATCGGCGCCTGGCCGCCCATACGGCCATGGAACCGCACCGGCGCCTGCCCGCCGACCGACAGTTTCACGTCCTCAAGCATCTGGCCGGCGTTCATCTCGACCACCAGAAAGCCGCGCGCGTCATCGGCCAGGCGTGAGAGGCGCTCGTCGGGGAATGGCGACAACGTGATGGGCCGGTGCAGCCCGACACGGATGCCCTTCTGCCGCGCCGCCTTGACCGCGCTGAGCGCCACGCGCCCTGCTGTGCCGAACGCCACCACAAACAAGTCTGTCTTGTCGCCGCCGGCGTCGTCGTCGTCGATGAAATACTCCTTGAAGCGCGCTTCGCGGCGCGCGATAGCCCCAATCTTGCGCTGCAACTCAAGATTGAGCGCCTCCAGGTCGTCGGCCTGCATGCGGAAGGGGAGCATCACGTTTTTGGCTCGCCCGGCGGCGCCGGTGATGGCCCATGCCGGCGGGGTTGCGGGCAGCGGGCGCATCGGCGGCAACTCCACCGGCTCCATCATCTGCCCCAGCACGCCGTCGAGCAGCACGATGGCGATGGTGCGATATCGCTCGGCCAGGTCAAATGCCAGCACGGTCAGATCGACGGCCTCCTGGACAGTGGCCGGCGCCAGCACAATCGGTTTGTAATCCCCGTGGCCGGCCATCTTGACCATCTGGAAGTAGTCGCTCTGACTCGGCGCAATGTTGCCCAGCCCCGGCCCCCCGCGCATCACATCCACGATCACCACGGGCACATTCGAAGCGGCGATGTAGCTCAACCCTTCCTGCATCAGGCTGATGCCGGGGCTGGAAGATGAGGTCATCGCACGCCGTCCGGCGCAGGCTGCGCCATACACCATGTTGATGGCCGCCACTTCGCTTTCCGCTTGCAGAAAGACGCGTCCCAGTTCGGGCATGCGCTTCGACATGTATTCCAGCAGTTCGGTTTGCGGGGTGATGGGATAGCCGAAGTACGCTTCGACACCGGCGCGAATCGCCGCCTCGGCAATCGCCTCATTTCCTTTCATGAGTTGTTTAGCCATGAGACCTCGCTATCAGTTGCTCGCGGCGTTGGCAGCCGCCACGCGCGGCACCACTTCCCGATAAACGGCGATGGCGGTGTCGGGACACACCAGCGCGCACAAGGCGCAGCCGGTGCATGCGCCATCCGGGTTGACCCAGACGGCAGGCCGGTACCCTTTGGCGTTGAACCCCTCAGACATGCGGATGCCGCCTTTCGGGCACACGCTGGCGCAGAGTTCGCAGCCTTTGCAGCGTTCCGAGTCGATGACGACATGACCTTTGGCCATATACACGCTCCTGAGGTTCGGTCGGGGGCCACGGCAAACGAGTTGCGAATGGGTCACGCTGGCCGTGGACGCCCGTATCGAACCTGCGTTACGGGCCGGCAGACGGGCGCGCTGCCAGCCTCACGTCATACGATGTTAAGCCGTTCGTGACTACAGCATACGACCTTTCGCCGGAATTGGGCAGTGTCGTATGTCATGTGACCCGGCTGTGCCGGACGGGCTGTTTTTGTGAGCTTTGTCACCCGGCTAGCGCGGGGCCGCCGCCGAATTCGGCGCAGGCTGCTCCCGGCGCAAGTAAGCGAAAGAGGTCAAAAGCAGATAGGTCACCAGAAAGAACACTGAGAAGGCGATGGAAAAAGCGAAGGTGCGATTGTGCGCCAGCGGATTGGCGATCCGATCCCAGATGTCACCGAGAACGCTCAAGGGCCGCAGCAGCATGTCCCAGCTATTCCAGCGCAGGAAACGGCCCATGTAGATGCCGAAGCCGCTCACCCCGGCCATTACGATCACCAGCGCCCAACCCATCGCTGCGCCCAGAAATCGCACAGGGACGATGCGCTCAATCAGGCGCTGCATAGCGTTCAAGGAGACAAATCCCAAAAAGCATCCTGTCCAGGCGAACGAGAGCAGCATGATCAGGTCGTACCAGAACAGACTGTTGTCGCGCACGCGCAGGTGGAACAGGTCGGTCAGGATGTATGGCGCGTTTGGGAAGAACAAGAGCCACACACCGCTGCACACCAGCAGGCTGATTGTGCGACATCGTCCGCCGGCACAGAAGGCGCTGGCGGCGAACGCGCTGACCAATGGAATCCATGCCAGGAACAAGTTCCACAACAGGAATCGATAGCTGGACGAGCCGGTGTAGAGCCAGCGCGCTGCCAGCATTGCGGCGCTCAGGCCCGATGCGACGATCAATGTTGCCAGGATCAACACATACGGTCTGACGACGCATGTCCATCGGGATGCGAGTGCTTTGTGTATCGTGTTGCGCATGGATCCCCAATCGGCTGAGTAACCCTCAATTCCAGACCATTCCAGACCATTCCAGACCATTCCAGACCATGCCGGCCTGTGATTGTGTGTTGGACGGTATAGCGTGCCGGCCCGATCCAGGGCTTGACGGGGGCCGCATGTGTGACCTACGCCTGCGCCACGCGAAGCTGGCTACCAGAGCGCGGCCATCCTCAACCGAGCGGCGCAGCCCGCCGGGCAAGTTGAATCGCCAGGCCCCAGGGGTCGCGCAGCATGCACAACTGGTCGCCGGCCGAGGTGATGGCAATCTCGCCCACGGGGACGCAGCCGGCCTCGATCAGCCTTGCGCGCGCGCTTTCCATGTCGCTGGCGCTGAACGCGATGTGCAGCAACAGCGGGTCCATCGAGGCATAGTCGGGCAGGGGGGCGGACATGTTGTGATAGATCTCGATGAGCGTCTGGTTGTTGTCGTCACCCAGAAAGTAGGTGCGCGACGGCCCGCCCGGATGGCGGACGACTTTCATGCCGAGATGCCGGACGTACCACTCGGCCACAGCGTCGGGGTCGTTCACTTGCAGGGCGATGTGCTCGATTCGCATGGTGGGTTTGCGCCTCTCTATTTGATGTGCATCCAGATGCCCATCATACCCACTCCCCGTTTGTGATGCTACACTGCCGCGCCATCGAATGCCGCTCGCAGCAAACCCTGTGGGGCAAGCCGCTGGCTTGCCCTACAAAATGCTACACTGCCGCGCCATCCGATGCAGTTGGCAGAAATGGTTGCGGGCTATGCCCTGGCGCTGGCGCAGGCTCTGGTTCCCTGGCGCGTGTTCGTGGCGATTTTGCTCGGCGCGCTGGTCTTCTGGCTGGCGCCGCGCGTGGCGCGCCGGCACGTCCTGCTGCTCGTCAGTCTCGCTGTGATTCTATTCGGCTATGAGCGACCGCCGGCGTTGATCGCCTGTGTCGTTGTCGTCTGCGGCGCTGTCTATATGATGGCCCGTCGGGGAGTGGCTCACCCGCCGTTGGTGGCCGGCCTGTCCGTTCTGTACGCCGCGCTGCATGGCCTCATCGGCCTGTTGACCTTCACGCCGTGGCTTGACTGGACCGGCCTGACCACTGCCGCTGTGTTGCCCACCATCGGCCTGACCACCGCATTTACCTTTCTCCGCCTGGTTCACTTCGCCGTCGATTTCGCCGGTGGCCGCTGGATGTCGGCCATGTCCGGCACCCGCCCGGATGCGCTGACCTACGTGACATGGAGCGTTTTCTTCCCCACGTTTGTGCATCTGCCGCTCATCCGCTACCCGGCCTGGGCCGGCCAGTTCAACCATCTGCCGGCGCGCCTCGACTGGAAGCGTGCGCGCAGCGGCCTCTTGCGTATCGCGCAGGCGGTGTTCAAGGGCGCCGTGGCCGGCGTCATTCACGTCCTGCTCAACCCGACCGGCGCCTTGTTGCGCTTCCCTGCGGTTGCGCCGGGTGAGTTCGTTTTATCTGCCCTGCTGTCGGCCATCACCTACTACATCGGCTTCTCGGCCTATGTCGATCTGGGCATCGGCGCGGCCCGGCTCTATGGCATCGACCTGCCGGAAAACTTCGCGCCGGTTGCGGCGTTCATTCGCATCAGCCGCATGCGCGACTTCTGGCGCAACTGGAACATGACCATGACGCGCTGGATGAACGACTATGTGTATCAGGCGCTGGGCGGCCATCGGCGGCATCCCATCCGCAATGTGATGCTGACCATGATTGTGTGCGGTCTGTGGCACTCGGTCAGTCTGTTTGGTGTGTTGTGGGGGGCCGGCCTGGGGCTGATGCTCCTGGCAGAACACGGGTGGAATCGCGGACGCATCCGGCGCAACTGGCCCGAGTTGCCGGCGCCCCTGCGCCAGGGGTTGCTGTTGGCCGGCCTGTCGCTGGTCAACCTGTTCCTCACGCCGTATGCCTACGATCCCGGCTTTGGGCGCTATCTCTACCCGCTGTTCTGGATCGGGATTGTCCCTGCCGGGTAGGTGTCGGACTTCTGAAAGGAGTCCGACACCCGTCCGATGGGCAGCAGGGCAAGCCGCCGGCTTGCCCTACAGGGCCCGCGCTGCGGCCCACTTCAACAGCTTGTTCAGCGGCCAGGTGTTGACAACCACCTCTGGCCTGACCCAGGCGCGCCGGGCGATGCCGACGCCATACACGATGTTGCCGAATTGCTCCGGCTTATGCGCGTCGGTGCTGATGCTCAGCAGGCAGCCCAGTTCAACGGCCCGCCGCGCATGCGTTTCATTCAGGTCAAGCCGCGCCGGATCGCAGTTGATCTCCAGCGCCACGCGCTGCCGCGCCGCTTCCTGAAACAGCGATTCCCAGTCAAAGTCGCCGCCCTCGCGCTCGTTGATCAGCCGGCCAGATGGATGTCCCAGGATGTCCACATGCGGGTTGCGGATGGCGTTGATTGCCCGTGCGGTCAGTTTTTCGCGCGGCTGCGACAACGACGTGTGCACCGAAGCCTGCACGATGTCCAGTTGCGCCAGCACGTCATCCGGCAGGTCAAGCGCGCCGTCGGATTTCACCTCCACCTCCACCCCGTGCAACACTCGGAACCTGCCCTTGAGTTCAGCGTTCACCTGTTCGATCTCCCGGCGTTGCCGGGCGACGCGCTCGGCGGTCAGGCCGTTGGCGACGGCCAGGCTCTGCGTGTGGTCGGTGATGAGAATATACGCGTAGCCGCGCGCCATAGCCGCGCGCGCCAATCCCATCACGTCCGTCGCGCCATCGCTCCAGGTGCTGTGCATTTGCAGGTCGCCCTTCAAATCATCCAGGGTGATGAGATCGGGTAGTTGGCCGGCCAGCGCGGCTTCTATCTCGCCGCGATCTTCGCGCAACTCAGGCGGGATGAAGGGCAGGTCGAGCGCGTGGTACACGCCTTCTTCCGTCTCGAATGTCAACTCGTCGGCCCCGCCTTTCTTGCTTTCGGCGGCCAGCGGGCGCAGGGCATACTCATTGAGCGACAGGCCCTTTTTCTGCGCCAGCTCGCGCAGGCGGATGTTATGGGCCTGGCTGCCGGTGAAGTATTGCAGCGCCGTGCCCCAGCGCGCCGGCTCGATGGCGCGCAGATCGGCTTGCAGGCCGTTGTTCAGCCGCACGCTGGTTTTGGTGTCGCCGCTGCCCAGCACTTCGTTCACCGCCGGCAGTGAGCGGAACGCCGCCATGAGGGGAGCGGGGTTGGCAGTGGCCGCCAGGATGTCGAGGTCGCCGATGGTCTCGCGGCCCCGGCGCAGCGAGCCGGCATACGTGATCTGTCGCACCCCGTCTACCTGTCGCAATGCCGCGACCAGTTCCAGGGCGATTGGCAGGGCGTCGCCGATGCGCATGCGCCCGGTGGCTCGCCGGCGGAGCGATGCGATGCCGGCCAGAATTTTCTCCTCGGTCTTTGCGCCGAACTTCGGCAGGTCGCGCAGTTTGCCGGCCTGGGCAGCCGCCTCCAGCGCGTCGATGCTGGTGATGTTGAGCTGTTGCCACACAGCCCGGACTCGCTGCGGCCCCATGTTTGGCACGCGCAGCATGGCGGCGACGCCATCCGGCACTTCCTCGCGCAGTCGCTCGTAGAACGCCAGGCTGCCGGTGCGCAACAACTCATCGAGCTTGCGTGCGATCTCTTTGCCGACGCCGGGAATCTCATCCAGTTTTCCTTCCTGCCACAGCTCGACGATCGGGCGCGGGGAATTCAGGATGTTCTCGGCGACCGTGCTGTAGGCGCGCGTCTTGAACACGACCTCGCCCTGAATCTGAAGCCGGCCGGCGATGTCGTTGAAGATGTCGGCAAGTTGCTGGTTGGTGAGCGCCATTAGCACGCTCATTCTAACCCGCCGGCTAATCCCGCAGTAGAGCGAGCCGCCAGGCTCGCCAGGGGGCAAGCCCAGCGGCTTGCCCTACATAGCCGGCGGGTTGTGCGTGGTTGGGCGAGCCGCCAGGCTCGCCAGGGGGCAAGCCGGGCGGCTTGCCCTACATAGCCGGCGGGTGGTGCGTGGTTGGGCGAGCCGCCAGGCTCGCCAGGGGCAAGCCCGGCGGCTTGCCCTACATAGCCGGCGGGTTGTGTGTGGTTGGGCGAGCCGCCAGGCTCGCCAAGGGGCAAGCCCGGCGGCTTGCCCTACATAGCCGGCGGGTTGTGCGTGGTTGGGCGAGCCGCCAGGCTCGCCAGGGGGCAAGCCCGGCGGCTTGCCCTACAGTCCTGCTACACTTGCAGATCGATGGTCGAGATCGTGGCCAACATGCACATGCACACGCCGTACTCAGACGGCGAGCGGTATCACCGCGACATTGCCGACGCGGCATCCAGCGCCGGCCTCGATGTCGTCATCGTCACCGATCACAACGTGTGGGTATGCGGGCCGGCGGGGTATCACGGCGGCGTGCTGGTGCTGACCGGCGAAGAGGTGCACGATTCCCAGCGCGACCCCCAGAGCAACCATCTGCTGATTTACAACGTCTCAGAAGAATTGTCCCCGTTCGCCGACAACCCGCAGGAACTCATCAATCAGGCCCGGCGGCGCGGCGGCCTTACCTTCCTGGCCCACCCGGTCGAGTATCGCAGTCCTCTCCACCCCGACCTGGAGGCCATCCCCTGGGACGACTGGCAGGTCAAACATTTCACCGGCCTCGAAGTGTGGAACTACATGTCCGAGTTCAAGGCGCATCTGTGGAGTGCGCCGGCGGCGCTGTTTGCGGCCTTCTTCCCCTCGTGGGTGATTCGCGGGCCTTTTAAGGCCGCGCTTCGCAAGTGGGACGAATTGCTCCTGGCCGGCGAGCGCGTGGTGGCAATCGGCAACGCCGACGCCCACGGCGCGACCTATCGGCTGGGGCCGGTGCGCCGGGTGCTGTTTCCTTACAGCCACCTGTTCCGCTGTGTCAACACCCATTTGTTGATCGACAAGCCGCTGACCCGCGATGTGAAGACCGACCAGACGCTGGTGTACAACGCGCTGCGCGCCGGCCACTGCTTTGTGGGCTATGACCGCGCCGGCTCCACGCGCGGCTTTCGCTTCACCGCGCGCAGCGGCGCGGCGCTGGCGGTCATGGGCGATGAGATCGTGCGCCGGGGCGCCACCAGGCTGGAAGTGGTGTGCCCAGACGCCGGCGATATCCGCCTGTTGCGCAATGGCATCGTCGTGGCCCAAAGCAACGGTCAGGCGCTCGAGCACCTGACCGTCGATCCCGGCGTCTACCGGGTTGAAGTGTATCGTTCCTTCCGCTTGCTCAAGCGCGGCTGGATTTTCAGCAACCCGATCTACGTGCGCTAGGCCGCCTTGACAGCGATGGCCTCGATCTCCACCAGCGCGCCCCTGGGCAACTTCGCCACCTCGACTGTGGAGCGGGCCGGCGGTGTATCGGTGAAATACGTCGCATACACCGCGTTCATCGCCGCAAAGTCGTTCATACTCTGCAGGAACACCGTAGTCTTGACCACATGCTGCAAACCGCTGTCGGCGGCTTCCAGCACTGCGCTCAAGTTTTGCAGAACGCGATG
>DAOTYS010000360.1:0-7247 GCA_034434575.1 Thermoflexales bacterium
AACTTGCGCTCGACCCAGGTCATGTAGGCAAAGCCGGCCAGGGCCACGACCAGCACAGCCACAGACTTCAGCAACGCTTCAAGAATTGGGTTCATGGTGCGTATTGCGTATTGCGTATTGGGATGCCGTCAGGCCACGACAGGGATGGCCTCGGATCGGATGATGTGCGCGCTCAGCACGGCGCTGCGGCGAATCAACTCGCCGTCCTGATACAGCGCGCGCACAGGCCGGCGCAAAGCGTCGATCGACGGCTCCGGCGCGGGCAACCATTGCACCTGCGGCTGAAAGCCCGGCTGCTCGACGCCGGCGGGGTAACGAATTCCCAGCCCGCCGGTGTTGTCGTACACCGTGCCGCCGTAGTACAGGTCAGCCCGGCCCATCGGCGGCCATTGCTCGGCCGTCTGGCTGAGCAATTGATACGACAGGCCGGCGTAACCCGCCACGCCAGCAGTCAAATCGACGAAGATGGATTCCGCCCCGGTGTAGTGCGATCCTGCGCCGAGTCGTTTGGCAACTTCCTGGATGATCCACCAGTCGGGTTTGGCCTGGCCCAGCGGCGGCAGCGCGCGATAGAAGCGCTGCACACGCCGGTCACCGCTGGTGAATGTGCCGTCGCGTTCGGCGAAGCTGAGCGCCGGCAACACAACATCGGACCGGGCGGCCAGATCGGTGAGGAACAAGTCCTGGACGATGGTGAAGCCGGCCTTCGGCGCATCGTCCGGGTCGCCTGCGCCCACCAGCCAGGCCACATCCACGTGTTCAGGCAACTCAGCCACAGGGCCGACCATATCGCAGACGCCCTGTGTGTTGGCGTGCGGGTAGAGGGGCAACAATCCGCTGTGGGTCTTGCCGGCGTGGCCACTCAGGATCAACAGATTGGCGAGCGAGCGGGCCAGTGAGCGCGCGCCGGCTTCGTTCAACTGCTCGTCACCGAACACGATCAGCAGATTGCGCGCGCCCTTGAGGTGCTCCAGGTCAAGCGACGGCGGCGCATGACCCCCATCGCGTGTTGCGTATTGCGTATTGCGTATTGCGGATTCTGCCCACCGGGCGGCCTGCCCAGGCTCGTATTCGGCGATGCGCGAGGCGTAGCGGTGCATCTTGGTGCTGCGCGCATGAGCGACGATGAGCGTTGCGCCGCGCTCGACCACCGCCTGGCGCAGGCGCAGGAACCACACGGGCGCGCTTTCTTCCAGATCGCCATTGACGATGAGGATGACATCGCCCCTGCCCAGCGCCTTGAAGTCAGCCTCTGCGCCGATGCCGTAGTCGCGGGCGATGTCGGCGCAGGCAGCCGGGACGCGCGGTGAAACGAACACGCCGGCCTGCCGGTGATCGACGCGGCTCAGCGTTTCGCGGAACAATCGAGCGAACAGAAAAGCGTCTTCGTTGGGGATGCGATCGCCGATCACGCCGGCCAGCGATGCGCCGGCGCTCAACTTGCCGGCCACGCGCGCCAGCGCATCCTCCCACGTCGTCTCGACCAGTTGGCCGCTGGCGTCCCGAACCAGGGGCGCCTTCAGGCGATCTGCGGCGCGGGTGAAATGGTGAACGAAGCGGCCCTTGTCGCACATCCATATTTCGTTGACCTGCTCGTTCTGGCGCGGCATGATGCGCTTGATCTCATAACCGCCGGTGCGCGTTTCGAGGCGCGTGTTGAGGGTGATGTTGCAACCCACAGGGCAATGCGCGCAAACGCTCTGCGCACTGGCCAGTTCCCAGGGCCGGGCCTTGAAGCGAAAGTCAGCCGTGGTCAGCGCGCCGACCGGGCAAATGTCTGTGGTGTTGCCGCTGAAATAGGAATCGAACGGCGGGTCGCTGAATGTGATGATCTCCATATGCCGGCCGCGCTCATGAAATTGCAGCACATGATCGTCGGCCACGTCGTCCTGGAAACGCACACAGCGCCCGCACTGAATGCATCGCTCACGGTCGAGGAAGATCAGGTCGCCCAGGGGCACATGCTTATCGTTGTGCTGCTTGGCCTCGTAATCGAACCGGCTGACCGCCGGCCCATAGCCCATCGTCAGGTTTTGCAGCGGGCACTCGCCGCCCTTGTCGCAGATGGGGCAATCGAGCGGGTGGCTGGTCAGCAAAAACTCCAGAATGTCTTCGCGCGCGTCGGCCACCTGCGGGGTGTTCGTGCGCACCGCCATGCCCTCGCTCACCGTTGTGGTGCAGGCGGTCTGAAGCTTGGGCATCCAGGCGATGACCACATTGCCGGCTTCGTCCTTCACCGCCTGCTTTGTGGCCGGGTCAATTTTGGGCGTGCCAACTTCGACCAGGCACATCCGGCACATGCCCACGGGCTTGAGCTTGGGGTGGTAACAGAACACCGGGATATCAATGCCCAGTTTCTTGGCCGCATCAACGATCACCGTGCCTTTTGGCACGGCGACCAGTTGTCCATCGATTGTGAGGTTAACCAGGTCAGCCATTGAACCTACTTTTTGCTCTCCAACACCGTTACGTCGTATGGCAAGGCGACGGCAATCTCGGCCACCTTGCGATACACATTCACTTTGCCGATCACGCGCACACGGGCGCCTGCCGCCAGCCTGTCGCCGAATGGAATGCGCTCGCGCACCGTATTGAACAGCGTCACCCGACGCGGTCCGCTGCCGTCATCCACAATCAACTTGACGCCGGACTTGAACGGCTCGACTTTGGCGATCGTGCCGGATATCACGACACGCTCGCCCTGCCGCGCCGTTATTCTGCCCGTCGTTTGCGTCTGCGCAGGCGCTGGCGCGACGATCGCGCCGATTTGCACGTCCGACAGTCTGGCCGGTGCCAGTTCGAGCGCGCCCTTGTACTGATTCAGCTTGCCGGTGATTGTAACCAGCGCGCCGACATTCAGCCGGGCCGGCGCGTCGATCTCGTCATACAGCCGCGTGAACAGCGTCACCGGCATCGCGCCGGTCGAATCCGAAATCACAAACTTGAAGCCGGCGGAAAAATTGCCCGCGTCGCTGACCACGCCGCTGATCGCCATCACCGCGCCGACATCTTTGGCGCTGATTTGCCCGATCGGCGTCACCGGACGGCCGGCGGCCCACACAACACCCGCGCCCACGAGCGCGATCAGCGCGCTCAACCCGATGGCAGTGAAGCGCGTCTTCATTTCGACTCGCCTCCTGCGCCGTTGCCGGCGTCGCTGCCTGCAACATACACATCGTGCGGCAGCGCCGGCACAATCTCAATGCCCACGCGCCGCCTGGCCCGCACACGCCCGACAATGCTCACCCGCTGGCCAATCCACAACTGCTGCTGGCGCGGGATGCGCCGGGCCACCACATCGTACAGATGCACCTTCTGCGCGCCGGTCTCATCGTAGATCAGCAAATACGCGCCATCCGCAGCCGGCGTGATATCTGCGATCCAGCCTTCGACCCATACCACCGCGTTGTGGTCGTTGCCATTCATGCCGCCCAGCGCGTACTTGCGCCAGTTGCGTTTGGCCCACTTGACCGCCTTCACGTCGCTGCCCCATTTGGGCACGATCTCGATTTGTCCGCGATAGACATCGACCTTGCCGGTCACACGCACGACTGCGCCGACGTTGATGTGATACGAATCGTAGATATGATCCCAGTCATCCGCCCAGATCAGGGCGACTGCCTGCGCCGACCCATCGTTGATGTGCAGCTTGAAGCCGGACGCGAAATTCTCTGTGCCAACCACTGTGCCTTCGACGGTTACGGTCTTGCCCTCGTCAGTCAGGGCAATATCTCCCAACGGCACGATTGGCGGCGGCTGGGCGCCGGCAGCATTTGCGCCAGGCAATGACAGCGGCAATGCAAGTAGAACGGCCACGAACGACAGTGTGAGGTTGCGCAAGTTCATGTGTCTCCCGTGTCGGATATGGGAATCCACTCACATCCGCACACCTCATTAGTCGCACGCCGCCACTACCATCTGCCGCTACAACCAGATACGATTCACCTCCTCTTTAGCCACTTGAAAAGCATTCCACGATGCCAAAACCATCACACTGGCATAAACCGGGCGCGAGAAGACATCACGCATCGCGCGCATGTGCTCATGCGCCGGCGGTCACCCGCGGCTGTGACACCCACTTTTCGTATTCAGGGCGGAAGTGCTTGAGCGTGCTCAGGATCGGGCTGGTGGCAAACTCGCCCAGGAGGCAGAAACATTTGCCGGCCATGCTGTTAGCCACCTCAGCCAGCATATCGATATCCTTCATCGAGCCTTGCCCGCTCACAATCTTGTCGTACAGGTTCATCGCCCAGTGCGTGCCCTCGCGGCACGGCGTGCATTTGCCGCACGACTCGTGCTTGAAGAAGCGGATCATCTTGCGCGCCGCCCAGACAATGTCCACGGTATCGTCAAGGATGACGAAGGATGCTGAACCAAGCAACGACCCGGCCGCCTGCATGCTTTCGTAGTCGAGCTTTGTGTCGAGCGCGCTGGCCGGCAGAATGGGCGCGGACGACCCCGCCGGCAGGACGCCCTTCACCGGCCTGTTGTTGATCGTCCCGCCGGCCATGTCGATCAACTCGCGGATGGTGTGCTGGCCGAGGGGCAGCTCGTAATTGCCCGGCTTGTTCACCCGCCCGCTGACGCAGAAGATTTTTGTGCCGGGGCTTTTCTCGGTCCCGAACTGGCGGTACCACTGCGCGCCGTTCAGCACGATGGGCGGCACATTGGCCAGCGTCTCCACGTTGTTGATAACGGTAGGCTTGGCATATAACCCCTGCACAGCGGGAAATGGCGGGCGCAGGCGGGGCTGGCCCAGTTGCCCTTCGAGCGACGACAAGAGCGCCGTTTCCTCGCCGCAGATATAGGCGCCGGCGCCAAGATGAATATGAATGTCCAGGTTGTAGCCTGTGCCCAGGATGTTCTTGCCGAGCAGGCCGGCGGCGTAGGCTTCGTCAATCGCTTTTTGCAGCGTCCGCGACGGCTCCAGGAATTCGCCGCGCAGGTAGATGTACGCTGTGTTAGCCTGCACAGCGTAGGCGCACAGGGCTGTGCCTTCGATCACCTGATGTGGATTGTTGTCGAGGAGCTGGTGATCTTTGAAGGTGCCGGCTTCGCTCTCGTCGCCGTTGACGACGACATACTTGGGGAAGATGTCTTTGGGGATGAAGCTCCATTTCAGGCCGGCGGGGAAGCCGGCGCCGCCGCGCCCGCGCAGGCCGGCGTCCTTGACTACGGCGATCACTTCTTCCGGCTTCATGGCTGTGAGCGCCTTGCGCCAGGCCGCGTAGCCGTCGTTGGCCTCATACACTGCCAGCTCACGGATGTTCGGCACATCCAGATCGCGCAACAATACGTGCTTGTCCATCACCTGGCATCCTACCCTTTCAAGTCATCAATCATCCGGTCAAAGCTTTCCGGCGTCAGCGAATAGCGATATTCGGTGTTCACCTGGGCCACCGGCGCGCGGTCGCAGGCGGCAATGCACATGACCGTGCGCAGGGTGAACTTGCCGTCCGGCGTGGTCTGGCCGGCCTTGACGCCCAGCTTGCGCTCGCAGTGGGCCACAAACTCGTCCGCGCCGCGCAGGGCGCACGGCAGGTCGTCGCACACTTCGATCACATACTGGCCGGTCGGCTCCTCGTAGAACATGGTGTAGAAGCCGACGATGGACTTGACCTCGGTCGGGTCCAGCCCCAGAATCTCGGCCACTTCACGAATGGCGTTGTCGTCGCAGTAGCCGTATTCCTGCTGCGCGATGTACAGCAGCGGCATCACGGCGCTGCGCTTGCTGGGGTACTTGGCCAGCGTCCTCTCGATATCCGATGCGCGTTTTTCCTTCAACATGTCAAGTGCTCGGTGCGCGAAACGCAAGATGGGGTGCGTGGTGGTATTGCGTATTGGGTATCAGCGATCCACCTCGCCCAACACGATGTCGATCGAGCCGACAATAGCCACCATATCTGCGATCAGGCAGCCCTGGCTCATCTTCGGCAGGGCTTGCAAGTTGCAAAATGACGGCGCGCGGAAATGCACGCGGCGCGGCTTTGGCCCGCCGTTGGCCGAGATATAGCAGCCGAACTCGCCCTTGCCGCTCTCCACGGCAAAATACGCCTCGCCCTCCGGCACGGAGAACCCCTCCGTCCACAGCTTGAAGTGGTGGATGAGCGACTCCATCGAGTAGGCGATCTCGTGCTTCGGCGGCGGCGCGACCTTGCGGTTGTCCACCATCACCGGGCCGGCCGGCAGACGCTTCATCGCCTGCTCGATGATCTTCAGACTCTGATAAAACTCTTCCATCCGGCAGCGGTAGCGGTCGTACACGTCGCCGTTTGATCCAACCGGCACGCTGAACTCGAACTGGTCATAGCCGCTGTAGGGATACGCCTTGCGCACGTCGTAGTTCACCCCGCTGCCGCGCAATGAGGGGCCGGTCATGCCATAGGCGATGGCGTCCTCTTTGCTGATAACGCCGATGCCCACTGTGCGCTCTTTCCACATCGGGTTGTCTTTCAGCAGCTTCTCGTACTCCAGCAGACGCTGCGGGAAAACGTCGAGAATTTTCTGGACGAGATCGGTGAAGCCGGCGGGAATGTCGCGCCACAGGCCGCCCACGCGGAAGTAGCTGGTCATCATGCGCGCGCCGGCCACCAGTTCGTACACGTCCAGGATCATCTCGCGCTCGCGCATGCAGTACAGGAACATGCTCATGGCGCCGATATCCAGCGCGTGCGTGCCCAGCCACACCAGATGGCTGTTCATGCGCGTCAATTCAAGCAGAATGACGCGAATGCACTGGGCGCGCGCGGGCGCCTCCAGCCCGAGCAGCTTCTCGACGCAGCCGATGTAGGCCATATTGTTCGACAGCGGGGCCAGATAGTCGATGCGGTCAGTCAGCGGGATGCCCTTGGTGTAGGTCTTGCCTTCGTGCGTCTTTTCGATGCCGGTGTGGAGAAAGCCGATGTCGGGGATGCAACTGACTATGGTCTCGCCATCCAGCTCCAGCAGCAGGCGCAGCACGCCGTGCGTGGAGGGATGCTGCGGCCCCATGTTCAGCAGCATCGTCTCGCCGGTGAAAGCGCGCGGGCTAACCAGCTTCTTCAGTTGCTCCAGCGTGATGTCCAACTGCGCGTTGGATTCGGTCAACACGCTCTCCGGCGCTTGTTGAATGGTGGGTTCTGCGACCATTGTGAGTAGTCAGTAGTTGTCAAGGCTCAGAACATCGTGACCAGTTTTCGGTCTTACGGTAAATCGATGCAAGGCTCACAACATCGTGTCCATTTTGCGTCTTCTGGACATGCGCCGGA
>DAOTYS010000361.1:0-2305 GCA_034434575.1 Thermoflexales bacterium
CGTACAGCGGCGGCAGCACGCAGGAGGAGTTCTTCTTTCGTGTGCCGTTCGAGATTCTTGACGTGGTGTGGTATGGACACGAACACGGCGCGCCGGCGGAGCAGATCGCGGCGGCGTTGGGGCTGACCCCGCAGCAGGTCGAGCGTGTGATCCACGACACACTGCGCAAGCAGCGCACAACGGCCTATCTGCGCGCGGCGCCGGTCAATTTCACCGCCGAGGCGCAATCCTCAACACGAACGTGATCTGCGAGGCGCAGCCATGATCGGTCGTCAATTTGGGGCGTTGAGCGGCGTGGCAATGACGCTGGTGGTGCTGAATCATGCCATCACGCTGGGCCTGGCGGGGCCGGGCCTGGTGGGCGAGGCGCCGCCGGCAGGCGTGTGGGGCGGCCTGCTGACCGTCCTGCAACAACTCGGCATCGTGTTTGCTGTGCCGACGTTCTTTTTTATCTCCGGGTGTTTTGCGGCCTATGCCGGCCAAAGCGGCAACCTGGGCCAGACGTACAAGACAACACTCTCTCGCTTGCGCAGCATCGTGCTGCCCTATGTTTTGTGGTCGGTCGTGTTCTATGCGCTGCTGGCCGTTCAGCAACTCTCCGGGCATCCGTATCCGTGGCTTCAGTCCTATAGCCTGCTGGATCACGTCAAGCACTTGATCGTCGGCTACCCGTATCACTTCGTGCCGTTGCTGGTGTTCTGGTATCTGTTGTCGCCGTTGCTGGCGCGCTATGGCCGGCGCTATGGCGTCTGGATTCTGCTTGCCGTCGCGGCGTATCAGGTCTTGCTCATTGGCTTGCATTACCCGGTGATGTTCGGCGCGCAGTTGCCAGAGTCGCTGCGCGTGTTGATCCCGCCGGTGATCGGGCGGTCGCTGGCCGACTGGGCCATCTACTTTCCCCTGGGGGTGATCTACAGCCTGAATGCGCGGGCTGTTGCAGCGCGCTTGCAGCCGATCAAGTGGGTGTTGCTGGCGGCAACGGCTGTGTTGTTCAGCGTGGTGTGCCTGCACGAGTTGGGTTTCTTCCGCTTTCCGCTGGCGCGCATTTTGTGCCCTGTTGCGCTCATGGGATTGTTGCCGCTCATCCAGCGCAACAAGATTCCGCTGGTGGAGACGTTTGAGTGGATTGGCAAGCGATCCTATGGCTTCTATTTGACGCATCTGGTGGCGATCAACCTGGCCATCATGCTGATACTGGCGGTCGCGCCGGCAGTGCTGGGAGCGCAGGCAGTGGCGCAGCCGCTGTTGTTTGCGGTGGGCATGGGTGGGCCGGCGCTGCTGATGGCCGGCGCCGCAAAGTTGCCGGCGCGCTCAGCCTATCGCTATGTGTTTGGCTAATGTAGGGCAAGCCGCCGGCTTGCCGAATCCGCCGGCCTGCCGAATTCGCTGGCCTGCCAGGAAACGTAGGGCAAGCCGCTGGCTTGCCAAATCCGCCGGCCTGCCAGGAAACGTAGGGCAAGCTGCTGGCTTGCCAAATCCGCCGGCCTGCCAGGAAACGTAGGGCAAGCCGCTGGCTTGCCGAATCCGCCGGCCTGCCAGGAAACGTAGGGCAAGCCGCTGGCTTGCCGAATCCGTCGGCTTGCCAAAAAGAGCAGCCTCAGGGCTGCGCGTTGGCCTCGCACGACAGGCCGCACGCAGATGGCGCGTCCGCCTCGGGCGCGCCTGACGGGTCTGAATCGAGCATGGCCGTGGGGCCGGCCGGCGCTTCGATAGCGGCCACGAGGTTTTGGATGTAGAACAGGTCGCCGCGCAGAAAGGCCGGCGTGTCGAGATACTTTGTCAGTTGACTGCGGTTCTCGCCGAGAATGAACGCCTTCGCCTGGAACAGGGCCGGATAGTTGTAGAGGTTCGACATGATGCCCTCGTCCATCACCGCCTCGTAGCGCGCCACGAACCAGTAGGGGCCGATCCGGTTGTATTCGTCAAGCGCCGCGCGCACCTCGGCCAGCTTGACCAGCCGCAGGTACTCGCCCAGTTCCGGCGTCAGCATGATGAAGCTGCGCGCGAAGTTCAGATGTCGCTTGTGCCAGAGGGTGATCCATGGAGTGTCTTTGCTGAAGATGGTTTCCCATACGCTGAGCAGCCGGTTGAGTTCAGCCTGCGCCTGGGCGCGCAGCGCGGCGTCGGCCTGCGACCGGCCGGCCAGTTCCTGCAAGCGCAGGAATCCCATGTAGCCGGCGATCCAGCCGTTGAGTTCCCACATGCGCTGAATGAAGTAGGCGTTGTCGGCGGACGCCGGCACAGGCACTTCCAGTTTGCTCCTGGCCAGGTTGTACAGGGTGAGCGTGTGTTCAGGCGCAATCTG
>DAOTYS010000362.1:0-19036 GCA_034434575.1 Thermoflexales bacterium
GCCTGGGCGTGTCTGGCGTTTGCGCTGGCCGGTGCGATCGCGGCGGGATGCGCGGCGCCGGTGCGTGTGAATCTGCGCGCGGCAACGCCGGTAGCGCAGGATACCGAACCCAAGGCGTACACCTTTGCGTGCGCTGACGGCAAATCGTTCGAGGTGGTCTTTGGCCCGCAGTCTGCCACTGTCTCTTTCGAGGGCGCGACGCAGACGCTGGCGCAACAGGTCAGCGCGTCCGGCGTCCGTTACGCCAATGACGCCTGGGAGTTTCGCGGCAAAGGAGAAGAAGGCATGTTGTTGAATGCGAAGACGGGCGACACGCTGGCCGGCGATTGCCGGGGCGCGCTGACTGAAGCCGGCGCCATCACCGGCGCGTTATCGGGCATTCTGACCGGCACGATTGTCTATCGTCAGCGCATTGCGCTCGATCCAGACGCCGTGATCCAGGTGCAGTTGCAGGATATTGCCCGCGCCGACGCGCCGGCGACCATTGTGGCCACGCAGACGATCACGGCGGCCGGCAGGCAGGTTCCGATTCCATTCGAGCTGACCTACGATCCCGGCGCGATTGCGCCGCAGGGCCGCTATGCTGTGGCTGCTCGCATCACGCTCAACGGCAAACTGATCTGGATCAGCACCACTATTTATCCTGTCCTGATGGGCGACAGTCCCACGACGGGCGTCGAAGTGCTGGTCGAGCCGGTCTCGCAATGAGGGCCGACTCATGCGCCACATGTCACGCCGCTCACGGCCCGGAGCTTTTCTGACGGCGCTGGTTGCGGTTGCCTTGCTTGCGGCGTGTGGGGAGGCGCCGGCTGCGCCGACTGCCCCCCTGCCGCCGACTGCAACCGCCGCGCCAACGCCGGCGCCTGTGGATGAAACCTGGCAGCGCATTCAGTCCGCTGGCGCGCTTAGGGTTGGCACATCGCTGGACTATCCACCCTATGCCAACTATGACGCCACTTCACAGCCCGATGGCTTTGATGTGGCCTTGATGCGCGAGATTGGCCGGCGGCTTGGATTGGCGGTCGAGTTCAGCGACTTCGCCTTCGATGGCGTGCTGGGCGCGCTGCAACTCAAGCAGGTCGATGCCGCCATTGCTGCAATCACCATCACGCCGGAACGCCTGAGCGTGGTGGACTTCAGCCGGCCCTACTATGTTGGAGAGGACGCAACCCTGGCCGCTGCCGACTCGCCGATTGCCCGGATTGCCGGCCTGGCCGATCTTTCTGCGCGCCGGGTGGGGGTGCAGCGCGGGGCCGCCTACGAGACGTGGCTGCAAAACACGTTGGTGGACACCGGCCAAATGGCGCCCTCCAATCTCCTGGCCTATACGCGCCCCGAAGACGCCGTGCGCGACTTGCGCGAAGGGCGCGTCGATCTGGTGATGATGGATCGTTTGCCGGCGCAGAACTTCGTCAAACAGGGCGGAATCAAACTGGTGTCGAGCGCGCTCAACCCGCAACGCTTTGGCATCGCTACGCGCAAAGACTCGCCGGTGTTGCTGGCCCAGATCAACCAGGCCCTGATCCAGATGCAGGCAGATGGCGCAACGTCGCGCCTGGTTGAGCAATATCTGCGGCTTGGGCCGGGCGAGGTGATCAATCCCGGCGTTGTGCCGACACTGCCGCCGCCCACGCCGGCTCCTCCGCCGGCCTGCATCGACGGCATGGCCTTCGTGGCCGACCTGAGCCTGGACGATCGCAACATGACTGCGCCGCCGGCGATGCAGCCAGGACAATCTTTCCAGAAGGGCTGGCGGATTCGCAACTCTGGCACGTGCGACTGGGCCGCCGACTATGTGTTCGCCTACGCGGTCGGCAGCACGCCGGCTGCGCGCATGGGCGGGCAGAATCGCGCGATTGGCCGCGTGGTGGGGCCGGGCGAGATCATCGATGTGTATATCGACCTGGTGGCGCCCTATGCGCCCGGAATCTACCAGGGCTTCTGGCACATGCTGAATCGCGCCGGCGCTGGTTTTGGCAGCCGGGTATGGGTCGGCATTCGCGTGCCCGATCCCAACCCGCCTACGCCGTTGCCGCCGGTCACCGACATCGACTTCCGCGTGGATCGAACAAATATCACTGCCGGCGAGTGCGTCACGTTCCGCTGGAATGCGAGCAACGCGCGAGCGGTGTACTTCTATGCGCAGGGCCGGCCCTACCGATCCTTTGGCGTCAATGTAAGCGGGGCCAGCACGGTCTGTCCGGCGCAGACCACGCTCTATGAACTGCGCGTCGAGCGGCAGGATGGCACTTTTGTGACGCGGCAGATTCGCATTGATGTGGCGGCGTCGCCGGTTGCGCCGGTGGTGCAGTTCAACTCCAGCCCGGAGTTCGATGTGTTCATCGGGCAATGCGTGTTGCTGTCGTGGAATGTGCAGGGCCGGGTGGATCGGGTGGCGCTGTTGCGCGATGGTTCACCGTTGTGGGGCAGCGCGCCGGCTGTCGGTTCGCACTCGGATTGTCCGAATCGGGCCGGCGTAGTCACCTACGAGTTGCAGGTGTTCTACGCCGGCGGCGCTGTGCGTCAGCAGCGCGCCATCAATGTCCGGCAGGGCGGGCTGTTGCCCACGCCGACACCCATCCCGCCGTTCCCACCGGGCAATGCGCCGCCCGTCATCAACCGGCTGTCCGCCTCTGAGCAGGCGCCGGTTGGGTCGTGCGTGTGGGTCTCGTGGGAACTGGGAGGCGGAACGACCTATGCCCGGCTGCTGAGAAATGGGCAGTTGTACGGCGATAACGCGCAGTCAGTGACGAACATCGCGGCTTATTCTGGCAACGGCAACGGGGATTGCAACACACCAGCCGCCGGCGTCATCGTCTACCGGCTCGAAGCGTTCAATGCGTCGGG
Source organism: Thermoflexales bacterium (assembly GCA_034434575.1). GTDB lineage: Bacteria > Chloroflexota > Anaerolineae > J036 > Brachytrichaceae > Roseilinea. The sequence goes on from DAOTYS010000362.1 coordinate 2,848, forward strand.
GCAGTCTACGGCGCGCGAAGTGACAACGCAGGTGACGCCTTAGACAGGCGCAGGCCGGCAGCTTGCCCTCTTTTGCGCGTCTGGCGGGCGTCAATGCCGGAAGAGGGCTGCAATGGCTGATTGGTCTGGCAGATGCCGCCGCTCGGACGCATACACCGCGTCCCCGTGCAACAGCGTGTGAATGCAGGCGAAGTCGTGCAGGTCGATGTGATCTGTGTCCGCGCGGTCTGTGCCCGCAGCGCCGGCTGGGGGAAAGGTGCTATAACTGCTCCGCGTTGCTTCACTACAGTGACGCGCATCATCTATCGAATCAGGAGCACTTTGGATGCGCACAATCAAGCTTGACGGAGACTGGCGGGTCGCGCAAGCGGGCAAACGTGGAACGATTCCCGCGCGTGTTCCGGGGTGTGTCCACACCGATTTGCTGGCAGCGGGCAAAATCCCCGATCCCTTCTACCGCGACAACGAATTGAAAGTGCAGTGGGTGGGCGAAGCGGATTGGATCTATTCGCGCAGTTTCAGCGCGCCGGCTGCCTTGCCGGCCCACGATCGCGTGTTGTTGCGCTGCGAGGGGCTGGACACGTTTGCCACAATCACGCTCAACGGCGCGCCGGTGGGGCGCGCCGACAACATGTTCCGCGTGTGGGAGTTCGATGTCAAGCCGCTGCTGAAGGCCGGCCGCAACACCATCGAAGTGCGCTTTGACTCCACCATTCCCTACATCAACAAAAAACAGGCCGAGCGCCCGCTGCCCGGTTGGAGCGCGCCGCACGAGATTGCCGGCCGGGCTTACGTGCGCAAAGAGCCGTGCAACTATGGCTGGGACTGGGGGCCGGTGCTCATCACCTGCGGCATCTGGCGCCCGATCTCGATTGTGGCGTTCGACACCGCCCGGCTGACCGGCGCGCGCATCTTGCAGAACCACGACACGCCCGGCCAGGTTGCGCTCGCCGTAACGCCCGAAGTGGAGCGCGTGAACGACGCCGCGCTGTCGACAAAGGTGAGTGTGCGCTTTCAGGGCGAGACGGTGGCCGAGGCAGTCGCGGCAGTCGGCAAGCCGGCGTCTCTGGTTGTGCGCGACCCGCATCTGTGGTGGCCAAACACCCTGGGCGATCAGCCGCTCTACGACGTGGTGGTTGAACTGAAAGACGGCGAAGGGCGCGCGCTGGACACGCTGACAAAGCGCATCGGCCTGCGCACGCTGCTCCTCGATCGCCATCCTGACCAGTGGGGCGAGTCCTTCCAGTTTGTGGTCAATGGCGCGCCTTTTTTCGCCAAAGGAGGCAACTGGATTCCCTCCGACGCCTTCGCCACGGCGATGACCCGCGAACGCTATCGCGCCCTGTTGCAGAGCGTCAAGGACGCGAACATGAACATGCTGCGCGTGTGGGGCGGGGGTGTCTACGAGCACGACGACTTCTACGATCTGTGCGATGAGATGGGCATCTGCGTGTGGCAGGATTTCATGTTTGCCTGCTCCACCTACCCGACGTTCGACGATGCGTTCATGGCGAATGTGCGCGCCGAGGCTGAGGACACCGTGCGCCGGCTGCGCCATCATCCGTCCATCGCGTTGTGGTGCGGCAACAATGAACTGGAGCAGGGACTGGTGGGGCCGGCGTGGACGGCTCGCACCATGAGCTGGGAAGACTATGGCAAGCTGTTTGACCGATTGCTGCCCGAGGTGACAGGCGCGCTCGATCCGCAGCGCTCCTACTGGCCGGCCAGCCCGCATACGCCCATCGGCGACCGCGCCAATTTCAACGACCCGACCTGCGGTGACGCGCATCTGTGGGATGTGTGGCACGGGCGCAAACCCTTCGAGTGGTATCGCACGTGCGAGCATCGCTTCAACAGCGAGTTTGGTTTCCAGTCCTTCCCCGAGCCGAAGACCGTGTATGGCTATACCGAGCCGCAGGATCGCAACGTGACGACCTGGGTGATGGAACTGCACCAGCGCAGCGGCATCGGCAACACTGTCATCATGCAGTACATGCTCGACTGGTTCCGGCTGCCGGCGTCGTTCGATATGACCCTGTGGCTCAGCCAGATTTTGCAGGGCATGGCAATGAAGTACGCGGTGGAGCACTGGCGGCGGGCTATGCCGCGCGGCATGGGCACGCTGTACTGGCAGATCAACGATTGCTGGCCGGTGGCGAGCTGGTCGTCCATCGACTATCACGGCCGCTGGAAGGCGTTGCACTACATGGCGCGCAGGTTCAATCAGCCGGTTCTGATCTCGGCAGTCGAGGACGCCACGACCGGCAAGGTCGAGATCCATCTGACCAACGATCTGCGAACGCCCAGCGCGGGTCAAATTGGGTGGCGGCTGACTGATGCGGCCGGCAAGTTGCTGGCGCGCGGCAGGCAGCCGGCGTCCATCGCTCCGCTTGCGACCGCGCTTATCCACACGCTCGATCTGAGCAGGTATGTGGCGACACACAGCCCGCGAGACCTGATGCTCTGGCTCGAGTACACGGTCAAAGGCAAGCCGGTTTCGACCAACTTCGCCACGTTTGCCCGGCCCAAGCATCTGGAACTGGCCGATCCCCGGATTGCGCTCGATGTCGCGGCGATGGGCAACAATCAATACGCTGTGACGCTGACGGCAGCCAGACCGGCGTTGTGGGCGTGGTTGGAGCTGGCCGGGGCGGATGCGACACTCTCGGATAACTTCGCGCATCTGTATCCCAATAGCCCGCACAAGGTCATCGTCACGCCGGCGAAGCCGATGACGCTCAAGCAGTTCACGCGCGCATTGATCGCGCGCAGCCTGGTCGATACGTATCGATAGCGCGCCGCAGGACGCGCCGCCGGCTGACGGCCTGATGCATGCGCCGGCAGCGCAGAAGTGATAACGGCTCAAGCGGTCATGAGATCGGCCAGAGCAGCCATCGCTCAGAACTCGCCGATCTCGATCAGCGCCGGACTCATGGCCGGCAGCGTCAGGCTCAGCGTCACTGCTTCATCGTCCCAGGCGGCGTCTGCGCCCTTGACCGGCAACGGTTGGGCAGTGCCGAGCCGGCTCAACGGCGCGCGAAATGTGATGCGCTGTTCGGCGTCGGTCAGGTTGAACGCGTTGATCACCCCGCCGGCCACGCCGGGCAGCGTGTGCAGGTGGACGTGCTCCGAAATGCCGTGAAACCGGCCGCGCACGAAGAACGGCTTGAGCCGGTTGTATGTCTGCATGGCCGATTGGTAGGCGGCAAAGCGCGCTTCGGCATCGTAGGGCGGCAATCCGCCTGCCGGCTCGATCGTCTTGTTGCTGGTCTTGCCGCCGATGCCCAGGTGCCGGACGGTGGAGGCCGTCCACCAGAAAAACACGCAGGCATCGTTGTCGGCGGCCATGGTGATGTGCAGATAAAGCGGAACGTTGCAGCCGAGGGCGTAGTAGTACAGCGCCAGCGCCCGACCCGAGCGCAGGTCGTTCAGGCAGTCCCACATGTACTCGAAGCCCCAGTTTTCGTCGTAGTTGCCCTGTTCGCCAAACCCTTGCCCGAAGTAGGTCGGCACGTACACGCTGATCGCCCACGGCCAGATCGGGTCGTGCACTTCGGCGGTCAGGCCGGGGCATTGCCGGCGCACCTCGCGGGCCAGCGCATAGACGGCCCGCACATGTTCGATGGGCGTGCCGGGCACGCTGTGTCCGTGAGATGGGTCGTGGCACGGGCCGCGCCAATCCATCTCGTCGAACATCATGAAGCGCACGCCGTGTTTGGAGATGGCCAGGATGCGGCGCAACTTCTCCTCCCAGAACTCGCGGTTTGCCAGACAAGGCTCCCATCCGTCCGGGCCGACAGCCGGGTAGTACTCGATCGGCCCCACCTCGCGGTCAGGGTGTTTGACCATGTACTGATGCGGCCAGTAATCCCGGTAAGTGCGCAGAATGGTGCGATAGGCCAGGTCAAGGCCGTATTGCTCTTTTAAGGTTCGGATGAAGTCGTCCACCGGCCCCAGGCGCGCCTCGTCCCAAAGCGTTGTTCCTTCGATCACCTCCCAACCCGGATCGAGATAGAGCAGGTCGCAGCCCACCGCGCGCGCCTTTTCAGCCTCCTTCAGCAGGGCCTCGCGGGTGTAGAACTGCTTGAGCCGGTCGGGGTCAGAGTGATACCAGCCCACGTCGTACAACTCGTTCCAGTTGACGGGCGGGTTGTAATCGGCGGGGAAGCCGTGGCCGCGCGCGTCAATGTAGTCGCGGTAAGTCTCGTAAGCGCCGGCGATGCCGCCCTGGTAGGGGATGTAGGCGGTGACGCCGAAGGTGAACCCGGCGCCGGGGGCCAGCGCGCGCGCGGCGGATGGCTCGCCGTACAGCGCGAAGCCGGCGCCGCCAAATCGCAACACCCACTCGCCGTTGACTTGCATCGGGCCGGCCACCGACAGCTCGATGTCAACGTTGTTGTACTTGATGATGACCAACCCTTCGTCGCTGGCGCCCCAGGCCCATGCCTCAGATCGCAGGATGCCGTCTTCGGTGAGCGGCGGCTCGGGGCGGGTCTTGTCAGAATACACGGCGTTGTGGAACGCGCCGTCGATGAGAGCTTGGCCGGCGTAGTCGTGCACGCTGCCGTCGAGCTGAGCGCGGAAGGGAATGGCGATCAGCCGCCAGTCTTTGCGCGTCTCCAGTGAGGCGACGTAGCCGATCTCGATGCGATCAAGCTGGACGGTCAGGGGGCCGGGGTTGTGGAGGGTGATGGTCTCCTCGATGCCGTTGCCCGTGTCTTGCAGCCGGCGGGTCAGCATCAGGCCGGCCTGGGCGAACCTGCCCTGGACGAGGATGGCATCGCCTTGCTCCTCGACCTGTTGTTCAGCCAACACATCGTCGCGGAATGACGCGCCGTTGACGACGCCGGTCAGCGCGTAGTGATAAGGACGGTCGGCAAATGGAGCGCCGGCCTCTATGAGCGAGAGGGTTTGCGCCGCGCGGCCAATATCAAGCACGTTTCACCTCCAGACTGAAATTGATGTAAGGCCATTATCACTGGGCCGGCGCCGGCGCGGACGGGGTCTGCGTCAGCGCCTCAAAGCCGGAGATGATGTCCAGAATCTCGCTGGTGATCAGCGATTGGCGCTGCGTGTGGTACTGCGCCTTCAACTCCGCCAGGCGGTCGCGGATGTTGTTCTCGGCTGCCTGCATGGCGGCGAGCCGGCTGGCGTTCTCACTGGCCATTGATTCGGCGAAGGCGCGGAACAACGAGACGAACACATGCTGTCGGATCAGCGCCGACAATAGCCGGTCGCGCTCCATGGTGAACAAGGGGACGCTGCGCGCCGGCCAGGCGTCTTTATCCGGCCGGCTGTCCTTGCGGCTGGCGCGCCGAACGTTCACCGGCAGCAGTCGCTCCAGGTGCGGCTGGTACAAGACGCCCGACGCGCGGCAGTTATAGAAGAGGAACACGCGCGTCACTTCGGCGTTCATGCGCCAGTCCTCGATGACTAGAAGGGCCTCGCGCACCATGCGGGTAATCGACTGCACCGTGCCCGGCGCCGGCAACACGCGAGCGTCGCGGTATCCGCCATCGACCAGATACGCCCCGGCCCGCGCGCCGATCGCGAGCAGGAGCGGGGTTGCCTCGCCCCTGCCCTGATCCGGCCCGCTAACCAGACGCGACAGTCGCGCCAGGCTGTAGCCGGCGATCTGTTCATTGAACTGACCGCACATGCCCTGATCGCTGCCGAAGATGATGGCCCCCGTTCGCCCGGCGCGTGTCAGCCCAAAGGCGTCGCCACTCTCTCCCTCGGCCTGCGTTCCAATCACCGCTTGCAATCCCAATATCGTTGCGCGGTTGTACTCGGCCAGCGACACCACGGCGCGCTCGCAATGCCGGATACTCACGGCAGCCAGGGCCTTCATCGTCTTGACAATGGATTGCAGGTCCTCGGCGCTGCGAATGCGGCGTTCGAGCACATCGAGCGTTTGCATGTCAGGCGGCTCCGCTTGCTTGCTTCACGGCTGCGCCGGCGACGCGCAGGATGGCTTCTTTGCCGGCGTCTTCCAGCCGCTCGCCGCGCTCGATGCTCCGGCACACATCGGGCAGCTCGGTCACGACGGCGGCGCGAATGGCGGCCTCAACGTCGCGGATGCGATCCAGCGGCGCGCTATCGAACAGGCCCGAGGTCACCGAGAGCAGCACGGCGATTTGCTCGGCTACGGCAATGGGCGCGTATTGTGGTTGTTTCAGCGCCTCGCGCACGCGCTGGCCGCGCTGCAGCGTCCGGCGCGTGTCCTCATCGAGGCGCGTGCCGAAGCGGGCGAATGTCTCCAGTTCTTCGAATTGCGAATAGGACAGGCCGAGGTCGCCCACCACTGCGCGATAGGCGGCCAGTTGCGTCTTGCCGCCCACCCGCGACACCGACTTGCCGACATCGACCGCTGGCAGAATGGCTTTCTGGAATAGTTCCGGCGACAGGTAGATCTGTCCGTCGGTGATGGAGATGAGGTTGGTCGGAATGTAGGCCGACACGTTCTGCGCTTCGGTCTCGGCGATGGGCAGAGCCGTCAGCGATCCGCCGCCATACGCATCGCTCCGGCGCGTGGCGCGCTCGAGCAAGCGCGAATGCACGTAGAAGATGTCGCCAGGATACGCTTCGCGCCCCGGCGGACGGCGCAACAGCAACGACAACTCGCGGTAAGCCCGCGAATGATTGGTCAGGTCGTCGTACACCACCAACACGTCGCGGCCCTGCTCCATGAAATACTCGCCGATCGTTGTGGCGGCGTAGGGCGCGACGAATTGCAGCCCCGGCGTTCTGTCGGCGGTCGCGGCGACGACGATGCAATAGTCCATTGCGTTGTGCTCGCGCAGATCGGCGATCACGCTTGCCACCGCCGAATTGCGCTGGCCGATGGCGCAGTAGATGCAGATCACATCCTGGCCGCGCTGGTTGATGATCGTGTCGATGGCGATGGCTGTCTTGCCGGTCTGCCGGTCGCCCAGGATCAACTCGCGTTGGCCGCGCCCGACCGGGATGAGCGCGTCCACGGCTTTCAGGCCGGTCTGGAGCGGCACGGTCACCGGGGCGCGCGCCATGATGCCCATGGCCGGCCGCTCGATCGGCCAGCGCGCTGCCTCGCGCAATGGCCCGCGCCCGTCCAGCGGCTGGCCGATCGGATCGATGATGCGGCCGATCAACATGTTGCCGACCGGCGCGTCGAGCACGCGGTGGGTGCGTTGCGCTTCGCTGCCGGCGTGCAACCGCCGGCTCTCGCCCAGCAGCACGACGCCGATCTCCTGCTCGTCCAGGTTGAATGCCATGCCGGCCACGCCGTCACGGAAGCGAATCAACTCCTCGGACTGGGCGCCCGGCAACCCCGCCACGCGCGCAATGCCGTGCCCCACGTAGGTCACGACGCCGGTCTCGCGCGCCTTCAACCCGAATTTGAAGGTGGCCCCGGCTGTTTCGATGGCGCCGAAGACATCTTCCAGCGCGCCGGCGAGTTCGCCTGTCTGCTCACTCATGGCGCGCATCCCTGCCTGTCGCTGCATCACTGGGGCGCGATTCAACAAGCCGGTCGAATGTCGCCGCGATGTGTTGCTCCAGCGCGTCCAGATAGCTCTCCAGGCTCCAGGCGATCTTGTGCCCGGACGTTCGCAGCTCGATGCCGCACAGCAGATCCGGCTCGACCGTGAAGACCACCCGGCGACTGGGGGCGATGTGTTGCTGGACGCCTTCGATCATGGCCTGGCGCAGGTCGTTGGGAATCTCGAAGGCGCTGCACACGACGATGGGCGGCGCGGGAGGGGGCGCGTCGGCTTCCGCGATGGCCGGGTCGCCGTCAGGCGCGCCGGCCATGGCCTGGCGGGTGTCATCATCGATCTCGCTCAGCCGCGCGATGAAGCGCCGCGCCATGTGTCGTTCGAGGTCGGCGTCGGCCAGGTCTGCCAGCGCGCTGCGCATGACGGCATGCGTCTGGCCGGCGGCGCGGCGCTTCAGGTCGCCCAGGAAGTCGGCTTTCTCGTTCTGGACGGCGTGGCGCCAGCGCCGGCGCGCCTCATCCGTCTCTGCGCGGATGCGCTTGAGTTGCTCGCTGCGCGCACGCTCCGCTTCCTCGCGGGCAGCCGCCAGGAGTTGCTGGCGCGCTGTGTCGATCTCCTGATTCTTCTGGCGGTATTCCTCGGCCAGGCGATTGGCTTCCGCCTGGATGCGCTCGGCTTCCTGCAGGCGGGACACGATTTTCTGCTCGCGTTCGCGCATGGCGCGCAGAATCGGACGGTACAGGAACTGCCGCAACAACAACAGCAGGATGGCGAAGTTGACGATTTGCGCGGCGACGGTGAACCAATCGATGAGCACGGATCAACCTCCGGCCCGTTCCACGAACAGGTTCCAAAACGGGTTGACGAAGATCAGGATCATGGTCACCACAAAGCAGTAAATGGCGGTGGATTCGACCATGGCCAGACCGACGAACAGCGTGCGGGTGATGGTGTTCGATTCGTCGGGCTGCTGGGCGATGGCGCTGAGCGCCTGCGCCACAGCGCGGCCTTCGCCCAGCGCCGGCCCGATCGAGCCAATGGCGATTGTCAGGCCGGCGGTAATGATGGAAGCTGCCGCAACAATAGCGAGTTCAGTCATGGGTGATCTTGCTCCTTTTGATTCGATTCATCCGAAGCGCGCATTTGCGCGCGGACCTGCTGCGCCTGGCTTGTTTGATGGGCGCGCGTGGCCGAGGCGATGTAGACCATGGTCAAAATGGCGAAGATGTATGCCTGGATCATGCCGGTGACCAGCCCCAGCACTTGCATGATGACCGGGAAGAACAATGGCACGATCGTCAGCAACACGCCGGCGATGATCGTCCCGCTCATCACATTGCCGAACAAGCGCACGGCCAGCGCCAGCGTGCGCGAGATTTCGCCGATGATGTTGAACGGCAGCATGATCGGCGAGGGTTGCAAGTACTGCCGCAAGTATCCTCTCAGCCCTTGCTGGCGAATGCCGAACAACGGCACGGTGACGAACACGCACAAGGCCAGGGCAGTGGTGGTCGATAGCGACCCGGTGGGCGGCTGAAAGCCGGGGACGATCGACAACAGGTTCGATGTGGCGATGAACAGGAACAGCGTGCCGATGAACGTGAGATACCGGCCTGGCTCCTGTTGGGCTGCGTCGCGGATTTGCCCCTGCACCACGGTCACCAGTGTTTCCAGAATGGCCTGCCCGCGCGAGAGGGTGACGCTGGTTGAGAGTCGCCGGGTGATGAGCCACGAGGCGATGGTCAGCAATGCCATCACCAGCCAGGTGAAAAGGATGGTCGCGTTGAGCCTGACCGGCCCCCATTCCCACAACACGAGGCTGTCCGGGCTGATGTTCATGGTTGGCTCCTGTGTTCGCCTTCGCGCACATTGCTGCGCGCGCGGCTCTGTTCCGGCCGGCTTGGGCGCATGAATTGCACCAGCGCGATGCGCGCCAGCACGAAGCCGACCAGGGCTGCGATCAATCGTTCCCAGTGGCCGGCGCTGACCACATAGAAGCCGGCCATCACCAGGATGCTGCGCACCGCCAGACTGCCCAGCGACAATGCAGCCGGGTAGCGCGCCGTGGGCAGCGCGCGCACGGTCAGCCACAGGCCGCCGAAAAAGAGCGCTCCCAGGCCGGCGCCCAACACGGCGGCCAGCGCAATGCCGGGCCAATCGATCATCCCTGGCCTCCTCTGTCTTCTTTTTTGCGCGGCGCTCCGTTGGACGGACGCTGGCCGCCGCTGCTGTCCTGTGCCGCGCCGTTGGCAGGTTGGCCGGCCTGCTGCTCGCTTTCGATGGAGTTGCGTTCAGCGTTGACCCAGCGCCAGGCGCTCAGGCAGCCGATCGCCAGCCCCACAACCATCAAGGTCAGCGTCCATGAAATCTGGCTGGGGAAGCTGGAATCGATCCAGATGCCGATGGCGATGCCGGCGATGGTGGGAATGGCAATCGACCAGCCGACCATGCCGAACGCGCCGAGGCCGAACCAAAGACCGCCGTCTTTGCGCTGGCGCGCGCGGAGGCGCCGCGCTTCCTTCTGCGCCACCTGCTCGTCCAGGTCAGGCCGGGCGTGGGATGGTTGGTCAGGCACGGCTGCTTTTCTCCAGTTCCATCAGCCGGCGCACCAGATCGGCCTCCAGCCTGGAAAGCGAGAAGCGCATCTGTCGCTCGTGTTCGTCGAGCGCATGGAACTGTTCTTCGACCACCTGGCGCAGTGTGCCCAGGTCGCGGCCGCGCGCCGCGCGCCGGGTCGAGACGCTGACTTCCGCGCCGCGCTTGAGCAGCACACCTTCGTCCACGGCTACGTAGGCTTCTTCGCCCGTCGGCGTCGTATAAGTCAGCAAGCCGGGCGCCAGCGCGGTGACAAAATCGACGTGACGCGGCAACAATCCGAACGCGCCGTTCTCCGCCTCGGCCACGATTTTGACCGCTTCGATGTCAAGCAGAATCTCGGTGGGCAGCAGCACTTTCAGCCTCATATCTTCCTGACCTCGTCGATGCCGCCAATCATGTACAGCGCGCGCTCGGGAACGTCTGCAAACTCGTCGTTCAGGATGCGCTCGAAACCGTCCAGGGCGGCGTCGATCTCGACCAGCCGGCCCGGCAGGCCGGTGAACTGCTCGGTGGTGAAGAAGGGCTGAGTGAGAAAACGTTCGAGCCGGCGGGCGCGATACACGGTGCGGCGATCTTCCGGCGACAGCTCTTCCATGCCCAGCATGGCGATCACGTCCTTGAGTTCCTCGTATTGCGCCAGCGTGCGGCGGATATCCTGCGCTACCTGGTAATGGCGCTGGCCGACGATGTGCGGCGCCAGCAGCTTGGAGCTGGATTGCAGCGGGTCGATTGCCGGGTAGAGACCCTCGCTGGCGCGCTTGCGTGACAGCACGATTGAGGCCGACAGGTAGCCGAAGACGTGCACGGCTGCCGGGTCGGTGAAGTCGTCTGCCGGCACGTATACCGCCTGCACTGACGTGATCGCACCGCTCTGGGTATTGGAGATGCGCTCCTGCAATTCCGCCAGCTCCGAGGCCAGGGTGGGCTGGTAACCGACGCGCGACGGAATGTGCCCCAGCAGGCCGGAGACTTCGGAGCCGGCTTGAACGAAACGGAAGATGTTGTCGATCAGCAGCAGCACGTCCTGCTGGGCGTCGTCGCGGAAGTACTCGGCCATGGTGAGCGCCGCATGGCCGACGCGGAAGCGCGCGCCGGGCGGCTCGTTCATCTGGCCGAACACCAGCACAGTGTTGTCGAGCACGCCGGCCTCTTTCATTTCACGGTACAGTTCCTCGCCTTCGCGCGAGCGCTCGCCGATGCCGCAGAAAATGCTCACGCCCTCATGCTGGCCGACCATGTTGTGAATCATCTCGGTGATGAGCACGGTCTTGCCCACGCCGGCCCCGCCGAACAGGCCGGCTCGCCCGCCGCGCGCCAGTGGCGCGAGCACGTCGATGGCTTTGATGCCGGTCGAGAACACCTCGGCGCGCGTCGATTGCTGGGTCAACGGAACCGGGCGCTGATGGATGGAGCGCCAGGAGATGTCGCCCAGGTCCGGCCCGTCATCGATCGTCTGGCCGAACACGTTGAACATGCGGCCCAGGATGCCGTCACCCACGGGCACGGTAAGCGGTTGCTCGGTGTCGATCACAGCGTCGCCGCGCGCCAGGCCTTGCGTCGGCGACAGCGCGATGCCGCGCACGACTTCGGCGCTGATGTGGCTGATCGTTTCGACGACGATGGATTGATCGCGCCCTGTGAGCAGGCGTGTGTGGACGGCCGGAAGCCGGCTTGGGAAGCGCGCATCGATGACGCTGCCTCTGACGGAGATGACTGCGCCGGTGTTGCGGGAGGTGTCGCTCATGGGTGACGGGCTGTTTTCCGCCGGACCAGCCGGCAGACAGAGGCGCGATTCTGTGTCGCGCCGCCGCGCGTTGACGCAAAGTCATTATATCGATTTGCGCCCAAGCCAGGAGCAGGCCGCCGCTTTGGCTGCGGCATAATATCCCTCCTGGTTCATTGTAGGGAGGCAAGGTCATGGCAACTGTGACGGCATCTGAGGTGTTAAGCGCCAAACAAGTGGGGCAGTTTCGTGAGCTGGGCTATACGACTGCGCCGGATTTCTTCACGCCGCGCGAAGTGGCGGCCATGCTGGCTGAGCTGGAGCGTTTCAAGCGCGAGGGGCTGGGGCGCAATGTGGCGACCGACGGCGACGGCGCAACGCATTCGCGCACCCGGATCAACTATCAGATCATTCCGCTGAACGACAAGAGCGCCCTGTTCCGCGCTCTGCCGTTTCATCCCAAAGTGAAGCAGGCTGTGAGTCAGTTGATCGGCGACCCGTTTCTGCGGCAGCTCGATCAGATTTTTCTCAAGCCGGCCCGCAGCGGCGCCGGCACAGCGTGGCACACCGACAACGCCTACTTCAAGATTGCCGACCCTACGCTGGGCGTCGGCCTGTGGATCGCCTTGCACGAGGCCACCGTCGCCAACGGGACGATGCACGTTATCCCGCGCAGTCATTTGCAGACCTTTGAGCACTACCGCGATCCGAACAGCGACCACCACATCCGCTTCGACGCCGATGAGAGCCAGGCCGTGCCGATCGCGCTGCCGGCCGGCGGGGCGTTGTTCTTCAACTACGGCGTGGCGCACTGCACCAAAGCCAACACCACGGACAAAGAGCGCGCCGGCCTGGCCTATCATTTCGTGCGCCGCGAAGTCGCCCCGTTGCCAAAAGACTGGGGCCTGAAGAAAGAGTGGGTTCACATCACCGGCCCGGAGGCCAGCGGCGGAGAGCGCGAGTACGGCGCGCGCGTCGAGGGGACGTGGGAAGACGAGGTGCGCCGCCTCGTGGGCGATTGTTGAAAACCGGTCAGTTCACAGGGGCGCCATTCCAGTGGCAAGCGAATCCGCCTCGTTATCTTTCCAAGATATTTCTTTTGAGACAGGAGGAAGACATGGCACGCGTGAACGTGGCAATTGTCGGAGCGGGGTGGTGGGGCACGGCGGCGCATATCCCCGCGCTGAAGGATCATCCTGACGCGGCGGTCGTCGCGGTCCAATCGCGCTCGTTGGACAAGGCTCGCAAGATTGCAGCCGACTTTGGCGTGCCGCACGCCTGCACAACCGTCGATGAAGTGCTGGCGATCGATGGCCTGGATGCGGTGGTCGTCAGCTCGACGCCCAACGTCCATTACGCCCACGCCAAAGCGGCGCTGGCGCGCGGCAAGCACGTGCTGATCGAAAAACCGATGACCATCACCGTGGCCGAATCCGAGGAGCTGGTCGATCTGGCGCAGCGCAACGGGTTGCAGTTCCTGGTCAGTTGTCCCTGGCACTTCACGCCGCACAGCATCGAGGCCCGCCGGCTCATCCAGTCCGGCAAACTGGGCCAGATCAAAATGATCGGCGTGATGATGACCAACTTCACCGAGGGCCTGTATCAGGGGCTGACCTGGGATGAGGTGTTCGGCAAGAACCCGACCCGGCAAAACGCCGCGCAACCCTATCGCGCGCCGGGCCTGGCCTCGTACAGCGATCCGGCGGTGGCCGGCGGCGGGCAGATCTACTGCCAGGTGTCGCACACTGGCGCGTACATCGGCTTCCTCACCGGCTCCGACCCGGCCGAAGTGTTCGCCCGCTTTGACAACGGCCATGCCCAGGTCGATGTGTACGACGCGCTGAACATCAAGCTGAAAGACGGCACACTGGTGTCGATGGCCAGCCACGGCGCGCCGATGCCCTCTGACCGGCAGAACGAAGTGCGCGTCTATGGCACAAAGGGCCAGATTTTGCTGGAACTGTGGAAGGGCAAAATGGAGTTTCATGACGACGCCTTCCACGTGACGCGCTACCCGGACATTGCAGAGGAGAACATCTACCCGATGTTCGAGCCGGCGCGCAATCTGGTGGATTCGATCACCGGCGCGGCGCCGAACGGGTCGCCGGCGACGCTGGGCCTGTACGCCATGCGCATCATCGAAGCTGCGGTTCAATCTGCGCGCACCGGCGCGAATGTCATCGTGGGCTGATTCAAACTGAGTCGATCAGGAGGCGCAACAACGGGCTGCGGCGCGAAGCCGCAGCCCGTTGGCGTTGCCTTTCTCCGCCTCAGGGCCGGAGCACCACCGGCAAGTAGGCCTGATAGGTGGCCGGCACGAAGAAGCCGCCGCTCAACGCATAACTGCCCCCGCTCATAGGGCCGGCGTCATGCTGGCCGAGCGCGCTGTTCAGTTCGTAGCCGCCCCCGGCGCTGGCGCCCAGGCCGCCCTCCGTGTTGTTCCACGTCAGGTCGTACCCGCCACCGGACTGGGCCATGGCGAGCGGGCCGGGCAGGCCGGCCAGCAGCACAGTCAGCGCAACGGCGGCCAGCGCGCGTTTGATCGTTTTCATCCTCATCGTTAAGTCTCCATCTTTCAGGCTCAGCGAATCACCGCCGAACCAACCGGCGCTTCCAGCGTCACGGCCTTGGTGATCGTCTGCGCGCCCTCGTTGTACGTGCCGGCTACGATGCTGACGCGCCCGCCAGCCGGCACAGCCGTGACACCTTCGCCCACCGTGTTGAACGGGTTGAAGATGAAGCCGGTCTCGCCGCCGGTGGGATATGGCGCCACGCTGTCCACGTAGCGCGTCGGCGCGCCGGGGAAGTTCTGCATGGCTGTCTCCAACGCGTCCACCTCGAACGACGTGCCGTTGTTGGCGCCGCTGCCGTCGGGATTGCACCCGGCGTTGGTGTGAATGCCGACGGTGTACCCGTTGGCGGTCCAGATGATCGGGCTGCCGGAGTTGCCGCCGGTCGTGTCCACCTGATAACGATGCCAGATGTCCGCGCCAGAGCTGTTCTCGCCGACGTAAGGCCCGGTGCTGGTCTGGTTGGTGAAGTTGGCCGTGCCGGTGTCGCTGCCGAAGCCGGTGATGCGCATGGTGGCGCTGGCAGCCGGGTTGCCGTTGGTGACGCGGAAGAAGCCGCGCCCCACGTGGGCGCGCTCGCCGGTGATCGTGTTCGGGTTGATTCGGAACACCGCCCAGTCCTTGCCCAGACCCTGGCCCTCGCCGTCGAACCGCCATGTCACGCTGGTCAGATCAATGGGGAACTGGTCTTCCGGCGCGGCCATGTTGACGTTGCCGTTGGCTTGCGAGAGCGGCACGTTGAACTCCATTACACCGCTCAGGTTCAGCACGCCGTCCGGGAGAAGCGGGCCGCCCCCATCGGGGTCGAGATCGACGCAGTGGCCGGCGGTCAGCACAGCCCCGTTCGAGATCAGCCAGGCCGTGCAACTGCCGTTGACATGGCCCCACAGCCGGCCCACACGCGTCTCTGTGGATGCCACACGGTCGTCTGAGGCGCACAGGGACACGGGCGCGTTGACGCCCAGCGGCGCCAGGTCACTCGTTGCCAGCGCCGACAGCAGGGCCGGGTCGCCGTACCACAGGTTTTCCATCCGCACGCGGGCATTGGCGTCATCGGGCGCGGCGAACAACTCGAATGTCACGGCATCGCCGTTGAAGAAGGCGCTGGTGTTGCCCCACAGCTCAAGCGACGCGGCATCCAGTTGTTGCCTGCCGCCGTCTTTCAGCGACGTGATCTGGATGTAGCTGCCTGCTCCGAGCGTTGCTTCGGCGAAGATCAGGCGTAGCCATTGCGCGCCGGGGACTCGGATGGTCTGCGCGAAGATGCGCCCCGACGCGCTTCCGCCTTGTTCGACCGGCTGAGCGCCGGTGTCGAGCGCATAGGGCTGGCTGCTATAGCCCAGCGGTTGGCCGGGCTCAAACTGCATCACGCTGGCCTGCGCTGCTATTTGCCCCGCCATTTGCGCCGCTGCCTGCGCGTCCAGCTGCGCGCCGCTGGTTGCGGCCAGGCACACGCCGGCCAGGCCGGCCAGCGAGGCATGCGCCAGCGCGCGCCTGAAGCGCTGCTTAAAAGATGTATTTTGCATGATCGCCTCCGTCTGCGCTGCGCCAGGCGCTCATTGCAGGTTGACCAGCACCAGCACCAGGCCAGTGCCTTCCTCCAGCGCAGTCATGGCCTTGCCGATGACGGCGCCGTGCGAGCGCGCGGGGTCGCTGGCCTTCATGGCGTGCCCGGGCGTGTCGGATGTGGTGAGCAGATCGCCGGGCTGGATCGCGCCATAGCTGGCGTCGGCTTTGACGTACACGCGGCCCACGACAGCCACTTCCACGTCGCCATCGAGCACGCCTTCCTGGTGCAGCACCATGCCGGGGTTGACGCCGCC
>DAOTYS010000363.1:0-3863 GCA_034434575.1 Thermoflexales bacterium
TCTTGCCATCGCGCACAGCGATATCCGCGGCAAAGGTTGCGTCTGCCGTCACGACTGTGCCGCCCGTCACTAGCAGGTCAAACTCCATCTTCGCCATCTTCTCCTTGCGCATCACAGGATCAAACAGAAAGGCCGGCCCGCCGGGCCAGATGCGCGGCGCGGTCGCGGCATTCGTCGAGCAACGCAACTTCATCCAAAACCAGAACGTGTCTGCCCGCCATCAAGACGCGTCCATCGACAATCACCGTATCCACGTCGCTGCCGCGCGCGTTATACACGACAGCGGACAACGGGTCGCCAACGGGTTGAACATGCGCCGCGTTCAAGTCGAGCGTGACCAGGTCAGCTTTGGCGCCTGTCATCAGCCGGCCCAGTCTCGCGTCCGCCAGCGCGGCGGCCCCGTTCACGGTTGCCAGATCAAGCGCCTGCCGGGGGGAAAGCGCCTGCGGATCGAGGGTGGTGACGCGCGCCAGATAGGCCGCCAGCCGCATCATCTCGATCATGTCCTGGCCATCGTTGCTGGCCGGCCCATCAGTTCCCAGCGCCACATTCACGCCGCCGCGCAACAATTGCGTCACCGGCGCAACGCCCGACGCCAGAATCATGTTGGCGGCCGGGCAGTGCACCACCGTCGCCCTGCGCCGGGCCAGCAGTTCACACTCGGCGTCCGACAGCCACACGCCATGAATGGCGTGGAAATCCGGCCCCAACACGCCGAGATCGTCGAACCATTCGACCGGCCGGCGCCCGGTCTCCTGGACAGTCATAGCCGCCTCATCGCGCGTCTCGTTCATGTGGCACACCGTCAGCGCGCCATGCCGGCGCGCCAGCTCAACCGTTCGGCGCAGCATGTCTGCCGAGCAACGCCACGGGGTGATCGGGCCATTGGCGATGGTGATGCGCCCGTTGGCCGCGCCATGCCATTCGGCATACAGCCGCTCGAAATCGGCCAGAATCATGTCCGGCGCTTCCGCGTTGGCGCCGCGATCGTTCCACGCGCGCGCCAGCACCAGGCGAATGCCGATTTGCTCGGCGGTCTGCAACACCACGTCGGTGTGCTGGCGCGTCACCGGCAGCTTGAAATGGTGAATAACCGTCGTGGCCCCGCCGCGCAAGGCTTCGACCATGCCCAGCATGCAGGCCAGGCGCACATCCTCGACCGTCATGGCAGCCTGCAATTTCCAGATGCAGTTCTTGAGCCAGTCCAGCAACGAACGGTTGGCGCTATAGCCGCGCATGAAGGTCTGTTCGAGATGCGTGTGCGCGTTGATCAGGCCGGGCAGCGCGATCGTGGATTTTGGATTTTGGATTTTGGATTGGGTGTTGGGTGTTGCGTATTGCGTACCGGGTATTGCGTATTCTGACTCCTGACTTCTGACCCCTGACCCCTGACTCCTGACCTCTGACTCCTGCTCAACCGCCGCGATGCGGTCACCCTCGATCAGGATGCGACCATGCGCGACGACGCGATCCGGCGCCACCAGCCACGACGCTTCGAGCGACCGCATTCAGTCCACCACCCGGCGCAACAACAGGCCGATCAGCGCCCACAACAGCACGCCCGCGCCGGGTATGGTCAGGTTGTCCAGGCCGGCCGGGCTGATCGCTTCAGCAAACGCGGCAACGCCGGCCATCAGGGCCGCATACAACACTGCCGAATCGGCCGGCCATCCGAACACGAGCAGCGTGACAGCCACGCTGACGAACGACAGCGCCAGCATCGCCAGCGTGCCCTCCCAACTGCGCGTGGCGCCGGCGATGGCGTAGCGATGCCGGCCCCACCGTCGCCCGACGATGGCTGCGAACGAATCGCCCCACGTCAGCGGCATGAGCGATGCGACGAACAGCGCCTTTGACCGCTCAAAGAAGATCAGGGTCATGAGAATGAACGCGAGCGGAAAGACGATCGTGCCCACGTTCGACTTGTCGTCTGATTCCATGGCCTGAAACAGATTGCGGCGGTACGAGATATAGTTGATGAGGACAAAGGCTGCCGGCGGAACGATGGCCGCCCACGGGCTGGTGAACAAGGCCGCCGTGCCGAACGCCCACATGCCCACGCCGATGTGCACCCCCTTGCGCGTGAATTCCACGCCCAGGCCGAGCGCGCGCCGCAACGCCTCGGCGACGCCCAGAATCAAAAAAACATAGACAAACGAGAGGAGGATAGCCAGCGGGTCCGTCATTCCATCCCGTAGAGACGATCCAAACTCAGTTCGGGGGCCACTGTTTCCGGCGATTGCAGGGTGAGGGCGGCCGCGCGCAGGCCCAATTGCAGTGATTCGGCCATGCCAAACCCTTCGCGCATGCCGAAGATGACCAGCGCCGTGAGCGCGTCGCCGGCGCCGGTCGTGTCCACAATCGCGCACTTCAACGCCGCAAACTGGCCGCTCTCATCCACCGTGGCATAGCACGCGCCGCGCTCGGCCTGAGTAATGACCACCCGATCCACGCCCAATCCCACCAGCTTGCGCGCGGCCTGCAGCGCCTGGTCGGAATCCTGGATAGGATCGCAGCCGAGCAGGGCTTCTGCTTCCGCGATGTTGGGCGTGATGAGATCCAGCAGATGCAGGTGCGGGCGCAGGTTGCGCGCGCGAGGCGTCGAGGTCGGATCGACGCAGATGGGTTTGCCGTACTCGCGGGCCAGGTGAATGGCGGCCAGCGTCGCGTCATCGGTCAGATTCATGTCAAGCGCGACCATGCAGCATTCGCGGAAGGCGTCGCGATTGAGGCGCAGATAGTCGGGCGTGATGTGGCGGAGCACGCGCAAGTCATCCAGCCCCAGTATCAGTTCGCCCGTCTGATCGAGCGCGGCCAGATAGGTGCCGGTCGGCTCATCTTCGATGACCAGAGCGCGCGAGACATCCACGCCAACATCGTCGGCGCTGTCGAGGATGTTCTGGCCGGCGAAATCGTTGCCGACTGCCGTGAGCAGCGTCACCGGCGCGCCCAGGCGGGCCAGGTTGTCGGCGATGTTGCGCGCCACGCCGCCAAAGCTCGTCTTGATCGCGCACGAGTTGGATGAGCTGGCTATTGCCGGACCAAACAGACGGCCCTTGATATCCAGATTCGCCGCTCCGATCACCAGGATTTCGTCTGTCATGCTCTCCCGCGTTTCGCTATCAGCAAACCATTTTCCCACTCAGTCGTCAGCCACATGGCGGCCAGCTTCTGACTACTGGCTGCTGTCTGTTGACAACCCTCTACCGCACACCGGCCAGTTGCCACACCACAACCAGCGCGACCAGCGCCACTACCACAAACTCAATCAGCACGGCGCGGCTCAAGCGATCCTGAAAATACTGCTGGGACAGCCCGATCAACACATAGAAAACGGTCAATAGAAGCACCCCGGCGCTCCAGTTGGAGATGTTCCAGTAATTGAGCGCCCAGGTGGTCTGCCCGACTATGAGGCCAATGACGCCGGCAAAGACGGCCGCCGTCCTCAGCCCGATGATATGCGGCGCCATGAGATCGAGCGCCAGGCCGGCGGCGATGAGGGTGGTCAGCGTGGCGCTGATGATGCTGCGCTCGCGCGCGCTGTAGATGAGCGTGAACAGCGCAAAGGCGATGGCGTAGCTGACGCCGGTGAGCGCCAGACGCGCAATGGCGTAGCCGCGCGCATTGGGCGACAGGCTGACGTACTCGGCAAAGACAAGGGTGGCGATCATCGTTACGCCGATGACGAGGGTGACGATCCACAAGGGCCAGGTGGGGATGCGCGTCAGCAGCAGGCTGAGCGCCAGCGCCGCAAACGCGGGCGCGATCCAGAAGGGGAAAAGATAGGGGACTTCGCCGGCGCGCACATCCGGGTGATCGCGCAGCACCCAATCCACGCCGGCGCATGTCAGCACGGGGATCAA
>DAOTYS010000364.1:0-1928 GCA_034434575.1 Thermoflexales bacterium
AGCTCGTTGCTGTTTATCCCGCTGGCGGTGATTATCGCCCGGCTGCAACTGGGCAACACCTTGCACGGACTGATCTTCGTTTATCTGACATTTGCAGCGCCGCTCAGCACATGGCTACTGATGGGCTTTTTCCGCAGCATTCCGGCTGACCTGGAAGAGCAAGCCATGGTGGATGGGGCCACTCGCCTGGGCGCGCTGTTCCGCATTTTGCTGCCATTGGCCGCGCCAGGGCTGGTGGCCGTGAGCGTGTTCACTTTCACCGGCGCGTGGAACGAGTTGCTGCTTGCTTTGATTTTCACCACCTCCCCTTCCAACTGGACTGTGCCGGTAGCAGTGCAATACTTGATTACGGGCGATGTCTTCCGTTGGGGGTTGATCATGGCCGGCTCTGTGGCAGCGGCCATACCGGTCATGACCCTGTACTATCTGGCGCAGCGATTTGTCGTGCAGGGACTATCAGCGGGAGCTGTAAAGGCATAAGCCTACAAGGGGAGAGAGTATGCCCTCAACGGGACTCGAACCCGTGTTTTGGCCTTGAAAGGGCCACGTCCTAGACCGCTAGACGATGAGGGCCTGGTGCACTCTGGCGCAAGCTATCACGCGCTGGAGCCGCAGGCAACGACCAACAATTCTACCACCGCGCGGGTATAATCGCTGCCACACATTCACATTCACATTCACACACGGCACGTGGGAAGGGCGCCCGCCATTGCCGGCGCTTGATCCCTGCGACCGAGACAAATCGGAGGCGAGTTGTTGTTGACATCCTTGAGGCGCTGTCTCGGCGTTCTGGCAGTTCTCTCACTGACCATGGGGGCATGCGGCGCGCCATCCGATACAGGCGCCGATACAGGCACTGCCCCAACTGCCACGCCGGCCTTTGTGCCGGTGGTGACGATTTATGCGCCCACCGCAGCGCCATCCAATACGCCAGCGCCCACCGAAATGCCGACGATGGCCCCCACCCCCACGCAGGCTGCCACACCGACGCCAGATGGATCGATCAATCCATTCACCGGCTTGCCGGTGTCCGATCCGGCCATCCTGGAGCGGGCGCCGCTGTTGATCAAAGTGGCCAACACCGCCGAGGTGCGCCCTCAAAGCGGCCTGAACAGCGCAGATGTGGTGGTTGAGCATTTGACCGAGGGCGGCATCACCCGTTTCACGGCGCTTTACCTGTCGAACACGCCGGAGCGTGTCGGCTCAGTGCGCAGTTGCCGGCTGATCGACATCGAACTGCCGCGCATTTTCGGGGCCGGCCTGGTGTGCTCCGGCACCAGCCCTGGCGTCAAACCCACCATGCGCGCAGTCGCGCTGCAAGGCGCGAGCCAGCCGGGCGACGTCAACTCCAGCGGGTTCATCATCAGCGACTTCGGCCCATTCGAATGCCCCTCTTGCCCGATGTTCCGCACCAACGATCGGCCCATGCCGCACAATTTGTTCGCCAACACAGCCAACGCATGGCGCGCGCTGGACGAGCGAGGCAAGAACCAGCGCACCCCCTTCAGCGCCTGGACGTTCGATCCTGTCGCGCCGGCCGGCGGTCAATCTGCTGCCGCATTGTCCATCCCCTATCAGGCCGACCCGGTGGACTGGATATACAACGCCGGCACGGGCCTGTGGGAGCGTCAGGTGGATGGCCAGCCGCATGTGGACGCCGAAACCCGTCAAACCCTCACCGCCGCCAACGTGATTGTGGCGTTCGCGTATCATGCCGTCACGGCCATTCAGGAAGACACTGCCGGCGGCATGTCGATCCAGATCCAACTGTGGGGGCAGGGACCGGTGAAGATTGCGCGCGACGGCAAGGTCATTGACGGGCTGTGGCGCCGTCCTGGCCAGCCGGGCGTGCTGGAGTTCGTGGATGCGCAGGGAAACCCCATCCCACTCAAGCCTGGCAACTCATGGCTTGAACTGGCGCCGCTGGA
>DAOTYS010000365.1:0-14737 GCA_034434575.1 Thermoflexales bacterium
TCGAAGCTGTCAACGGCGTTAGCCTGACAGTTCCCCGCGGGCAGGTTGTCGTGATCATTGGCCCCAGCGGATCGGGCAAGTCAACCGTGTTGCGCTGTATCAACCACCTTGAAACGCCCACCAGCGGCGAAATCTGGGTGGATGGCATGAAACTGACCCACAACCACAAGGACATCAATGCTATCCGGGCTGAGGTTGGCATGGTGTTCCAGCAGTTCAACCTGTTTCCGCATCTGACCGCGCTGGAGAACATCATGCTGGCGCAAAAGGTTGTGCGCCGGCGCGACGCCCGCGAGGCCGAGCGCGTGGCGCGCGCGCAACTGGAACGAGTTGGCATCCCGGAGAAAGCCGATGTCTACCCCGGCCAGCTCTCCGGCGGTCAGCAGCAGCGTGTGGCCATTGCCCGCGCCCTGGCCATGAACCCCAAAGTCATGTTGTTCGATGAGCCAACATCCGCGCTCGACCCGGAGATGATCAAGGAAGTGCTCGATGTGATGCTGGAGCTGGCGCGCGAGGGCATGACCATGGTGGTGGTGACGCACGAGATGGGTTTCGCCCGCAACGCCGCCAACCAGATCGTATTCATGGACAAGGGTCTGATCGTCGAACAAAACACCCCCCAGGAGTTTTTCGACCATCCCCGCGAAAGTCGCACCCAGGCTTTCCTCAGCCAGATATTGCGCTGACACCGTTGCTTGCCCGGCGGGGCGATTTCAGCGCACCAGCGCGTCGTCATCGTCGCGGCCCAGGCGTTTGGCGTTCCGCGCATGGCGCTCGTCCGGGCTGAGCGCGTCGCCGGCGTATTCCTGGTACACCGCTTCGCCGTACTCGCGCGTGCGCACCACCACCGGCATCGGCACGGCGTGCCCCATGATAAGGGCTTGCTGTTTGCTGTCGAGCGCGGCGAGCACGCTGCGCAATTGTTGCGCACCGCTCACGCCGGTGAACACGGCGGCGATGTCCCGCTCGTCGCTCAGCGCGCACGTGATGCGCGTGCCGATCTGTGACATCACTTCGCTGTCGATCTGGCTGGGTCGCTGATCGACGATCAACAGCGTCACGTTGTATTTGCGCAATTCGCGGGCGATCGTGCCAAAGATGGTGTGCTGCGCCACTTCGGGGTCGAGGAACTTGTGCGCCTCCTCCACCGCGATGACCAGCTGGCGCGGCCCCTCGCCGCCGGCTGCGCCGCGCCCCTCGGCCTGTTCCTTCAGCTCCACGTAACGTTTGTGGATGCGCCGCGTGATGAAGTTGGCGACGAACACGTAGGCCGGCAGGTCATTGCCATAGCGTCCAAACTCCACCACCACACTGCCGCCGCGCGTCAGGTGCAGCAGAATGCGCTCCACAAAGTTATCCGCCACCCGCTCGCGCAGAAAATCGAACTTCAGCAGGCGCAGCAGCTTGCGCTGGATGGCGTGATAGGTGCCTTCGGCGATTTTGTTGCCCTCCAGCAGCTCGCTGATCTCCGGATCGCCCTCTTCGTTCGTCAGCTTGCGCAGCCAGTCGGCGCCGAACTTGCGATGCAGCATGAACAGCGCGTTGACCTGCACGTCTGACAGGCTCAACACGCTCTTCAGGGTTTCCAGATCTTCCGGCTCGATCTGGTTGTAGCCGATATGAAGCGCGAACTCATAGCCGGCTTTGCGCGCGCGCGACGATTCCTCGTCGAGCGACACCACCACCACGCGCGACGCGATCGCGGACAACTGCTTCAGTCCCTTGAACGGCGCCTGCCGGCGATCGCCTTTCAGCGTGTAGCCGTAGTCGTTGTGCATGTCGAAGATCAGCGTCGACGCCACCTCGTTGCGCACCACCCCGGCCAGCAGCGGCAGGGCGAGAAATGTCTTGCCGGTGCCGCTGCGCCCGAATATCGCGCTCGACCGCTCGACGAAGCGCTCCAGGTCGATCTTGATCTTGATCGTTTCATCCTCGATGGACGAGCCAATCTCATAGGCTTTGCCGGCGTCTTGCGCGGCGAAGATAGCCTCCACCTCCTGGGGTGTCGCGCTATAGACCGGCGTGAAGTGCGCTGGCACCGTCTTCACCGGCCTGGGATCGCCCGTGTCGCGCTCCAGCATCAGCATGGGCTTTACCCGCAGCGCGCCGAACACGGTCGTGCCGCGATACACCTGCGCCAGCAGATCGTCGCCGGCCGGCGGCGGCATCTTTTGCGCGTTTGGGTCTATCGCGTCGAGCCGGATGTCGGTGATCAGGCCAAAGAACTTGCGATCGGTTTGCCCGTCGATCGTGACGTACGAGCCGACTGCCAGCCCTTCCGTGTATGTGTCGCGGTCGAGTTTGACATCCAGGCCGTCGTTCAGCGAGCCGCCCACGACGACGCCCAGCCGGCGGCGACCCGCCTCGGCAGACGCGCGCGCCCGCGCCAGCGGCGCCAAGGGATTGCGGTCGCTCAGCAAGTCTTGGAGGGTGGTGGTTCCGTCTGTCATGCTCGTTCGTCCCAGCGAATGCGCCGGATGATTTGCTCGATGCGCAGGCTGTCGCCCATCAGCAGGCGGGCCAGCTCACGCCCGCACGCCACAACAAAGTCGCGGCGCAAGCCGGCCTCCCGCGCGTCGGCGGCCTGTGAGATGCTGGCCGCCAGCAATTCATCGCACGGCGCGTCGCGCGCGTCCAGCACCAGTTGGAAATGATCCAGCCGCTCCGTGAACTGGATCAGTTCGTCGATTTCACAGCACTCGATCTCGTTCAAGGCGATCGGCGGCTGGGGCGGAAACTGGCGGCGGATCGGCCCGTTCGCTTCCCGGTAGCCCACGCACAGCACGTTGACGTTGAGCGGGATCAGCCGGCTGCGCTGCCAGTCGATGTCCTCCTCGCGCGCGTCCTCGGCCACCGATAGCATGCGGGTCATGCCGTCGTCGTCTTCGTTCACGGCGATGTCGTAGATCAGGCCATAGATCGTTGCCTGACGGTGGCGGATCGGCGTCTTCACCAGCGCGCCGAAAACGGGCACGTCGCTTTCGGGCACGCGCGTGCCGAACACGAAGCTGCGCATGTTAGCCTGGATCACTCTGCCTATCATGATTTCGATCTCAATGCCTGCTGGCTGATGTCTCAGCGATTTTAACTTCGGCGGCTGAGCCAGCGGCTGAGCCGGCGGCTGAGCCGGCGGCTGAGCTTGTCGAAGCCGTCGAAGTCGCCGTTGCCTGAGCCTGTCGAAGGCAACAGCGACACGCTCAGGCGCCTACCGTTTGTCTTTGGCTTCCTGTTTTGGAGATGGGGTCGTAATGACTCCCTGTCGCTGCAATTCGCTCTGCAATCGCCTCTCGATTTCGCGCTGATCCTGCCGGGTCAGCACGGCTTCTTCGTGCGCCGCTTTTAAGATAAGGGGATACCCCCCGCCCATGCGACAGTGCCGGTCCAGGATGCCGGTCAGCGCGCCGAGGCTGGCGGTGTCTGCGCACCAGGCCGGCAACTCCACCCGCGCGATCTCCGGCCTATTGCGGCCAACGTTGAGATAGAACGCGCGCATGGTGTGCCCGTCGCGGCCCAGATACTCGGCGCCATTGATCGTCCAGGTGGGTGTGAAACAGGCTGTGCGATGCCGGGTGGGCAGCGCGCGCTCCAGCAAATGGCGGTCGAGCACAAGACGCGCGCGATCCTCTCCCCGGCGAACGGCTGCCGCTGCGTCCTGATACGGCACGCCGGCCAGCGCGCAGGTTTGCGCGATGGCGTTGCTGCCGGGCCGCGCGATGTGGCCGGCAATCACCGCGCCGGCCTCCCGCAGGCGACTGAGCGCGGCGGTGAAGCGAGCAAGCCGCCTGTCGCCGGGGCGCAGGCGCGCATCATTCAACAGCGAGAATGGGATCAGCGCGCCATCGGCCAGCGCGATCACGCGAACACCTGCGCGATGGAACGCCTCGCATCGTTCGGCCAGCACTTCGATCTCGCGCAGGTCGCGCTCCAGCGCGATTTCGCCGGCGCTCACGATATCGTCCGAGCCTGCGCGGAACAACTCGTCTTCTCCCATCATGCGGATGTCTTTCTCTTCAGCCAGTCGCACCGCGCTGGCCAGCGCAGGCGACTTGTCTGCGCGGCAGCCATACACCACGCAGGCGCACGCGATCTGGATAAGCGCGAACAGCACAGGCCGGTGGCGATCCGGCATGATCTGTGACCCGTCCGATGCAAGCAGGGCGTACTGCTTCGGCTCCTCTCCAAACGGGATTGGCTGATTGATTGCTTCGCCCAGGTTGAACAGCGCGCCATTCCAGCGCAGACTGGCGTCGCTGGCGACGGCAACGCTGGCGGCGGTCAGGGCGTCGGCGTCGAAGCCCGGCGTGAACACTTGCAGCAGCCGATCGAGCTGCTCGCGTCGCACAGCGTCTGCCGAGCGGAAGCGATCTGCGGTCTGGTCAATCTGCTCGCGGACGGCGCGAAAGTCAGTTGGCATGGGCTTATTGTAGAACAGATGTTCAGGGATGTCGAGACTGTTGCGCGCGTTGACATTTCCTTGCGCCCATTGACAATAGCGAAGCGGATGTTGTTTTCACCTGCTCGTGAGCGTGGCGCGCTGGCGTCGCAGCGCGCCCGGCCCCGAATGGCGCGGCCGGCTGTCGTTGTGGCGGTGTGCGCGCTGTTTCACCTGCTGTTGGGCGCCGCCTTCTCGCTCAATACACCGTTATGGGAATCCTACGATGAGAACGGCCACTATGCCTATGCCCGCTATATCGCCGCGCATGGCGCGTTGCCCCCGCCGGGCCAACGTCTCACCCCGCACTTCGATGAGTCGCATCAGCCGCCGCTGTACTATGCCCTGATTGCGCCGGCCATTGCGGCAGTGGACACGTCGGATGACGCTCAGCCCCGTTTTGCGCCCGGCCCGCGCTGGGGTGTTGCGCCCGATCGCGCCATTGACCGTTTCCCCTACCGGGGCACTGCGCTGGCGCTGCGGCTGGCCCGGCTCTTGACGCTGGCGCTCAGCTCAGCCGGCGTCGCGCTGACGTTCGTCGCCGCCAGGTCTCTGCTGCCTGGGCGCGAGCGTGTGGCTCTGCTGGCGACAGCCCTCTATGCCCTGTGGCCGATGTTTCTCTTCCTGAGCGGCGTGGTCAGCAATGACCCTGCCATCAGTGTGTTTGGATCCTTGACACTGGCCATTGCAGCCGGCTTGTGGGCCAGGCCGGACCCGGCTGCCCGGCGCTGGCTGTATGCTGCGCTGGCATTGTGCCTGGCCGGCGCAGCCCTGACCAAGGACTCGGCTATTGCTCTGTTTGTGTTTGCCGCGCTTTTCACTGGCTTGCAGCTCTGGCGTGACCACCGCCGATCGGTGTTCAGTCTGAAGTCTGTCCTGGTCTGGTTTCTGGCGCCGCTGCTGCTGCTGAGTGTTCTGGCTGTGATCGTGTCAGATGGCCGGGTGCTTCGGCAGTTCGACACCGCGCTCGACATGACCGCCGGCGTCTTGACGGCAGCCGCGCCCGGGCTGGCGACTGCTTTACCCCCCGGCCTCGACCCTGTGGCATCCATTTTTCAGCAGGCGCCGGCGATTGCGCTGTTCGTGTTTCGCACGACCATCGGAACATTCGGCTGGGGCACGGTCAGCATGCCAGAAGCGTGGTATGTCATCTCGCTCCTGCCCGCTGGCGCGGCGCTCGCAGGGATCGCCGTTGCGCTCAGACGGCGCGTCATGCGACGCGCGCTCAGGATGCCATTGTTGCTGCTGGGTCTGTTCGTGCTGTGCGTGGCGCTCGCGCCGTTTGTCCGCGCTTTTCTCTCTCTCAACTACAGCCTGCTGCTAGGGCGGTTTCTGATGCCGGCGCTGTCGGGCATTGCCATTCTGGCGGCACTGGGCCTGGAATCGCTCCCTCGATCACTTAACCGTCTGGCAGCTTTGCTTTCCGTCGCCTGGATCGGCTGCATGGCGTTGATGACCCCGTGGGTCGTGTTGTTGCCCGCCTATCGTCCACCGGCGTTGCTCGACCCGGTCGCGCTGCCGGATGGCATCCAGGTGCCGCAGCGCATCACGTTCGGAGATTCGATCCAGTTGCTTGGGCATTCCTTTCCGCGCGGATACGCGCGCGCGGATGAGGTTATCCCGGTCACGCTGTACTGGCGCGCGCTGAGGCCGGTTGCCGGAGATTATCTGTTGGTGATTGATGTGTACGATGTGGATGGCCGCTCCCTTCAGACACAGCACCATTACACGCCGGGCAATGGCACGTTTCCGACCGGCGACTGGAAAGCCGGCGACACATTCGCCGAGACGTATCCGGTCTGGATGAAGCCCGGCGCCGATCTCCCCACGCGCATCAGCCTGCGGGTGAGCTGGCGCAGGCCGGATGATGGGAGCGAGTTGCAGCCGGTGTGCGAGGCGCAGCCAGAGTGCGAGCCGCTCTTTGGCGCTTTGCCGATCCATATGGATCAAGCCACAGCCCGGCCCTGGCAGGGCAAGCCGGCTCAGTTCAGGCTGGGCGACATCGCTGAGATTCTGGAGTTGAATGCGCCCGGCTCGGCGCGAGCAGGCGACACGATCACCCTTACCCTTGTCTGGCGCGCGCTAACCGATGTCAGGAATTCCTACACAGCCTTTGTGCATGTCATCTCAGATCAGGGAGAACTGATCGCGCAACATGACTCTGTGCCGCGCGGAGGGCGATTCCCGACCGGGCACTGGCTGGCCGGCGATATTGTGCCCGATCAGTTTCCGCTGCCCATTCGCGCAGACGCCCCGCCTGGTCTGTATCGCGTGAAGGTCGGTTTGTACGAGACGCAATCGCGCGAACGCCTGTCAGCCTATGCGGCGGGCGGCGCATTGCTGCCAGATGGTCTCGTCACCGTGCGCGAACTGGTGATCGAGCCTTGAGACCTTTGCGCCAGCCAATGCTTACGCCGCAAAACCGTTCGTCATTTCCACCAGCCGGTTGAGCTTATCCAGCGCCTGGCCGCTGTGGATGGATTCCTGGGCCATCTCGATGCCGGCGCGCAGGTCGCTGGCGGCGCCGGCCACATAGAGCGCCGCCGCCGCGTTCAGCGCCACCACATTGTGGCGCGCCGGGGTGGCCCGCCCTTCCAGAATACTGCGCACAATCGAGGCGTTGAACTCCGGCGTGCCGCCGCCCAGTTCGTCCAGCGAGGCGAAGCTGAAGCCGTAGTCGTGCGGGTTGATCTCGTAGGTGCGCACCTGGCCGTCTCTCAGCTCGCTCACCAGGTTTGCGCCGGTGGTGACCAGTTCGTCCACGTGGTCCGGCCCGCAGACGACCATGGCGCGCTCCGACCCCAGGTCGCGCAGCACGCGGGCGATGGTCTCGGTGAGATTGCGATTGAAGACGCCGAGCAACTGGCGTGGCGCGCCGGCCGGGTTGGTGAGGGGGCCGAGCAGGTTGAAGAGAGTGCGCGCCCCGATTTCGCGCCGGGGGCCGGCGGCGTGCTTCATGGCCGGGTGGTGGGTTGGGGCGAAGGCGAAACCAATGCCGATCTCATCGATGCAGCAGCCCACTTGTTCGGGGGTGATGGCAATGTTGACGCCCAGCGCGACCAGCACATCGGCGCTGCCGGACTGCGAGCTGGCGGCGCGATTGCCGTGTTTGGCCACTGGCACGCCGGCGCCGGCCACCACAAAAGCGGCCGTTGTGCTGATGTTAAATGTGCCGGATCGGTCGCCGCCGGTGCCGCATGTGTCCACCAGGCCGGCCCGTTGCGTGGGAATGCGGGTGGACCTGGCGCGCATCGCGCGCGCGCTGCCCACGATTTCATCCACTGTCTCGCCCTTCATGCGCAGCGCGGCCAGGTACGCCCCGATCTGGGCCGGCGTCGCCGCGCCGGACATGATCGTGTCCATCACGGCTTCGGCTTCTTCGGCGGTCAGGGACTGATGGCTGAACAATTTGGAGATTGCTTGCTGAATCATTTCTTGTTGCAGAGTTTATGACAGAGCACAGATGACAGAGCACAGATGACAGACTACAGATGACACAGAGCGCTCAATCGTCAATCGTCAATCGTCAATCGTCAATTGCCAATTGCCAGCGGTCAGATCATGGCCAGAAAGTTGGCCAGCAGTTGTTTGCCGTGTTTGGTCAACACGCTTTCGGGATGAAACTGCACGCCGAAGGTGGGGTGCGTTTTGTGGCGCAGCCCCATCAATTCGCCCTCTTTGGTGAAGGCGGTGACTTCGAGCGCAGCCGGCAGCGGCTCTTCCACGATCAGCGAGTGATAGCGCGTGGCCTCGAATGGATTGGGCAGTTCCTTGAAGAGGTCGCGGTTGTTGTGGTAGATCATCGAGGTCTTGCCGTGCATCAGGCGCGGCGCGCGCGCAACCTTGCCGCCGAACACATAGCCCATGCACTGCTGGCCGAGGCATACGCCGAGAATCGGGATGCGGCCGCTGAAGGCGCGGATCACGTCGTTGCTGATGCCGCTGTCCTGTTGCGGCGTCCCCGGCCCGGGCGAGATGACGAACGCCGCCGGCTTCAGCCGCTCCAGATCATTCAGCGTGATCTGGTCGTTGCGAAACACCCGCAGGTCGGCGCCCAGCTCCCCCAGGTACTGCGCGAGGTTATAGGTGAACGAATCGTAGTTGTCGATTATTGCAATCATGGGTCACAGAAGTAGCCAGTCGTCAGTAGCCAGTAGTCAGTCGTCAGAGATCGAACCTCAGACAACTAACCCTCAACCACCAACCCCCAGCGCTCAGCACTCAGCACTCAGCACTCAGCACTCAGTCCTCAGTCCTCAGCACTCACTCTCAGCTTTCCGCCTCGTCGATGGCCACCATGAGCGCGCGGGCTTTGTTCATCGTCTCGTGAAACTCGGTGGCAGGGTCGCTGTCGGCCACGATGCCGGCGCCGGCCTGCACGTAGCACGTGTCGCCGCACATGGTGATTGTGCGGATGGTGATGCAGGTGTCCATCTGGCCGTCGAACGAAAAATAGCCGACCGTGCCGCCATACAACGCGCGTCGCTCGCCTTCAAGGTGTTCGATGATCTCCATGGCGCGCACTTTGGGCGCGCCGCTGAGCGTGCCGGCCGGGAACGTGGCGCGCAGCACGTCGAAGGCGTCCAACCCGTCGCGCACACGGCCATGCACGGTGCTGACGATGTGCATCACATGCGAATAGTTCTCGATCACCATTAAGTCATCCACGCGCACGCTGCCATATTGCGCCACGCGGCCCACGTCGTTGCGCCCCAGGTCCACCAGCATGACGTGCTCGGCGCGCTCCTTGGGATCGGCCAGCAGCTCTTCGGCCAGCCGGGCGTCGTCCTCTTCCGTCGCGCCGCGCGGGCGCGTGCCGGCGATTGGCCGCACGGTGACCAGGCCATGCTCGAAGCGGGCGTGCATCTCCGGCGAGGCGCCGATGACGCGCAGCGGCCCGCAAGGCAGATCGAGCAGCCTGCCGAAGTTGAGATAGAACATCCACGGCGACGGATTCAACATGCGCAGCGACCGGTAGATGGCAAAGGGGTGGGCCGTGCTGCGCCGCTCCAGCCGGCGCGACAGCACGACCTGGAAGATGTCGCCGGCCTTGATGTGCTCTTTTGCGTCCAGCACCATCTGCTCGTACTCGGCCTGCGTTTTGTTGGCGCGGGTCGGCGTGCACACAGCCAGCGGGTCAGGCGTCAACGCAGCCAGTGGCGCGTCAAGCCGGGCGCGGATCGTCTTGATGCGCGCCACGGCGTCTTCATAGGCGGCAGCAATCACATCATCCGGCGCCCCGTCGCTCTGCCTGCCATCGGGAACGTGCGCATTGGCGATGATGAGCAGGGCGCTGCGAGCGTGGTCGAACACCACCAGCGTGTCGGCCAGAAAGTAAACGGCATCCGGCACGCCCAGCGTGTCGCGCGCCGTGGCGGGCAGGCGTTCAAACTGGCGCACCACGTCGTAGCCGGTGTAGCCGACCAGCCCGCCGCAGAAGCGCGGCAGATTGCTCAACGGCACAAAGCGGTAGCGCTGCATCTCGGCGCGCAGCGCGTCGAGCACGTCTCCCGCGCGCGGCGGGTCGATCGGGCTGAGCTGCGGCGCAGGGATGGGCACTGGCTCGGTGCGCAAGGCGTCGCCCGCCAGCGTGTGGCGGGTCAGTTCGCAGCCGCGCAATACCAGCGCTTCTTTCAACCGCACGCCCAGGAATGAATAGCGCGCCACGCGCTCGCCGCCGACCACGCTTTCGAGCAGGAAGGAAGGGTCATCGCCGGCCAGTTTGAGGTACAACGACACCGGCGTGTCGAGGTCGGTCGGCAATTCGGCGTACACCGGGATGAGGTTGCCCCGCGCGCTCATGGCCCGCACCTCATCCAGCGAGGGTTTGATTGTCAATCTGGGTTGTCTGGACACCCGTGCTCCTTATTCTTGACTGGCGGTCTCGCTGGCCAGGCAAACAAAAACATCTCCGCCCGAAGGGACGAGAGATGTTTGCTCGTGGTGCCACCCTGGTTCGCGGCGCCGGCTTGATCGCTGATCGCGGGAAAGACGCGGCGCTCGCGCGCTCATTGACGCGCACAATCATGCGCTCCGCCCTGTAACGGTGACGGCTCCGGCTTTCCTACTGGCAGGTTCTGCCTGCGTTCAGATCGCAGCTCCCAAGTCCATTCCGCTTCACTCCGCGCGCCCGGCTTTCAGCGCAAGGCCAGGCTCTCTGTTCGCTTCTGCGAGGCGTACTCGTCTTGTTCTTCGCCTTTCGCGCTGTTCAGTTGATGGCGCGAGTATATGGAAACTGCCCGGCTCTGTCAATGGCTGGATGACCTTGTTCAGCCAGTTCTCCCGCGAACCTTCTTCCTCGTTCATAGTGTTTCCCCTGCGGTTGTCAGCCGCGCTTCCAGATGAGCGGCGCCTGGCGTGGATCGTCGAGCACGTCGCCAATCTGGAGCGTGTTGAAGTAATCTTCGCGCAGCACATTGCGCTGGCCGTTGAAGGTGCAGCCATCCGGCATGTACGCGCACGTCATGGCGCGGCGTGGGCGGGGCGTCATGTTGGCCCCGGCGCCATGCGCGATCAGCCCGTTGTGGAACACGGCGCTGCCGGCTGGCACAGGCACGGGCACTGCCTCCAGGCTGCGCCACTCAGGATACATGTTGAAGAGACCGCCGATGTTCTCGCCGATCCCTACGGTGCGGAAGCTCGCCATCAGGTGTGTGCCGGGCAGGTACCACAGGCAGCCGTTCGCCAGTGTCGCCCGGTCGAGCGCCACCCAGATCGAGATGGCGTCGCGCGAATAAAACGACCAGTAGGGATTATCGAGATGCCAGGCCGTCGGGTTGCCGTATGGCTGCTTGATCAACGCCTGGTCATGCCAGATGCGGATGCCATCGACGCCGGCCAGCTCACCGGCCGCCTCGCCCAGGCGCTCGTCCAGCATCAGTTTGGCCATGCCTTCGTGGGTGTCGGCCAGCCGCACGCATTGCACGAACACCTGCGCATAGTATTGATCGGGGTTGTCCTGGTTTGTCATGCCGTTGCGCTCGATCAGCCGTTGGCGCACGGCGTCGTCTGTCACCTGTCGCCATGTCTCTAACTCCCGGTCGTCCAGAAAGTCTTCGATGGCGATGTAGCCATTGCGCCGGTAGAAATCCTTTTGCGTTTGCGTGATCTTGTGCTTCATGGTTTTCCTCACACAACAGATTGCCCAACACGTTCACCGATCATGCGCCGCGATGCCGGCCCTGCAGCCGGCATCGCGCCGTGCGCGAGTATAGCAGCCGCAAATAGAGACAACATCCCCGGAATCTCCAGGATTCCGGGGATGTTGTCTCCACCGCTCATTGCCGGTGCGCCGCGTGATCGTTGACCGGCGTGTGATCTGCCGTTCGATGTGTCCAGCGCAGATAGCCGGTGGGATTTCCGTCTCCGCTGGCATGGCGAGGCCGATCTCGAGGTGGCTTGCATTCGGATTGCATCCATACTCCCGGAGTCTGCAAGACTCCGGGAGTATGGGGAATCTGGGAGGCGAGGCAATCATGGTAAAAGTGCATCTCGACACCGATTTGGGCGGAGATATCGACGATCTGTGCGCGCTGGCGCTGCTCTTGCGCTGGCCCGGCATCGAGTTGACCGGCATCACCACCGTCGGCGATGACAAAGGCCGGCGCGCCGGCTACACGCGCGAGGCGTTGCGCATTGCGGGCCGGGATGACATCCCCGTTGCCGCCGGCGCAGACATGGCCGATGGCTACTATCCTTATCCCCTTGGCCTGCCCGATGAGGCGCGCTACTGGCCGCGGCCTGTGCCCCCTGCGCCGGGGCCGGTGGAAGTGGCGCTGGACCTGCTCAAGCGCAGCATCGACGCCGGCGCGCTCGTGATCGGCATTGGCCCGTACACCAATTTGCGCCTGCTCGACGAGCGATACCCGGGAACGCTGGCGCGGACGAACCTGTGGCTGATGGGCGGCTATGTCTATCCGGTTCGCGCCGGCTTCCCGCAGTGGGGCAACGATATGGATTTTAACGTTCAGGTGGATGTGCGTTCGGCGCAGCATGTGTTCGAGCACGGCCGGCCTTCACTCACGCCCCTGACTGTGACGGTGGAGACATCGTTGCGCCGCGCCTGCCTGCCGGCCTTGCGCGCATCCGGCCCGCTCGGCGCGCTCATTGCGCGGCAGGCCGAGGCGTTCGCAGAAGACTGGGAGAACGAAACTCGTCTTGCCCTGGCCAGCCCCGGCTTGCCCGACGACACCATCAACTTTCAGCACGATCCGCTGACGTGCGCGATCGCGCTGGGGTGGCGCGACGGCATTGAAATAGCGGAAGTGCCGTTGCGCTTCGAGGTGCGCAACGGGCTGATGCACGAGATCGTTGACTCACAGGGCAGACCCACGCCTGTGGTCACGCGCATCGACGGGATGCGCTTCAGCGACTTCTGGTTGCAGGCACTAGACTCACTAGACTCACTAGACTCCCGGAGTCTTTAAGACTCCGGGAGTCTAGTGTGGGAGTCTTTTGCGGCTGAGCCGGCTGAGCGCCCACAACGCCAGCAGCCCCAGCGCAAACACGGCCGCGAAGCTGAGGTTCAGCCGGATGATGGATGCCGCCAGCGCGATCAGCAGGCCGGCCACGCACACGCCGGCCAACTGTGTCAGATGCTGGCGGATGAGCACATCGCGGTTCTCAATGTGCTCGACGCTGCCCAGCCGGTGCAGCAACCGGGCCATGTCCCACGCTGCCAGCGCCAGCACGCCGGCCAGCAGAACCGGCGCAGCAGACAGGCCCTGCGCCAGCCCGAAGGCTGCCAGCAGGGTCAGGCCGGCCAGTCCCACAGACACCAGTGCCATCGCCCTGCGCCGCATGCCGAACGCCCACAACGCGCCGACGGCGACCACGGCGCCCGCGAACGCCCAGCCGCCCATCAGCGCATAAGCGCCGGCCAGCAGCGCCAGCGCGCCGGCCAGACTCGCCCGGGTGAGGATCGATAGGTGCTTCAAGGTGGTTAAGGTTGGGAAGGTTGAGCAAGTGGCTTGTCAATCGTCAATCGTCAATCGTCAATCTGCAATCGTCAATGCCTGTGTGATGGCCGTTGCGCCAGCGCGTCGCGGATGACCTGGTCGAAGGGGTGAGTGACATCCCAGTTGACCACCTGGACGCCCACCTGGCGCAACTGGCGCAGGATCAGGCGGCGTTCCACCTGCAACATGCGCACGGCGGTCTGTTGGAAGGCCGGGTCGAAGCCTGTGGATGCCGATTTGAGCCACAGCGCCTCGAACGACACTGGATCAGGAGAGACCACCATGACGGCATAACCGCGCGCGCGCATGCGTGTCAGCACCGGCGCGTCGTCGCGGCTGAGCGGGCTGACGAAGACGACTTGCGATTGGGCTGGAAACGCGCGCGTGGGCAGCCGGTCCAGATGGCGCAGCGCCTCATTGTGGCCGGTGGATGCGCGCCCCAATGCGCGCAAGATGCGCATCTTCTGCACGCGCCCATAGCCGGGAAACACGTTGACGATGGCGCTGCCATAGATCACCATGCCGACCCGGTTGCCCTCGCTCAGGAAGGTGTCGGCCAGCGTGGCGGCAGCCGCGACCGAGTGCTCGAATAGTGAGCCATTGGGCGTGCGGGTGTTGGTCTCGTCGCGCGCGTCGACAATGATGCCCACATCGGCCAGCCGCTCCTGCTCCAGATCGTTGGTGAACAACTCCTGTTCGTGGCGGGCAGAAGCGCGCCAGTTGATGCGCCGCAGCCGGTCACCCACCTGATATTCGCGCAAGCCAAAGAAGTCGATGCCCGATCCGCCCACGCGCGCCGGGATCGGGCCGGCGAACCCGCGCGTGCGCGGCGGGCGGATATTGATGCGGCGCAGCCGTTGCGCCGTTGGCACAACGACCAATGTCGCCCGCGCGTCCAGGGCCAGCCCGGTGTGGAACAGGCCGGCGCTGTCGGTGACGTCGACCAGGATGTCTCGAAAGCGGTGCTCGCCGCGCTGCCCGCGCACGGTATAGCGAAACGCGACATGCCCGCCCGGCCCCAGGGTGGCGATGGCGCTCGTTGTGCCTTCCACCAGTTCAAGGCCGGGCGCGATCGGGTCGTCGATGCGCGCTTCGACAACACTCTCACCCTCATTCCTGAGGGTGACGGTGACTTCCACCGGCCGGCCATTCGACACACGATCCAGGCTCAGCGAGCGCGCCGCACTCAGGCGGATGCGCTCCGGGCGGCGCAACATCGACCAGCCCAGGTAGGCCACGAACGGCATGGCCAGCGCGATCACGTTGCCGTTCAGCGCAGCCAGCCCAAACAACAGCAGGGCGAAGATCAGCCCAAGCAGCGTGGTCATCGCTTTGAGGCGCCGATCAC
>DAOTYS010000366.1:0-16771 GCA_034434575.1 Thermoflexales bacterium
AACAACGCGCTGTTTAGCGTCAGCCTGATCACCGGTTTCATCACGTTCGTCACCGCCGCCGGCTCGTTTCTCATCATGCCGTTCTATTTGCAGAACGTGCTGGGCTACACGCCCAGCCAGACCGGCCTGCTCATGTCGATCGTCCCGATTATGCTCGGCGTCGCGGCCCCGATTTCGGGATCGCTCTCGGACCGGCTCGGCGTCCGCACCATCACCGTGGTTGGCATGGCGGTGCTGGTGGTCGCCCATTTTAGCATCAGCACACTGAGCACAGACACCAGCGCGCCGGGCGTGGTATTGCGCCTGTTGCCTCTGGGCCTCGGCATGGGCATCTTCCAATCACCGAACAACAGCGCCATCATGGGGTCGGTTCCGCGCGAACGGCTGGGGATTGCCTCCGGGTTCATGGCGCTGACGCGCACGCTGGGCCAGACGACGGGCAACGCGCTGCTCGGCGCGCTGTGGGCGATGAGCGTGCTGGGCTATGCCGGCGCATCGTTGCCGCAGGGCGCCACGGCGGCCCCGCCGGCAACTCAGGTGGCCGGGATACACGACACGTTCCTGGTTGCCATGAGTCTTGCATTGATCGGCCTGGCGCTAACGGTGTGGGGATTCCGCGAAGAACGCCGGCGCCGCATTCGTCAGGCAGCGCCGGTAGCCGGCGAGGCAGCCCGCGCGCCGGGAGCACGGTGACGGACGCATGTCCGGCTGCCGTACCCTCACAAAAAGATCGTCAATTCCCACAAAGCGCTTTTGTGGCATTTTTGTTGCGTCTGGAATCTAAAATCTGCCTCATAAAAACCGCCGTTCAAATTGCGCTCAAAATGCGCAAAACGGAAGTTGAAGTAGCGCAAATTATCTGCATCAGTCAGACGGAGAAATGGTAGATCAGATTAACTGTAGCTGAGATGGCCCAGCCACATAAGTGATGGCATTGTAGCTAAAAGAGCACTGGCTGCGGCAACCAGGAGTCAAACAAGATGCGTGTGTTGTATATGGAAGACGACCCCGTGCTGGCCCGGGCGGTGCAGATCCGGTTTGGCCGGCTTGCGCACCATGTTGACATTGCCGCAGACGCTCAGACCGGCCTGGAAATGGTGCGCACAGGGGCCTATCAACTGCTGCTGGTCGACAACATGATGCCCGCGCTCACGGGCCTGGAAGTCATCCAGATGTTGTTGTCTGAGGGGATGCTCCCGCCCACCATTCTTGTCACGGGCAACGGCAGCGAGCAAGTCGCGGTCGAAGCGATGCGGTTGGGCGTGCGCGACTATGTGTCGAAAGGGGCCGGCAGTTACCTGGAACAACTCGTCAACGCGGTCGACCGCGTGTTTTCCGAGCAGCGCCTGATCGCCGAGCACAAACGCATGCAGGACGAGTTGCGCCAGGAGCGCGATCTGCTGAGCAGCATCATGCACACCAGCGTCGCCGCTATTGTGCTGATGGACTCCGAAGGCCGCATCGTGTTTGCCAACGACCGGGCCGAGCAAGTGCTGGGCGTGTCCAAGGCGGAGGCGGAGAAGCGTTGGTACAACTCGTCAGAGTGGCGCATCACAGATTATGAGGGCAACGCGCTGCCAGATCGGGCGCTTCCTTTCCGGCAAGTGCTTGACAAAGACGAATCTATCTTCGATCTGCCTTTGGCGATCGAGTGTCCCAACGGAACTCGCAAATACCTGTTGGTCAATGGCGCGCCGCTGAGAGACGAAACCGGCGCCATCACCCACATCGTGTGCCAGGTGAGCGACGTGACCGAGCGCGTGTTGATCCAGCGCGACATGGCGCAGGTGGCCCAGGCAGACGCAGCCATTGCCAGCTTATCCGGCGAATTGCTGGCGAAACATATCTCGCTGGAAGGCATATCGACGCAGATTCTGGCTCACGCGATGCGCCTGACCCGGAGCCGGCGCGGATGCGTCAGCTATATCGATCCCAACAGCGGCCAGGTCACATCTCTGTCGCGCGCCTGGGATGATCTGGCGCGCGACGAGAGCAGTCTGCCGCCGGCGCTATCCGATTGCGCAGACTTGTGGGCCTGGACGCTGGCGCAGCGCCAGCCGCTGCTTACGAACGCTGCGACGGGTGAGGCGCCACTGCCGCTCATACCGGCTGAACAAAATGCCACTGCCGCCATCCGCCGTTTTCTGGCCGCCCCGGCCTGGCTGGGCGATCACCTGGCCGGCCAGATAGCCGTAGCCGACTCCAACCAGGATTACGACCAGCGCGACCTCGATCTCTTGATCCGCCTGGCTGCTGTGTATGCCATGGGCCTGAGGCGCAAGTGGGATGAGGACAGACTGCTCTATCTCAGCACTCACGATGGGCTGACCGGCCTGTACAACCGGTCCTATTTCGAGCAACAGATGAGTCAACTGGCGCAGTCCGGGCAGGCCGCTGTGGCCATTGCCGTGGTCGATGTGGACAACATGAAATCCGTGAACGACAACTGGGGACATGCCGCAGGTGACGAGTTGCTCCGTCGGGCTGCGCAGGTGCTGAAATCAACGTTTCGCGCCGGAGATATCGTCGCCCGCATCGGCGGCGACGAGTTTGCCGTGCTGGCGCCCGGAGCGCGAACGGCTGAACTGGCCAATCTCGCGGCGCGTGTGCAGGAACGTGTGGCCCTGGACAATGCGCAGCGCGCCGACACGCCGCTGAGCTTTTCGTTTGGGATTGCCACAGGCCAGCCGGGTCAGTCGCTGGCCGATGTGCTGAAGCAGGCGGACGCCAACATGTACGAGGACAAAGCCAGCCGAAAAAGCGTTCCGGCCCGGTTCAGGCGGGTGGACTTCTGCTCTTAACGCGAGGGGGCGCCTGAACCACATGGGGCGGAATTGAACGCAGGGGCGCGAAGCTGCGCAGGGTCGGCGCTCCATCCCCTCGCGCCGTTGCGGCCCCGCGTTCATCAACTGCTTGTCGCGCCGGCGCGATAGAAAAACGCGCCGGGGAAATCCGATTCCACTTGCTTGCGCTTGCCGCTCCACGATTCAATGTCGATGCGATAAACCGTGGTCAGCGCCAGTTCGTCGCCGGTGATAGGGCGGTAGTCCTCGCCCGGCTTCAGATGCGCAAAATACTTGTCGAGCAGCAATTGCAGACCGTGTTGCGCTTCGGCGGGGTCATTCACAATCACCACATGGCCAAACACCACAACGCTGGCGTACTCCACGCTCATGTTGAGCGCCGTTTTGGCCGGCAACAGCCGGCCCATCTCGCCCACGCAGAAGCAGACCTGGCCGTTGGCCGCCACACTGTCGCGCGCGCGCCCTTCGCGCGCGGTATGCCAGTAGATGGCGTTGGCCGGCTCATCGTAGGCAAACAGATTCAGATGGGCGTAGGGCTGGCTGCCCACGGCGATTGCCAATGTTCCGTATGCCGCCCGGCGCAGCATCGACTTGATCCAGCCCTCGTCCGCCACTGCCCGATCCTTGCGCCGGGGCTGGTTGATTGGGATGCCATCTATGCTCATTTGCCTCTCCGGAGATTGCCGATCACCCGCCCGGCGATGCCGTTGGCGGCGCAGCCGGCGAGGCGTCAGATGTCACCCCCATCTGGGTCACCTGACCCGGCGCAATGACGGGTTGATGCAAATGCACGGGCTTGAGCTTGCTCCCGGCGCTGGCGCGCAGGTTCAGCAATTCCACGAACACCGAAAAGCCCATGGCAAAATAGATGTAGCCTTTCGGAATCTCCACATGCAACGACTCCACCAGCAGCGTCACGCCAATGAGCAACAGGAAGGCCAGCGCCAGCATCTTGATCGTAGGATGCTGATTGACAAAGTCACTGATCGGCCCGAGGCAAACAGCATGATGCCGACTGCAATGACAACGGCGGTGATCATCACAACCACATGGTTGGCCATGCCGACAGCCGTAATGACCGAGTCGAGCGAAAACACCATGTCGAGCAGCATGATCTGAATGATGACGCTGGTGAAGGTGGCCTGCACTCTGGCGCTGATATGGCCTTCCTCACCCTCAAGCCTGGTGTGGATTTCGCGCGTGGCCTTGGCGACGAGGAATAGCCCGCCGGCCAGCAGCACCAGGTCGCGCGCGGTGATCTCGAAACCCAGCGCGCTGAACAAGGGATGTTCGAGGCGCGCGATGAACGTTAGCGACAACAACAGAATCACCCGCGTGATAAGCGCCAGCCCCAGCCCGACCCGGCGGGCGCGGGCCTGCTGGTCGCGCGGCAGCTTGCCGGCCAGAATGGAAATGAAAATGATGTTGTCGATGCCGAGCACGATCTCGAGCACGGTCAGGGTCAACAGCGCGACCCACGCTTCTGGCCGGGTGATCCATTCCATATCGGTGGATGTCCTCGCAATCGGCGCAATGCCTGGTATAGGGCGAACGAAGGGATTATACGGTTGCGCGGCCGGGCAAAAGCAGCCAGACGCGACCCGGCAAGGGCGCGCCGCCCTATGCCCGCCCAGTTGACCCAAACCCGCCCTGGTCGCGCTCGGTCGCGCCGAGGCCGGCCAGTTCCTCAACCGGCTCGGCCTCGGCGGCATAGCAAGGCACAATCACCATTTGCGCAATGCGGTCGTTGACCCGGATGGCAAACGGCTGCGCGCCGGCGTTGCGCAAGATCACCTTGATCTCGCCCCGGTATGATGCGTCGATCACCCCGCCCATCGTATGGACGCCGGCGGCAGCCACCGAACTGCGATCCTTGATGACGCCCACCCATCCCGCTGGAATGGCAACGTGCAGGCCGGTGGGAACGAGCGCCTGCCCGCCGGGCGGGATCACCATCGCTTCGCAACTGCGAATGTCGTAGCCGGCATCGCCCGGCTTCGGCGCGCGCAACGGTTGCACGCCTCTCGCCCGCGCCATCTCGCTCAAGTAGAACCGCATGGGGCGCCGACCCTCAGCAGAGACACTTACAGATGTCGGACTCCTCAAAGAAGTCCGACATCTGTAAGGCCGGCGATCTTCTGTTCCATCTGCGCGGCCTGCGCGGCGTCGAGCGCGCCCACCACAAAATCGGCCCGCCATTGCCCCAGCGCCTCGAGCGTTTTGACATTGCCCTTGGCCTTCTCGGCGGTGTAGCCCTCCGGCTCGGCCGTGGCCGGCATCGCAAAGCCGCAGGCGTCCTGATCGCCGGTGCGCGAAATCCAGCGCACGCACTTGTCGAGCTGATCGGGCCGGTGCGCCACGTAGTCGGCTGTGCCGTCGGGGTGAACCTGCATGCTGTGCGCCCACCCCTGCGCGTCGGCGTTCATAGTGAGCGTGAACACCAGTTCGGGGTCGAAGGGCAGATCGGGCCTCAGCACGTTGTGCTTTTCGGGATGCGCGCCCAGATCTTCGATGAACTCGCGGTAGCCGGGTTTGGGGCGCACATGCGAGGGAATGCTGCGCCGCACCCGCACGCGCTCCGGCGTGCAGGGGGCGCTGTACACCAGCCGGCCATGGTCCACCGGCCGGAAGTTGATATGCGCCAGGTACATGCACTCCATCGGCGAGTGCTGTTTCAAGTTGGTGATGACCATCGCTGCGCGGAACAGCGACGATCCCGCATACAACCGGACCACTGGCTCGGCGACGTAG
Source organism: Thermoflexales bacterium (assembly GCA_034434575.1). Classification (GTDB taxonomy): domain Bacteria; phylum Chloroflexota; class Anaerolineae; order J036; family Brachytrichaceae; genus Roseilinea. The sequence goes on from DAOTYS010000366.1 coordinate 5,556, forward strand.
TTGTAGTTGAACGCGACCGTATGCTGGTACGCGCCGGTCAGGCCAATGTAGTCGCCGTGTTCATCGCGGCCCACGATCACACTGGCGGACTGGTAGGGGGCATTGGGCAGCTCGCCGTGCAGCGCGTGCGTGTCTTCTTTGGAGGGCACGCCCATGGCCGTGAAGCCGCAGTGCAAAAAGAAACCGCCGTAAGTTTCGAGATAGGCGCGCGTCGGGCGCGGCTGATCGAACATCGACTTCATGGTGAGTTCGCGCCCGCCAAAGCGGGCCGACCAGATCTGCTGGCCCTGCCAGGGCAGCAGCGTCAGATGGCCGGCTTCATTCTTGAGCGTCAAACCGCACACGCCGCTGGCAAAGCGGAACGCAGACGCGCTGAGCGCGCCGGCTTCGACCAGCGTCTTCTCTTTCTCCGTAAACAATTCCGGCGACAGATGAATGGTGGTTTCAGTTGCCATCATGGTTTCCCTCGCTAGATAGAGATGTCGGACTTCTTGCAGAAGTCCGACATCTGGCTCTGATCTGTCCCGGCATGATACGCCATGCAGCCTGGCCGGCAACTCAAAACGGCAAACTTGTCGAATCACCACGCGATGCCGTTGACGCCGAGCTGCTTGCATTCACACGCCTCGCGCGTCAGGCTGCCTTTGGTCAGTGTGCCGTCGTACTCGACGCCCCCTTCTGCCGCCACCCAGCCTCCCAGGTCGAACGGAATCTCTCCCACGGCATTCAGCCATTCGCCGTTGTAGCGCCGCGCAATGTGCACATGCGCGCCGCTCGACACGCCGCCCTCACAGGACGGGTGACCGATGCGATCGCCCCGCTTGACCCGCGCGCCCACCGCCGCGCGGCCGGCGGCGCCGGCAGTGTCTTCACGAATGTGCAGATACAACACGCTCCAGCCAATCCGGTCGTCGCCGCTGGGATCGAGCGACAAGACAACCTCGCCCCACCGGCTGCGCGTAATGACGCCATCCGCCACCGCAGTGACCCATTCCTTCAGCTCGGCGCAGCCCTGCACCGTCTGCGGCGTAAAGTCCAGCGCGCCCCACGGCGTGCCCTTGCCCCACGCGCTATGCGGGCCGCCGGTGAACAGCCAGACTTCATCTTTGGCCCAGGGCAGGGAGAGTTCCGGCTGCGTCACACCTTTCGGCACAATTGGGCCGATGTCGTGCTGCCACGGGTTGCCAAACAGCCGGCGGTACGTCTGGATGAAGCTGCCCGGCCCTTCGCCCAACACCTCCAGCCACACCGGGCGCGTACTGATGGCGGCCAGATAGTTTTGCAGGCCGGCGGTGCCGGCGTTGATGCCGTTGCCCATGAATGCGCGCGTGTCGTCATCAAGCCGCACCCACAGCCGGTTATTCAATCGCCAGCCGTAGTAGCCTTCGTTCAACCGGGCCGCGGCCCACACCAGCTGGATGTACAGTCCTGTGATGTTGGTGCGCTTATAGCCCAGCGGCCATCTCATCTGGTCAGCAGACGGATTGGGGTTGTCCACCCAGCCGCCCACATGCTCTAACAGCGCGACGAGCAGCCGGGGGTTGACGCTTTGCTGCTCGGCCACCCGCGCCACCAACTGCGCGCCGCTCAATAACTCAGTGTTCACCTTCTCCACATGCCGCGCCAGATAGCCGGGGCGGGACGCGATGAACCCTTCCAGATCGAACCCCACTGCCGCCGGCCCATTGACCAGCTCACTGTCCGGGATCAATTTGATCGACGGCGCCTGGCCGGTGATGGGCAGGGCTACGATCAGTTGCTGGCCTTCCACCAGCCGGTCTGGGTTGCGCAGGTTGTTGAGCGCCAGCAGTTCCTCAACAGTGGCGCCGACCGCAGCCGCAATGCCGCTGAGCGTGTCCCCGCGCCGGACGGTATAGGTCGAGTTGACCGTCGCCCCGGTCGGGATGTCGCGGGGCGGATCGGGCGTGGGTGTGGCGTTGACCGGCGCCGGCCAGGTCGGCGTGGGGGATGGAACAGCGGTTGCGGTGGCTGCCGGAGACGCCAACGTGGCTGCAGCTGGCCGCGTTTGCGCTGTGGGAAAAACAATCGCGGGCGTTACCGTGTCAGGAACAGCCGGGGCCGGCGCCGCGCACCCGGAAAGCGCCACGGCCAGCGCCGCAACGGCGCACAACACAACCCTGCCCATTGATAGCATTTTAACATGCGAACAAACGCAAGCCGCTACGACTAATCACGCGAGACTGTCATCATCCGATCGCCCGGTCGATTGCTCAAGAAAATAGGAGAAAATAGGAGGAGCAATGCAGTCACACAGCGCAGCAACCACCCAGCGCGCCGTCTCGATATTGCTGGTCATGGCGTTCCTGTGCGCCCTGTCCTCTGTGCCGGCCCATCGCGCCGCATCCTCCGTGCCAGCCCAATCGCCTTCGCCCACACAACAGGCTGTGAGTCTACACAACCAACAGGTGAACTTCACGGTTTACCTGCCCATTGCGCACACGCCGCCGCCACCGCCGCCCATCCAGGTGCTGATCTCCGCGCTGCACTACTACGGTCTGAGCGGCAATCTGGATGAAGCCATTCAACTGACCAACCTGACCCCCTATCCGGTGGCGCTGGATAGTCAGTGGTCGATCCGGGCCGGGAACGGCGTCTTCACGTTGCCGGCGCTGACCATGACCGCCGGCGCGCGCATCTGGCTGGCGCACGACCCGACTGCGTTCGAGCAATCCTTTGGCTTTGCGCCCAATGTCGTTTTCGGCAACGCGCTCAGCTTTGCCAACACCGGCGGCGAAGCGCGCCTGATCACGCAAACCGCCACGCTGATCGACTCGGCCAACGGCGACGGCGGCCCCTGGCCGGCAGGCAGCGGCGGATCAGGGGCGAATTGCTGTTACCGCACGATGGAGCGCATCGACGCCGGCCTGCCAGACACAGACTCGAACTGGGCCAGCGCCGTCATCACCCTGCCCATCGCCTGGGACAGCGCCGGCAACCCCATCACCGGCACGCCCGGCGCGCCAAATTCCGTGGCCGTCGCGCCCACCGCGTCCGACCTGCGCGTGGTCATCAACGAAGTGGCATGGGGCGGCACGCGCGCCAATGCCAACGCCGAGTGGATCGAACTGCGGAACAACACGCCGCTCAGCGTGTCGCTGGCCGGCTGGCAAATTCGCGCGATTGGCTCCAGCACGCGCACCGTCGCGCTGAGTGGGGAGATCGGCCCTCAGGGTTACTTTGTCATTCAGCGCGCCGCCGGCACGTTCAGCGCCGGCGCAACGGCCAATCTGACCGCGACCTGGAGCGTGTTGAACAACGGCGGCGAGCGCCTCGAATTGATCGACGCCGACAGCCGCATCATGGACGCCGTGGTCTATGGTAATGGCGTGGCGCAGGGCGGCTGGAGCGGGCCGGCGCTGCAACCTTACACCGTGTCGGGCATTGTGCCGGCCACGGCGCAAGTGTTGATGCGCAAGCTCGACCCGCGCACCGGCCTGCCCATCGCCGACACCGACACCGCCCAGGACTGGCTGAGCGAACGCAGCGACCCCGTGAGCGGGCGCCGCGCCGTGTACCCCGGCTGGGACTTTGAATCCTTCGTGACAACGGTCAGCGCCTATACGCCCATCACGGTGGCTGTCACGCCCGACGCCGGCTTTGACGTGCTGTCGCGCACCCTGGCGTCCGCTGCGCGCTCGATCGATATCGCGGTATACACCTTCGACCATGCCCGCCTGGCCGACCTGCTGGCGCTCAAGGTCAGTCAGGGTGTCACCGTGCGCGTGCTGCTCGAAGGCGGGCCGGTTGGGCCGTTCCCGGCGCAGGAATTGTGGATGTGCCAGCGCATTCACACGGCCAGCAGCGGCTGCTGGTTCATGGCGCCCGATGCGGCGCTGGGCTATGCCCGTTACCGCTATCTGCACGCCAAGTTCGCCATTGTCGATGGCCGGCAGTTGATCGTCAGCTCAGAAAATTTCGGCGCCAATGGCTTCCCGGACGATGACAAGGCCGACGGCACTGTGGGCGAGCGCGGGGCGCTGGCGATTGTTAGCGCGCCGGCGTTGGTCGCGCGGGCGCAGGCCATCTTCGACGCCGATCTTGACACGGCGCACGCCGATATCACACGCTGGTGCCCGGCGTGCAGCCCATTTGGCCCGCCCCCGCCCGGATTCACGCCGGTCTACACCACCGGCGGCATCAGCTACACAACGCGCTTTCCGGCGCCGCTGGTCATCCATCAGCCGGTCAGCGTCGAACTGGCCACCGCGCCGGAGAGCGCCCTGAGCGAGGCCGGCATCATCGGCGCGCTCAACCTGGCCGGCGCCGGCGATGAAATCCTGGTCGAGCAGATGGACGAGCCGTATTACTGGGGCGTCAGCAGCAGCAACCCCCTCGATGACCCCAACCCGCGTCTGCAAGCCATCCTCGGCGCAGCCCAGCGCGGCGCGACCGTGCGGATGCTGCTCGATCGGTACTACGATGTTTCGTCGGACGCCCGCAGCAACGACGCCACAACGCGCTATGTGCGCGATTTGGCCCGCGCCAATGGCTGGGACATTCAGGCCATTCGCGGCGACCCGACCTTTCACGGCATCCACAACAAGATGATTCTGGCGCGCATCGGCAACCGCAAGCTGGTTCACATCGGCTCATGGAACGGGACCGAAACGAGCGCAAAGATGAATCGGGAAATGGTGTTGCTGATCGAGTCGGCGCAGGTCTATGACTATCTGCGGGGCGTTTTCTGGTATGACTTTTACATCTCGCGCCCGGTGTTTGTGCCGCTGGCGCTGCGCGATTACCGGCCGCCGGTTCCAATCACTTACCCCCTCATCAGCGAGGTGCTGTTCAACCCGTCCGGCAGCGACGAAGCCGGCCGCGAGTGGATCGAGATCTACAACCCGACACACGCGCCGATCAGCCTCAACGGCTACAAGATCGGCGACGCCGAGACCCCCGGCCGCAGCTACAACGAAAGCATGTACCAGTTCCCGACCAATGCGGTGCTGCCGGCGCGCGGCGCCATCGTGGTGGCCGGCCGGGCCGACCTGTTCTTCGCCCGCTGGGGCGTCAAACCGACTTACGAACTGGCCGATTACGATCCTACCGTGCCGGAGCTGCTGCCCTACACTGCCTGGAGCACCGGCACACTCAGCCTGGGCAACGCCAACGACCAGGCGATCCTGCTGGGGCCGGCGGACACCGTGATCGACGCCGTCGTGTGGGCCGATCCATCGCTGCCCGACCCCGTGACGATCAGCGGCGTGATTCCGTTCACTGGCACGCTGGCTGCCGACCACGCGTTGCAACGCTGGCCGGCGGACAAAGACACCAACAATTGCAGCGTGGACTTCCGCGATCAGGCCCTGCCCAGCCCCGGCGCCGTGCCGTAGAGACGTTGGGCTGCGCCGTCTCGGCGCAGCGTCTCTCACACGTTTTCTTTGAAGTCGTAGAAGTTGCCCTGCGCGCGCCAGCGCGTGCCATCAGCGTCGCACACCAGCAGATCTCCCTCGCGGCGCAGGGGTTGGCCGGAGCGCGGACTGCGGAAGATGGCCTCGATGGAGGCAGAGGCATCCATGGTGATCGCCGGCGCATCGCCCGTCGCCCGACGCGCGGGCACATTTTGGGTGAACACACTGGGCGACCATAGTCCCAGCCAGGCGGTGCGTTGCAGCACCGCGTCCACATACACCATCCACTGCGCAGGAACGCGCCGCTTGATGAAGCCGGCCCGCAGGTACGACACGCTGAGCTTGCGGCGCGTGACGAAGCCGGCCTGCCGGAGTTGATCCAGCATCCAGGCCGGGTGAAAATCGAAATTGAGCTTGACGAACTCGACCGGATGCGGATCAAACGGGTTCCATTGCTGGCGCCGCAGCAGGTAGCGCGCCACCGATTTGACGTGACGCTTGTTGGCGAACTCCAGCACAAAGACGCTCGCCGGCGTCATCACACGGCGAATCTGCGCCAGCGCCTCCGGCACTTTGGCGATGTGGTGGATGACACGGATCATGGCGGCCGCGTCGAACACGCTGTCGGCGAAAGGCAGATGATAGAGATCGGCGGCCACAAAGACGAAGCGCGGGTCGCCGCTCCAGCTTTGCATGGCCTGCTCCAGCATCGTGCGCGAGTAGTCCAGCAACACAACCTGCTGATAGCCGGCGTAAAGATCGGCCAGCCGGCCAAAGCCGGCCCCGAACTCGACGATGCGGTGGCCGCGCGCCGGGAGAAGCCGGCGCAGCGCAACGCGCTCGGCGGCGTCTTCGTAAGCCCGGTCGGCGTTTTGCCAGAAACGTGTCTTATAGTCCGAACCCTCGTAATCGCAAATCATGAGCAGGGTGCTATTGTGGCATTGTGTCATCGAGCGATTCAATCAGCGGGCTAATCGCTCACTCGCCCACTCGCCCAATCGCTCAATCGCCGCCCGTATTGCCGGGTCATCCTCGGCTGTGAATTCATCCCAGTTTCGGTCGATCTTCACATCTGGCTCGATGCCCTTGCCTTCCCAGGTCGCGCCATCCGGCAACTGAAACGTTTCCTCGGCGAGCCAGACCATCGAACCGTCTTCAAACAAGTGTGCGTGCAGTGTTTCAACATTACCGCCCGACCGTTGGCCGATCAGCGCAGCCCGGCCCTTGTGCCGCAGGCTGCCGGCAAACACCTCGGCATACGACTGGGTGGACGGGCCGATCAAAACCACGAGCGGCGCCGTCTGCGAATTGCCAATCCGCTCGGCGCGCGCGCGAACTGGCAGACGCGCGCCCTGCCGATCCACCAGATAGCCCAGCGTGCCGCTGGTGAACAGGCCGAGCGTGTTGACGAGAACATCATAGGCGCCGCCGCCGTTGATGCGCATGTCGATCACCAGGCCGTCGAGACGCTGGACGGGCCCGGCGCTCCGCATCAGGGCGCACAAGGCATCGCGCACCTGTTCGTCGATGCCGTCCTGGAAGAATGTTGGGACGAGGATATAGCCGATGCGGGGCTTCTCCTGCAGCAGGCGATATTCCACCGGCTCGGACGACGACAACAGCCGGCGCTCGATCGCCAGGTCGCGCGCCGGCTGGCCCGGCGTGCGCACCGTGACCGTCACCACCGTGCCTTCCGGCCCGCGCAACAAGGAGAGGTCCGGCTCGCCAGATGCGTCAACCAGCGGTGCGCCGTTGGCTTTCAAAATGTGATCGTGCGGCCTGACGCCTGCTTCTTCCGCGGGACTGCCGGGCAACACTTGCAGCACATAGAATCGCTCAGCATCCGGGTTGAAGTCTGTCACGATGCCGATTCCGACGAATTCGCTTGTCCCGGCGTATTCCTGCTCCTCCTCGGCCACCTCGTCTGGCGCGAGAAATTTCGAGTGCTGATCGCCCAGCCGCTCGACCAGATCGCGCATCAAGGCGTAAAACGCATCATCGGTCAGGCCGGCGCGGATGCGCAGCGTCATCTCGACGCGCGCCGCCGGCCAATCGACGCCGTTGAAATCGCTGTAGATGTATCGCTCGTTGACGGTATCCCACAAGTCCTGGAAGACGCGCAACTGGCGCTCAGTCGTCTCGGCAGGCGCAGCATGAACGCGGCTGGCGATGGGCGGAACGAAGACGCAGCCGCCTGCAACGGCGCCGGCCAGCCCGGCCATCAACGCGATCCACACGATGCGCGCAATCGGGCCGGCGATTCCTGCCGAAGGCCGTTTCATCATCCCCCTGCCCGAATGATATCCAGAATCTCGTCCAATCGCTTCACACGCCTGTCGTAGACGCCAATGAACACATCGCGCGGGTCGATCAACAGCGCCTCCATGCCAACGGCGGTGGCGCCCAGCACATCGGCGTAGTAGTTGTCTCCAATGTAGAGCGCGCGGCTGGCGGGAACATTGCCCGCCATCTGCAAAGCCTGACGAAAGATGCGCGCATCCGGCTTGAAGCTGCCCGCCTGTCCGCCGGACAGCGTGAAGTTGAAATACCCGGCGATGCCGTACTGCGCTGCCAGTGGCGCCAGATCGCCGTCGCGATTGGACACCAGGCCGAGGATATACCCGTCTGCCTTGAGCGCCCGGAGCACCTGCGGGGCCTCTGGATACAGCACGTCAACAGGCCGGTAGTCGTCGAAATAATCCTGGATGCGATGCGCGCAATCGGCGCACCCTTCGACGCCCATTGCGCTCAACAAAATCTGGTTGTAATTGATCCAGAAGCCACGCTCGTCGAAGCGGGCCAGGTGATCGGCGACCTGAGCGCCATCGGCCCAATAGCGATGCACGGCGCGCTCGCACAGCACAATCTGCTCCGGCGTCAACGTCAGGCCGGCTTGCCGGGCGTAATCGATGAACGCCTCGACCCCTTCCGGCTCATTTGCGCGCAAGGTGCCGTCGAGGTCGAACAGAATGGCCTGAAACCGCCGTTCAGAGGCGGGGGCAGACATGACCTCGCGCGGCGCAGTGGCATTGTTCGATATCATGGCCATGACAGGTCGCCGGCGATGTTACCATAGGCGATGGAGGTAATCACTCATGAAACGTCCCTTTAGAGCGATGCTCGTCAGTCTGGCCGCGATGGTTTTGTTGATGGCGCCGGGGTGCGGCGCGGTCGATTCACTGCTCGGCGGCGGCAGCGCCGGCACTGTGCCCAGCTTGTGGTCTGATGTGCCGCCGCTGGAGGGCGCAACGAAGGCCGATTTGCAGTTGCCAGCCGCGACGCGCATCTTTATCCAGGCTGCCTTCCAGGGCAAACTGGAGTTCATCGCCTACACTACCGCGAAAACGCCGCAGGAAGTGCAGCAGTTCTACAGCCGCGAACGCATGCAATCTGCCGGCTGGAACTCGGACGCCGGCGGCTGCATGGACGCTGCCAGCTCCGGCGTGGCGAATGCCGCCTTCTGCCTGTTCGGCAAGCGACAGGGCAATCGGGATGAGGGGCTGGTGATTGTCGTCAGTCAGAACGAGCAGAAAACCCAAACCCAGATTTTCTACGTGCGGATCGACATCACGGCCACGCCCACGCCTCAGCCATAGGTCGCGCCGCAGGATTGCCGCTCATCCCTCGCGGGGCACAGTGAAATAGAACGTCGCGCCGGCGCCTTCCTGGCTTTCCGCCCACAGCCGGCCGCCGTGCGCCTCGACAATGTGCCGGGCGATGGATAAACCCAAACCGGTGCCGCCCTGTCCGCGCATGCGATCAACTTTGTAGAAGCGCTCGAAGATGCGGGGCAGGGCGTCGGCGGGAATGCCCACACCGGTGTCCTGCACGGCCAGGGTGATGTAATCGGCTTCGCCGTTCGTTTCTTCCGGCTCAGCGCCGGGCAAAACAGCGCGCGGCGGGCGCGCGTCGGACACTGAAACCGTGACGCTGCCGTGGGGGGTGAACTTGATCGCATTGTGCAGCAGATTGGACAACACGCGCCGGATTTGCTCTGGATCGACGAGGGCGACGACATCGGGCGCGACGTGATTGCGCAGCGCCAGGCCGGCCCGCTCCGCCTGGGGGGCCAGACGCGCTGCCACGCTATCCACCAGTTCAGCCATGTTGGTCGGCACCATGCGCATCGGCACACGGCCCGACTCGATGAGCGACAGGTCATACATCTCCTGGGCGAGTTGGGTGAGCGAATCAACCTGGCCGCTGATCTGATCGAGCAGGCGATCTCGCGCGCCGGCGTCGGGAGGGGCGCCGCGCAGCGTATCGACCAGCAGGCGGATGGTGGCCAGCGGCGTGCGCAACTCGTGCGAGATGTTGGCGACGAAATCGCGCCGGGCGCGTCCCAGCCGTTGCAGCTCGCCGACATCGTACAGCAGCAACACGACCTCACGTCCAGCCTCCCGCCCGGCGCTTTCGGACTGGAGGGCGCCGGCGCGCACGCGAAACTGCCGCCCGCCCAGGCTCAACTCGCGCGGCAATTCGTAGGCGTCGCTCAGCGCTTCCTGGGCAATCGTATCCAGTTCATAGGAGCGCGTGACCTCGATCAGGCTGCGGCCCGGCGCGCAGGCGCTGCCGAACAATCGCTGCGCGGCGTTGTTGTGATAGGTGACGATGTGGCCGGCGTCCACAAACAGGATCGGATCGATGGTGGTATTGGCAATGGCGTCGCGGGCGGCCAGCGCATGAGCGGCTTGCCGACGCAACTCCACCTGGGCAGCCCGCGATTCGCGCTCGGCCATGCCGGCGGCAAACGCCTCGGCGGCCAGCGCCCGGACGCGCAACACCAGAAGCGCGCACAGGCCGGCCAGCGCGGCGATCACAATCAGCGTCAATTCCATACGCCCTCACGATTCGGTTTCGCTGGTGGCGCGCACCACTTTCGCGCCGGTCACCTTGATCAGATCAGCCACTTTGAGGCGCAGGTTGATGCCGCGCTGCCCGGCGCTCACGTAAATCGACTCGAACTGTTGCGCGCTGGCGTCGATGTAGATGGCGAAGCCCTTGTTCAGCAGGGCCAGCGCCGAGATGCCGCCGACTTTCAGGCCGGTCAGACTCTCGGCCTCCTTATGAGTCGCCATGCGCAGACTTTTCTCGCCGATCTCTCCGGCCAGCAGGCGCAGATTCAACTCGCGCGGGCCGGGGGTGATGACGAGCATGGGCTTGCGGCCAGGCGTCTCGGGCAGCACCACCAGCGTCTTGTACACCTCAGCCTCCGGGACGCCAATGGCCGCAGCAACGCCGTCTGTGCCATGAATCTCGTCCGAGTATTCGTGGACGGTGTAGGCGATCTTGCGCCCATCCAGCGCGCGCATGGCGTTCGTCTTTTGCATGGCTTGATTCTCCACGCGCAATTCTAGAGCGTGTTGCAATCCAGTGAAATTGACTTACACTCAGGCGGACGCCTCTGACGAAAGCCTGAAGGAGATTGAGATCGCCATGTTGCCAAGAGAGCGAGTCATCGCCGTCATTCGACACGAGAAGCCCGATCGCGTGCCCATTTACGCCTGGTTGTTCGCCAATCTGTCCGCGCCGATCGAGCAGGCGTTTGGATCACTGGCCGCGCTCGAGGACAAATATGAGTTCGACTACGCGCACCTGTTCGGCGGGCCGGCGCCGTATTCCGCGCAGCGCGTCGAGGCCTTGCGCGCCGAGCTGGGCGGCGAGATCGAGCCGGCGGCCTGGCTCGACATCCCGCTCAACGACCCGAACAATCTCGCCGACTACCAGGACATCGCCGACGCCATCCGGCATCACAAGACGGAGCGCGGCCGGTTTGTGTATGTCCAGACGCCGGGCATCTTCGAGTGCCTGAACGGCGTGTTCGGCATCGAAAACCATCTCGCG
>DAOTYS010000367.1:0-4439 GCA_034434575.1 Thermoflexales bacterium
GGGTGCGTCTGGGCTATGCAGCCGAAAACCTGGCGGTCATTCGCCACATTGCCCTCAACCTACTCAAGTCCGACCGGACTAAGAAACTCGGCGTCAAGTCCAAGCGTCTGCTTGCCGGTTGGGACGAGCACTACCTGCTGCACCTGGTCGCCAGCAACCTTAAACTTTAGATGCGTTTGCCCTGTGCTGTCGTGCTGTCCAGACTCAACTTACCATGAAAATCCCGGCCCTCGAACGTGAAATCGCCAACGCGACCGCCGGGCAACGCGACCGCCGGGCAATGCACCCATGCTTCAAAGCCGAAGCAGCGCCTGTGTCTGGGCGATGGCGCCGGCATCATCCACAAGCCACACTTCGATGCGGCGCGCCACACCAATCGCGTTCATCTTCGAATGCGCCATGATCGATGAAGCCCAACGCGCACTGCCCCGCCGCTGCCCCTCTCCGAATTTCCGAATTTGATCGTCTCCCCCAACTGGGCTAAAATTGCGCTTTGCTCAATTCAAGATTGACTCGATCCGGGCGCGCCGACAAGGCGCGTGATTGATGTCTTAAGGAGTTGCCCATGAACCGGTGGTTCACCACAGCGGATGAAAATGCCGCACCCGGTGGCATGACCGGGCTTGTGGGCGCATTTTCACTGGAGTTCAAACATGGGTCCACTGCCAAAGCGCAAGTTTTCTCACGGCCGCACGCACCGGCGCCGCGCGCATGACGCGCTGACGCCCGTTCAACTCGTGGCCTGCGACAATTGCGGCGAGATGAAGCCGCCGCACATCGTTTGCCCATCCTGCGGCTACTATCGCGGCCGCGAGGTCGTGTCGATCGACACCGGCAAGTCCGAGAAGAAGTAAGCCTCCCACAAGACGCATCTCGTGACCACAGCATATGTTTTCCCCGGCCAGGGGTCGCAGTTTGTGGGCATGGGCCGCGAGCTGGCCCGGCTGCGCCCGGTCGTCAAAGGCTTCTTCCAGCGCGCCGACGCCGCGCTGGGATTCTCCCTCTCGACCCTGTGCTTTGAAGGGCCGGAATCCGAACTGAACGACACGCTCAACACCCAGCCGGCCATCTTCGCCCACAGCCTGGCCGCTTTTGCCGCCGTCGAGATGTCCGGCGAAGTGGAAGCGCCATCGTTCGTCGCCGGCCACAGCCTGGGCGAGGTGAGCGCGTTGTGCGCCGCCGGCGCGCTAACATTCGAGGACGGCATCCGTCTGGCGCGCGAGCGCGGCCGGCTGATGAAACTGGCCGGCGAGCGCCAGCCCGGCAGCATGGCCGCCGTGATCGGGCTTGACACAGAAATTCTGCGCGCGGTATGCGCCGAGGCGAGCCAGGCGCATCCACCGGGCGTCGTGGTCGCCAACGACAACTGCCCCGGCCAGGTGGTCATTTCCGGCGACAAAGAAGCCGTGGCTGCCGCCAGCGCCGCCGCCAAAAGCCGGGGTGCCAGGCGTGTTGTGCCCCTGGCCGTCAGCATCGCAGCGCACTCGCCGCTGATGGCCAGCATCACCGAGGAGTTCGCGCAGGTGGTTGCCGGCGCGCCATTGCAACCGGCGCGCATTCCGATCGTGGCCAACACCAGCGCCCAACCCATCACCCACCCCGACGACATCCGCGCCGAGTTGTGCGCGCAACTCACCGCGCCAGTGCGGTGGACCGAAAGCGTGCAGTGGATGCGCGCGCAGAACGTGACTTCGTTTGTGGAGATCGGGCCGAAGGACGTGCTGGTCAACCTGATCAAGCGCATCGCCGGCGACGTGGAGACGCGCGCCATTGGATGAATTGACGATTTGCGATTGACGATTTTGGATTGCGACTGCGCGTCAACACTCAATCGTCAATCGTCAATCTGCAATCTAAAATCGACATGAATCTCTCCGGCAAATCTGCAATTGTGACGGGCGCATCGCGCGGCATCGGTCGCGCCATCGCCATCGAGCTGGCCGCGCGCGGGGCGTCAGTGGCTGTGAACTACAACGCCAGCGCAGCCGCCGCCCAGGAGGTTGTTCAGGCGATTGAGTCCGCCGGCGGCAAAGCCATCGCCGTGAAGGCCAACGTCAGCAAAATGGAAGAGGCCGTGGCGCTGGTGAAAGCCGCCACCGACGCCTTCGGCAAGGTGGATATCCTGGTCAACAACGCGGGGACGACGCGCGACACGCTGTTGATGTCGATGAAGGAAGACGACTGGGACATCGTCATCGACACAGACTTGAAGAGCGTGTTCAATTGCTGCAAAGCCGTGGCGCGCCAGATGATCCGCCAGCGCAGCGGGCGCATCATCAACATTTCATCTGTAGTGGGTCTGGCGGGGCAGGCCGGCCAGACGAACTACGCCGCGGCCAAAGCCGGCGTGATCGGCTTCACCAAATCGCTGGCCAAGGAGCTGGGTTCCCGCAGCATCACCGTCAACGCCGTGGCGCCGGGGTTCATCCCCACCGCGCTCACCGACGTGCTCACAGAGGAGCAGAAGGAAACCGCCATCAAGCTCACGCCGCTGGGCCGCTTTGGCAAGCCGGAAGAGGTGGCATATGCGGTATCATTCCTGGCGAGCGAGGAAGCCGCATTCATCACCGGCGCTGTGTTATCAGTGGATGGCGGCCTGGTCATGCAATAGGGCGGAATAAGCTGGGCGCTTGTCCCACGGAAGAAAGCCATGAACGGCAAAGTAACCATCTCTCCCGAGGTCGTGCTGCAAGTGGCCCGCATCACCACGCTGGCCACGCCCGGCGTGCTCGGCCTGGTGGAGGATGAGTCCCGGCGCAGCGCAAACGCCGCCGGCGGCTCATTGAAGCATACACTGCGCGGCATCGTGGCATCCATCGAAGACGGCGCCGCGCATATCCGTGTGCACATCATCGCCGCGTCCAATGTCCCGCTGGCGCGGCTGGCGCGCCAGATTCAGACCAACATTGCCAACGCGATCGCGGAAATCGCGGGCATCGACACCGCGGCCGTCGATGTGACGGTTGAGGACGTGCGGGCGGCGACATGAACATTCGCGTGAGCAGACACCCGTGAAAGCCAAACGTGAAGCGCGCATACTGGCGCTACAAGTGTTGTACGAGGCGGACACCGCCCAGCACCAGGCCGGAGAAGTTCTGCAACGCCACCTGCGTGACTGCGCCGCCGATCCAGACAACCCGGCCAACGACGTTGCCACGCGCGACTACGCCATCCGCCTGATCAGCGGCATCGTCAAGAACCTGGCCGAGCTGGATGGCTTCCTGGCGCAGTGCGCCCCCGACTTCCCGGTGAGCAATCTCTCGCCAATCGACCGCAATATTCTGCGTGTGGCCGTGTACGAGATGCGAGCCAACCTTGCGCCGGCGCGTGTGGCGATCAATGAGGCCGTGGAGATTGCCAAGCGCTACGGCAGCGACACATCGCCGCGCTTCGTGAACGGGGCGCTGGGCGCGGCGATAGCCAGGTTGCCGACGCAACCAACCGCAGACGAGATGATGGCATGAGCGGAACCATTCTGGGCATTGGGCCGCTGGAGATCATAATCATCGTGGTTCTGGTCCTGCTTGTGTTCGGGCCGGAACGACTGCCGACCCTGATGCGCCAGGCCGGCCAGACAGTCCGCCGGCTGCGTGATTTCTACGTCCGGTTCGCCACCGACCTGCGCACCGAGCTGACTCCCTTCGAGGAAGAGATCAAAGTGCTGCGCGAGATGACCGACGAGTTGCGCCGTGACCTGGCAGAGATTCGAGACGCAGCAGATCTGCGCACTGCGATCCAGCCAATCACGATCGACACGTCTGTGCCGACCAACGCGAGCAAAACCCCATCCGCCGGCGACGCGACCAGCAGTCCGGCCAGCGGCGCAACATCACTGCCGCCGAATGCGCCCACAAACGGCGCGAACGTTGCCGAAACCGCCCGGCCCGCCGCGAGCAGTTCGGCCCAGTCCCCAGCGCCTGCTGCCACTGCGACGCAATCAACACCCCCCACGGCGACAACTCCCGCGCCGGTCGCCACAGTCAATGGCAGCGCCTCGCCACTGGCGAAAGACAACCCGTGGGCTGAACTCGGTCGGGCAGTCCGGGCAGACGCGCTCGACGACGACAACCCCTGGATCGCCGTATAGCGCCACCCGCTCAGATGCCTGGCGTCGAGGCGAAGCGACTGCGCAGACAGGCCCCGCGCGCCCTGCTGCGGCGCAATCGTTGAGACCAGAAGAACAGCGCGCGGGGAACAGCGCTCCCGTATCTCCACCCGCGAGGATGCCGGCCTGCGCTTGCCCCTTGCACGGAAAACATCGTCCGCTGGAGAGCATAGGATAATGGGCCGTATGGCAGAGCAAGTGAATGTCAATCCGTTGGAACAACAGGAAGAGGGCATGACCCTCCTCGACCACATGCGCGAGCTGCGCGAGCGGCTGTTCAAGTCTGTTGTGGCCATCGTGATCGGCGCGGCTGTCGGCCTCATCTTCTCGAACC
>DAOTYS010000368.1:0-10185 GCA_034434575.1 Thermoflexales bacterium
GGGACTATAGGGCACGCCGATGCGGGCGAACATCAGGCGCAAGTAGTCGTAGATCTCAGTGACAGTGCCCACCGTCGAGCGCGGGTTGTGACTGGCGCCCTTCTGATCGATCGACACCGCCGGCGACAATCCATCGATCTGATCCACATCGGGCTTCTCCATCTGGCCCAGGAATTGCCGGGCATAGGCCGACAGGCTCTCCACATAGCGGCGCTGGCCCTCGGCAAAGATGGTGTCGAACGCCAGCGACGACTTGCCGCTGCCGCTGAGGCCGGTGATGACCACCATCTTGTCGCGCGGAATTTCGACCGTGATGTTCTTCAGGTTGTGCACGCGCGCGCCGCGCACGACAATATTCTCTTGCATCGCGCTTACCCTCACGCTCACAAAGCCGGCGCATTCAAACTGCCGGCCCTCATCTCAAAGTGAACCTATAGCCCGCTCTCAATTCAGCCTCCGTAAAGGCCCTAAGCGGGCAAGTCTAGCACAGGTGTTCGAGCGCCTGCCGTCGTTGCCTTCGGCAGGCTCAGGCAACGACGACAACGGCTTCGACGGCTGCGCTGGCTAAGCTTGTCGAAGGAACGGCGCAGCGTTCACGGTGTTGCGCTGGCTTCGGGGGTTTGTGTAGCCGGCCCAGTCGGGGTAGGCGCAGGCGTTTCTGTGGGCGCCGGTGTGTCAGTCGGCGTCGGTTGTGGGGTTGCAGACGGCGTCTGCGAGGGCGGCAGGTCTGTTGGTGTTGCCGCAGGCGTCTCGGTAGGCGTCTGCGTGGGGACGCTTGTGGGCGTAGGGGTTGGCGACGGGGTGGCCGTCGGCTCTCCCGGCGGTGTGACAGCCGGCGGGGTCGGTGTAACTGTCGGCGGCTCCGGCGCCGGCGTCAACGTTGGCTGCGTCGGCGCCAATGTGGGTGTGGCAGCCGGGGCGCCCGTGGGCAACCATGGCGCCGCCAGGGTGGGCAATTCTGGCAGGGGTGGCAGGATCAGCATCTCCGGCGTCGGCATGATGGGCGTCAGCTCAAACGCCGGCGCTGGCGGCTGCGTTTGCGCAGGCTGCGTTTGCGCAGGCTGCGTCTGTACAGCCGGGTTCCCCTCCAGGCCGATGCGCGGACCTGTCGGCGCGATGTCCTCAGACGACCGCCCCAACACGTTGACCAGCGCCACCAACACAAGCGCGACGACAATCCCCGTCGCTGCCAGCGCCAGAAAGACCTGGCGGGGTCGAATGCGAGTCTGCTGCATCTCAACAACGCCGACCCCCCGATGAACCTCTGGCGCCATCTCCGCCCTGGCAGAGGCCGGCTGGGCCGGCAGTGTCGGCAGCACTGCCGCCGAGATGGCGCGCCGAAACTCGCTGGCAAACTGGCCGGCGGATTGCGGCCTGAAGGCCGGCCGCTTGTGCAATGCCCACAACACGATATCGCTGACCGGCTTCGGGATGTCTGGCGCGATCGCGCTGAGCGGCTGAGGCGGTTCATCGATGTGCATGCGGACCACAGCGATCTCATTGGCCCCTTCAAACGGATGCCGGCCGCACAACGCATAGTACGTCGTCACACCCAGCGCGTAGATGTCGCTGGCCGGCGTCAACTCGTACATGCCGGCCGCCTGCTCCGGTGACATGTACAGCGCCGAGCCGATGCGCGTCCGCGTGGCCGTGTATGCCGTCTGCTCCAGCGACTTGGCCACGCCAAAATCGCCCAGCAGCGCCTGGCCGTTCGTTCGAATCAAAATGTTGCTCGGTTTCACGTCGCGGTGGATCACGCCGTGCTTGTGCGCGTGATCCAGCGCCCGCGCCACATCAGTCAGAATCGGCGCGCACTCCTCCGGCGTCAGCCGGCCCTTGCGCGCGATCAGGCGGTCCAGCGACTCGCCGGCGACATACTCCATGACGATATAGGGTTGGCCGTCCTGTTCGCCATGCTCTAACACCCGCACAATGTTGGGGTGCATCAATGTCAGGCTGCCCTCCTGGCGAAAACGCAGCCGGGCGACAGGATCGGCTGCCAGATGCCGATCCAGAATCTTGATGGCAACCAGATTGCCGTGCGGGGCTGTCGCGCGGTACACCGTCGCCATGCCCCCCCGCCCAATCTCCGTCAGGTCACGATACGAAGCGAATTTCTGCATGATTGACAGCCCGGTCTGCGTTGCGAATCATCTATGCCGCCGGGGCGCGCCCAGTGTACAACAGCGCGGCGCCCTGCGCAGGATCAATCCCTTGCGCTACCCTATAATCGCTGCCGATGGATAACGCTCTGGTCACACTGTTTTTCATTTCTCCTTTTCTGATCGGCATCCTGCTGGCCAACGTCGCAGAGCGCAACACCAACATTCGCGTGTTGCAGTTCGTCTACCTCAGCATCCTGAATATCGGGTTGATCGGCGTCGGCCTCATGCTCATTCTGGTTGGTATGCTGCAACCGGTGATGGCCGCGCGCGAGCCGAGCATGGCCATCACAGCCGACTGGTACGGCGTAGCCGTCGTAATGATCGCCGGCTGCTCGGTTGCGCTCGCCATGCTGTTGAAGCGCGTCCGCCAGGCCGCCGCCCGCCTGTTTCCCATCAATCCCGACTCGATAGTCCACATCACTGCCCTCTCGATGACGGCAACAGTGGTTGGCGGCAACTTCGCGCAGATGATCTTCACCAACAGCCTGCTGACCCCAGAGCTGCTGTCGCAGATCGAGGGACAGGGCATCAGCGCGACGTTCATGGACATCCTGATCTTCCCGCTGCTCACGTTATCCATCGCAGCGTTGCTGGGGGTCGGATGGGGCGCCCGGCGCACCTGGGACGAGGTCGTAGAGCGCCTGGGGTTGACCGTTCCACCGCCGGCGCACCTGGCGCTGGGGGTGGCCGTCACATTGGCGCTGGTCGGGCTGGCGCTGGTCACCGACCGGCTGTGGGCGCAGGTCGATCCCGTCGGCTACCAGCGCGTGGGCGGCGTATCGAGCGAGTTGCTGAAAAACTTCACCGGCCTGCCCGGCGCCTTTGCCATCGGCCTCACAGCCGGCATTGGCGAAGAACTCTTCTTTCGCGGCGCGTATCAGCGGCGCTTTGGCATCGTCATGACCGCGCTGGTCTTCGCCACATTCCACATCCAGTACTTCATCTCGATTGCGACGGCCCTGGTATTCGTCATCGGCCTGTTTCTGGGCCTGCTGCGCCAGCGCACTTCGGTCACGATCTGCATTCTGGCGCACTTTCTGTACAACTTTATCAGCGTGCTGATCGCCGGCGCTTGAAATCCGCCGAATCAATCACTCAGCGCCGCCAGTTCATCCCACGCCCGCGCCAGATCAGTCTGTGTTTCCTGATACGCCGCGCTCAGCGCCTGGATTTTTCCAAAATCGCCGCCGGCGTCCTGGATGCGCCGGGTCAGTTCCGCCAGTTGCTGCTCCAGGGCCTCGATGCGCTGCTCGGTCTGCTCGATCTTCATCTGCCGGGCCTTTTCCGCATTCTTGGAGCGCGTCTCCTGCGCCTTCTGACTCCTGACCTGTGACTGCTGCGCTCTGGCGTCCTGTTTGCGGGTTTGCCCGGCAATCTCCGCCAACCGCTCGCGCTCGTTCCGCCACGCGTCGTAGGTTCCCTTGAACACCGTCAGGCGCGTCTCGCCATCCTCACTGCGATCCAGCGACCAGATCTGCGTCGCCAGCGCCGCCACAAGATACCGGTCGTGGCTGACCAGCAACAGCGTGCCGTCAAACTGGTCGAGCGCCTCCGTCAGGATTTCCTGAGAGGGAATGTCGAGATGATTGGTCGGCTCGTCGAGGAGCAGCAGATTGGCTCCTTGCAGCGCGAGTTTGGCCAACGCCACGCGCCCGCGTTCGCCGCCGCTCAGCGCCTCTATTTTTTTGAACGCGTCGTCCCCGCTGAACAGATAGCGGCCCAACAGACCGCGCGCCTGCGGCACAGTCAAATCCTCGCGCGCGCGCATCAGTTCGCCCAGCACCGTCTGGTTAGGGTCCAGCCCCTCATGCGCCTGCGCGAAGTAACCGATCCTGACGTTCGCGCCCAATCGAACATGGCCTGCCAGCGGCGACAGGTCGCCGCAGATGGTTTTGAGGAAAGTCGTTTTGCCGATCCCGTTGGGGCCGATCAGCGCCGCGCGCTCCAGTCGCAGCAACTGCAAATCCGGCGCCTTGAACAATGGGCGGCCGCTGGCTTTGCCGCCGGCGTTTTCTGTCTGCGCCCCGTTGTCCTTCGCCCGATCGCCATAGCCCACCACTAATCCCTGCGTCTCCAACACGATGTTGCCGCTGCGCGGGCCGCTGTTCAGGCGAATGGACATGGCGCGCGCCTCAACCGGCTTCTCCAGCCGCTCCAGACGATTCAGCCGCTTCAGCCGGCCCTTCGCTTGCAGCACATTCTGGCCGGCGATGTTGCGGCGGATGTAGTCGGCCTGTTTGGCGATGAACTCCTGCTGGGCTTCATACTCGGCCAGCTGACGCTCGCGGCGCTCGGCGCGCTGAGCGACATAGTCGGTGTAGCCGCCGCGATACCGCTCCAGGCGCGACACGCCGAGCGAGCCGTCGGGCGCGCGCCGCACATTCATCTCCCAAACGTAGTCGCTCACCTCATCGAGAAAGTAGCGATCGTGCGACACCACCACCAGCGTGCCTTCCCAGTCCTGCAAATACGACTCCAGCCATTCAATCCCCTGGGCGTCCAGATGATTGGTGGGTTCGTCGAGCAGCAGCACATCGGGGGCCAACAACAACAGCCGGGCCAGCGCCGCGCGCACGCGCTGGCCGCCGCTCAGATGAGACATGGGCTGTTGCGCGTCATCCGGCTGGAACCCCAGCCCGCTTAACACGCGGCGGATGCGCGCGTCGATCTCATAGCCGCCGGCCAGCTCAAATTCGTGTTGCAGCCGCCCGTACTGATCGAGCGTGGCCGCGTCCCCCCCGGCCGCCATCCGTTCCTCCATCTGCCGCAGCCGCTCCGCCAGCGCATTGACTGCGGCGAACGCGGTGGACATCTCCTCCCACAGCGTTCGGTCGGTGGATTCCTCGGCGGTCTGGGCCAGGTAGCCGGCGCTTGTTCCACGCGCGCGATGCAGGCTTCCGGTAGTCGGTTCATCGATGCCGGCAATGATGCGCAGCAGCGTGGTCTTGCCCGAACCGTTCGGCCCGACTAGCGCGATCTTGTCGCCGCGCGCGATCGTGAAGTCGAAGCCGGTGAATACGTCAAACGCGCCAAACGACTTGCCGACGCCGGCGCCGGTGATGATCGACATCGCGCCACGAATTGTAATGCGGCACAGACCATTGCCCGGCGCCCCAGCTTCCGCTCAGCGCTGCCCCCTCAGCACTCAGCCCTCAGCACTCGCCACTCAGCACTGATGACCTACCCGCGTTCCAGGTATTCGCCGGTGCGCGTGTCGATGCGCACGAGATCGCCTTCCTTGATAAAGTCCGGCGCTTTGATGGTCGCGCCTGTTTCGAGGGTCACGTTCTTCAGCACGTTGGTGGCTGTGTCGCCGCGCACCGCAATGTCAGCCGCGACCACTTTCAAGGTGACAAAGGTGGGCGGCTCGACGCTCAAAATCTTGCCATCTTCCTGGCGCAGCAGACTGACGGTGTCGTTCTCCTTCACAAACTCCATCTCGTCGCTGATGACGTCGACGGGGATCGCAATCTGCTCGTAGTCCTCGGTGTCCATGAAGTAGTACATGTCGCCGTCGCGGTAGAGGTATTGAGCCGGCCGCGTTTCGGTGCGCACGATGTCGATGTCTGAGCCGGCGCGCACGCGGTCTTCGATCACTTTGCCGGTCTCGAAGTGCTTGAGCTTCATGCGCACCATTGCGCGCCAGTTGCCCGGCGCAATGTGCTGATACTCGATCACGCGATAGATCGCGTTGTTGTAGCGAATCAGCATGCCCCTGCGAAGGTCAGATGTCGTTGGCATGGCCTGGTGTTCCCGTCTGCTTCAATCAGTTTGGATATAGCCCGCTGATTATACGCAGACTGCCCCGCTGTTCACAACCCGCTCCCGGCCCTATCATATAGGTCTCATTGATCTATGGCACAAATCATCTTTGAGGCAGAGTGAGATGAACACCAACAAGCGCGCGGGGCGATTCCCCGTCCGGCTGACCCTTGGGCTGGTCGCCGCCGTGTCACTATCGGCGCTATCGGCCTGCGCGGCAGACAACCAACAGAGCGTCTCGGATCAGCGCAGCGCCACCCTCGCCAGAGGCGCGCTCGTCGCGGTGGTGAATGCGACCGGCAGCGTCAAGCCGGCCAGCCAGATTCGGCTGTCATTCGAGACAGCCGGCATCGTGTCCGAAGTGGCCGTGAAGGCCGGCGACAGGGTCAAAGCCGGCGATGTCATTGCGCGTCTCGACGCGACCGACCTCGAACTGGCGCTGGCCGATGCGGAGACGGCGCTCGTAGTCGCCACCACCAACTATAGCCGCACCGTTCAGGGCAGCCGCGAGGCCGATATCCGCGCGGCGCAGGCTGCGCTGCGCGCCGCCCAATCGAACTACGCCCGGCTCAAGCGCGGCCCTGCCCCTGGCGATTACGCCGCTATCGAAGCCGAATTTCGCAACGCCGAAGCCAATCTCGAACGCGCCCAAAACGCTTACAACAAGGCATACGCCAACGACCCGGCCACCATCACCGCGAACCCGGCTGCTCTCCAACTGGAATCAGCCACGAACGCCTACAACGCCGCCAAAGCGCGCTTCGAGAAGGCCAGCCAGCCGGCCAACAAGGCAGACCTGGCGGCCGCCTGGCAACAGGTCGAGAGCGCAAAGGCCAACCTGGAGCGCCTGAAAGCGCCGGCCCGCGATTTCGACATCGATCAGGCGCAGGCCCAGATCGAGCAGGCGCGCATCCAGGTCGAGCAGGCGCGCCGGCGCATTGCGCAGACCATCCTGCGCGCGCCTGCCGACGGGGTGATCTCGAGCATCGACATCAAGGCCGGCGAGGCTGTCGGCCAGCAGCCGGCGGCCACCCTGCTCGACCTGTCGCAACTGCGCGTGGACATCACCGTGGACGAGATCGACGTGGCCCGCATCGCGCCCGGTCAGAAAGTCATGCTGACCTTCGATGCGCTGCCGGGCGTGGAAGTGAGCGGCGTCGTCGAACGCATCGCGCCGGCGTCCACACTCGTCAGCGGCGTAGTATCCTATGAGGTGCGCGTGCTGCTCGACCCGACCGATCAGCCGCTCAGGCCCGGCATGACCGCCAACACGTCCGTCGTGCTCGACAGGCGCGAGAACGCGCTGCTTGCGCCGAACTGGGCCATTCGCCGCGACCGGCAAACCGGCCAGAGTTTCCTCACCATCCGCACTGGTGACAACACGAGCGAGGAAGTCGAAGTCAAGACGGGTTTGCGCAACGAAGCCTTCAGCGAGATTGTGTCGGGCGCCACTGAAGGCCAGATCGTGCTGGCGCCGCGCGCGCCGAATCTGTTGGGGCAATAAGATGATTTCACTCAAGCGCAAGACCAATGACTCGTCCGATGTCGCTGCGCCTCGGCTGAACGGGCAGGCGCCGGCCGGCGACACCGGCCTGATCCCGGTGATCGAAGCGCACGGCATCGCCAAGATTTATCGCATCGGCGACATCGAGGTGCGCGCGCTCGACGGCGTCGATGTGACGATTCATCGCGGCGAACTGACGGCGATCATGGGGCCTTCCGGCTCCGGCAAGAGCACGCTGATGAACATCCTCGGCTGCCTCGACCAGCCTACGCGCGGCGCCTACAAACTCGACGGGGTGGATGTCGAAAAGCTGAACGATGACCAGCTGGCCGCCATTCGCAACAAGAAGATTGGCTTCGTCTTTCAGTCGTTCAATCTGTTGCGCCGCACCTCCGCAATTGACAATGTGGAGCAGCCCCTGATCTACGCCGGGGTCCGCGCGCGCGAACGGCGCGAACGGGCTGCGGCGGCCCTGGAGTCCGTGGGCCTCGGCAACCGCCTCAAGCATTACGCCAACGAACTGTCCGGCGGTCAGCAACAGCGCGTGGCCATTGCCCGCGCTCTGGTGACCAACCCGTCCATCATCCTGGCAGACGAGCCGACCGGCAACCTGGACTCCAAATCGGGCGCAGAGATCATGTGCCTGTTCCAGCGTCTGAATGAGGAAACCGGCGTGACGGTGATCTTCGTGACGCACGACCCGCGCATCTCGCAACACACCCGGCGCGTGATTCGCATCGCCGACGGCAAGATCGTCGGCGACAACGCGATCACCGACCAGATCATTGCCTGCCCCGACAAGGCGTTGCCAGACCCGGTGCTGGAGAAACTGGAACATGCTGCTGCGTGAACTCATCAAGCTGGCGCTGAACACGCTGGCGGCCAACAAACCGCGCGCGTTCCTGACCATGCTGGGCATCAGCATCGGGGTGGGCGCGGTCATCGCGCTGATGTCCATCGGCGCGGGAGTGCAGGATTACATCACCCAACAGTTCTCCAGCGCGGGGGCAAATCTGATCGGTGTTGTGCCGGGCCGCATCCAGCGCGGGCCGGGCGGGGGAGCGTTCGGCGCGCAAGCGCCGCTCACCATGGCCGATTACCGCGCCGTGGCCGCCAACACGCCAAACATCATCGACATCTCGGCCGATTTTGCCCGACCGGCTGTGTTTGCCTATGGCAATAAGACCTCGGAAGTGAACGTCACGGGCGTCATGGCGAATTTCAGCGCCATTCGCAACTGGAACGCCAGACTGGGCCGCATGATCGACGAAGCCGACGTGGGCGGACGCTCGCGGGTAGCAGCGCTTGGCCAGACCATCGCCAACGATCTGTTCGAGCCGGGCGAGGACCCGCTGGACAAGGTTATCCGCATCAACAACGTGCCATTTCGCGTGATCGGCGTCATGGAATCCAAAGGCGCGTCGTTCCTGGGAGATCAGGACGCAGTCGCCTTCATCCCGTTGAGCACGGCTCAGGAACGGCTGTTCGGACAACAGTCGCTGTCCGTCACCGGCGAGCGGATCGTTTCGACCATCTATCTCCAGGCTGCCAGCGACAATGTGGTGGACTCGGTCATAGCGAGTGTGGACGAGTTGTTGCGCGAGCGCCGGCGCATCCCGGCAGACGAACCCAGCGACTTTTCGGTGCTCAGCCAGGATGAACTGATCAACACCTTTGGCGCAGTCACTGGCGTGCTGACTGTTTTTCTCGGCGCCATCGCCGCCATATCCCTGCTGGTGGGAGGCATCGGGATCATGAACATCATGCTGGTCAGCGTCACCGAGCGCACGCGCGAGATCGGCCTGCGCAAAGCCATTGGGGCCAGGTCATCGGCCATCCTGACGCAATTCCTGACCGAGGCGGTCTTTCTGTCCCTGATCGGCGGCCTGATCGGCATCGGCATCGGGTTTGGGGCGGCGTTCCTTGTGTCGCAGTTTGCCGATTTCCGACCGGTCGTACAGGTCGGCACAATCGTTCTGGCCGTCGGCTTCTCGCTGGCTGTCGGCCTGTTCTTCGGCATCTACCCGGCCCGTCGCGCTTCCAGACTGAATCCCATCGACGCTCTGCGCTTCGAGTAGAACAACCCTTACTTAATCGTCAATCGTCAATCGTCAATTTGCCCATGTTCCGCGAAAACCTTCGAGTCGCCCTGCGCGCGCTGGCAGCCAACAAGCTGCGCAGTGTGCTGACCATTCTGGGCATCATCATTGGCGTCGCAGCGGTGATTGCCCTGGTTGCGCTGGGCAACGGCGTTCAGGCGTTCATCGACGGGCAGTTCCAGCAGCAGGGCGCCAACCTGGTGTTCGTGTTCCCGGCGCGCATCGACGTCAATGGCGGGGCGAATCGCGCCGGCTTCGCTGCCGGGCCGCCCGGATCGCGCCAGCTCCCGCTGTCGCTCACGCTTGGCGACGCCGAGGCATTGCGCGATAACACGCTGGTGCCGGACGCTGCGGTCGTGGCCCCGGTGGTCAGCGGCAACGCGCGCGCCTTCTCCGGCGACAACAAGTACCTCGGCCGCATTCGCGGCACTGTGCCGGAATACCGATTCCTGAACAACTGGAACACTGTCTACGGCGACTGGTTCGACGACACCGCCTACACTAATCGCTCCCGCGTGGTCTTGCTGGGCGATTATGCTTACCGCCAGCTCTATCCCAACGGCGGCGACCCGACCGGCGAGGAGATTCGCCTGAACGATGTGAGCTTCAGAGTCGTGGGAGTCCTTCAACAGCGCGCCGGCGGGCAGGAGGGCAG
>DAOTYS010000369.1:0-5745 GCA_034434575.1 Thermoflexales bacterium
CGTCAGTGGGGCCAGCAGCGGATGGGTCTTTTCGCTGATATAGGCGCGGATAAGCAGCGGTTCCTGCAACGTGCTCAACAGATCTCTGGTGGCCGGCGACAGGCTGAACTCTTGCTGTTCGGTCAGGTCGGCGCGCAGCCCTTGCAGCGGCGCCACCCAGATGTTGAGCGCGATCAGATTGGCGGCCAGCAGCGCGCCGGTGAGGCTCATGTTGCGTCGATAGTCGGCGGCGCGCGGCCCCTGGCTCCAGCGTTTGCGATCCAACGAGAGTGTCGTCAGCGCCAGAAAAAGCGCCGTCAGCGCGCCGTAGTAGATCAGGTCGCGCAGGTCGATCACGCCGCGCTCAATGCTCTCGAACCGGCTGCCGGTGCCAATGCCGCGCAGGATTTCAGCGACGCCGCCGCCCACAAAATCTGTCACGCCGCCGGTTCCGACCACATATAGCCCGCCGCCGATCAGCACAGTGACGATGAGCGCCACCACCTGATTATCGGTGCGCGAGGATGAGAACAAGCCGATCGCGGCATAGGCCGAGGCCAGCAACAGAGCGGCCAGATAGCCGCCGATCACCGGCCCCCAGTCCAGGTTTCCCAACAGAGAGACGCTGATGGTCAACGGCAGTGTCAGCGCCAGCGCCAGCGCGACCAGCGCCACTGCTGCCGCAAATTTGCCGAGCACCAGCCGGCTGAGTTGCGCCGGCAGCGTGAGCAGCAGTTCGAGCGTGCCGGAGCGTTGCTCTTCGCTCCACTGGCGCATGGTCAAGGTGGCCACCAGGAAGATCAGCAGCGCCGGCATCCATCGAAACAGCGGTCGCACATCGGCGATGCCGCGCGCGAAGAAGGCGTCTACCCAGAAGAACGTGAACAGGCTGGCGGCCAGAAAAGCGCCGATGAAAATCAGCGCCATGGGCGAGCCGAAGTATGTGTTGAGTTCCTTGCGTGTGATCGCCAGAATGGTCTTCATATCGAATGCTCTGCCGCGCCCGGCCGCGCGGCGCCTTGACGCGCCTGGATAGCCGGACGCCGGGCGGCGGCGCGAGGTGATTGCGGGGTCTCTACGTGTTGCGAGTGGCCAGTTCGTTGAACACCGTCTCCAGCGTGCGCGCGTCGGGTCGCAGTTCGCGCAGTGGCCAGTCCATCTGTCGGGCTGCGTCGAACAGGGCCGGGCACAGGTCGGCGCCATCCGCGCCGTGCACGCGATAGCGCACGCGTTGGCCGTCGCTGTCCAGCGGCTCGACCTTGCGCACGCTCTTCAGACCGCGCAGCGCCTCGGCGATCCCGTTCACCGGGCGCTGCAACACCAGGATGGCATTGTTGCTCGCGCCCAACTCAGAGAGGCGCGCGTCGGCGCGAATCTGGCCGTTCATGATGATGATGACGCGGTCGCACAGCGCCTCGACTTCGGACAGGATGTGGCTGGAGAACAGGATGGTGCTGCGCTGCGAGAGACGCCGGATCAAATGGCGAATCTCGACGATCTGGGTGGGATCCAGGCCAACTGTCGGCTCGTCGAGGATGAGCAATTTGGGTTGGTGCAGGATCGCCTGGGCCAGGCCAACGCGCTGGCGCAGACCCTTGCTCAAGGCGCCGATGGGCCGGGTCAGATAATCGACCAGCGCCGTGGCGCGCACTGCTTCGGAGATGCGGGCGGTTTGTTCCGCCGGCGGAATGGCGCGCAGATCGGCCATCATGCGCAGGTAAGCCTGCACGCTGAGTTCGGGATATAACGGCGCGTTTTCGGGCAAATAGCCGATGCGCGCCTGCGCCTCGCGGGTGTGGGTCAACACGTCCAGCCCGTCGATGCTGGTCTCGCCCTCGTCTGGGTGCAGATAGCCGGTCAGGATTTTGATCAACGTGGTTTTGCCGGCCCCGTTGGGGCCAAGCAACCCGACAATTTCGCCGGCTGCCACATCGAAACTGACGCCGCGAAGCGCCTGCACATCTCCATAGGCTTTTGTGACATCCTTGACATGGATCATGGTAGCGTCCTTGCTCGCAAAAGGTTCGAGGCTGCGCCGACGCGCCAAAACAAAGTCGATTGATAATCGGCCAGTGTTAGAAAAAGATGAGAGCGGCGCGTGCGAATCAGCAGCGGCGTGTTGTCAATTCTTAAAGAATCAGGCAGGCCGGCCTGAAAACAACGCATAACCGCGCAGGTCGATGCTGCGGCCCGGTCGCGCCCAGGCGATCTCCATTTCAGCGGGCAGCCGGCCGGCCCCGGCGCACGCTTGCAGCGCCGTCTCCAGACCATCGACGAAGGTTAGCCGGCCATCCGGCCCGTCTATCTGCCGAATCAGTGATCCATCAAACGATGCAATCTCATCAACGCAATCCTGCGCGCCGTTCACGCAAACGGTGTGCGCGCGCGCGGCCTCGATCCCGCAAGGGATCGGCGCGCCGGACGCGATGGCGTCGAGGGCGGCTTGCAGTTTGGCCCTACCGCCGTTGTCAGGGACGCCGTAGTCGATCTGCGCGCCGTCCGTCGTTTGAGCGATCAGCCGATTGCTGAGGCCGTCCATGTGAATCGTGCCGCGCTCGAACTCGGCGCGCAACACCGGCCCAATGCGTTCACGCACTGCGTGCGAGGCGTAGAACAAAATCTCGGTCCCGCCCTCGACTTCGACGCGCAACGCGGCGGTGTCGTAGTTCTCGATGGCATTAGCGCGATATAGCTCGGCCTGAATGCGCAGCGGCGCAGCGCTGCGGTCGAGGCGCTCGCCCAGCAGAAAGAGCATGTTGTGCAGATAGTGGGCGACGGCGTTGTTGACCGGGCTGTCGAGCACCCAGGCGCCGCCGGCTGTCTTCTGTTTGCCGGCCCAGTCATTGCGCGCGTAGTAGGCGGCCGTGCGCGGCCACAGCGCCACTGTGGTGAGGCGTTTGGGCCGGCCAAAGCGCCCGGCCATGATGTCGCGCTTCAGGCTGAGGATGGCCGGGTCGAAGCTCCACTGGTAGCCGATGGCGACTGTTTTGCATGCCTTGTCGCGCGCCGCGATCATGTAATCGGCTTCTTGCACGGTGGCGGCCAACGGCTTTTCGCACAGCACATGGCTGCCGTGTTGCAGCCCCAGGCAGGTCTGCGGCGCGTGTTCGTGGATTGGCGCAGACACGATGAGCAGGTCGGCGCTGCGCTCATGATAGAAATCGGCCAGCGTGGTGTAGATGGGAACATCGCGCGCGCGAAGATCGGCCAGCCGCGCGCAGCGTTCGGGTTGCGGGTCGATGCCGCCGGCCAGTGTGATCCGGCCTGCGTAGCGCGCATCGAGCAGTTCGTTGAGATATTCCTGTCCGTAGCCGCCCAGGCCGGACAGCGCGATGGTGATCGGTTGCATGTGTGTCAGGGATGCGTGTTTTAAGGTTTCAGGGCGCCGGTCATCCAGGCGCCGGGGTCGCATTTTCGGCGCTGCCGGACGTGATTTCATCCACGAAGCGGCGCAGCGGCTCGAAATGCGACCCCGGCCAGTACACCTGTCCGCATGAGGCGCATTGATGGAACGTATCGTAATACAGCCTGGTCAGCGGCTCCAGCCGGTCGATGACATCGGCTTTGGCGACGGGGTGCAACAAGCCGTTGCAGCGCATGCAGCGCGTGTAAGGGGCGATCTGTCCGCGCAGGTCGAAGCGGTGAACGACTTCCATCGCCTGCCGGCGCGGGTCGTCTGCCCGCACATAGTAGCCGTGCGTGACGCGGCTGCGTTTCAACACGCCGCGATCGCGTGTCAGCAGGATGCGTCGCTCATCATGCGAGACGCGGGCCAGTTCGTCGTCGCGCCAGTCGTTGCGGTACAGCGTGTCGAAGCCGAGCAGGCGCAACAGGCCGGCCAGCTTGCCCAGATGCGCATCCAGCGCGAATTTCGTCTCGCGCAAGGGTTTTGGGCGCAGGCGCACCAGCGGCGTGATGTCCACCGACTCGAACACGGGATACACGCTGACGCGGTCGCCCTCCTGCGGCTGATACGCGAAATCAACCGACCGGCCATTGACGATGATGAGATCAACTTCGGTATGCGGCACATTGCACGACTCGATCACATCCTTGATGGCGGCACCCGGCGCAAAGGGCAGGCTGAACTCGACCTGCCGGCGTTTGGGCGTCAGGAAGTCGTTCAGTTCGGCGTAGAACCGGATGCGCAGCAGCGCCATGTCTGGCGCGCATTATCGCGCGGGGCGGGGGCGCGCCGGGCGGATGTCTCACGAAAACACTCTGCGCCCTCTTCGCGGTGAAACAGAACTGCCTGCCTGTAAAATGCCCGGCCATGATGAACAACCTGGCTGGCGAGACGCAGGATGTTGTGGTGATTGGGTCTGGGTTTGGCGGCAGCGTGGCCGCGTTGCGCCTGTCGGAAAAGGGATATCGCGTGCTGGTCCTGGAGCGCGGCAAGCGGTTCCGCGATGAGGATTTTGCGCGCAGCAACTGGGAGATTCACAAATATCTGTGGTTGCCGGCGGCGCGCTGCTTTGGCATTTTGCAGATCAGCCTGCTGAACGGCGTGATGATTCTGCACGGCAGCGGGGTGGGCGGCGGCAGCCTGGGCTATGCCAACGTGCTGATGGCGCCGGATGATCGCCTGTTCGACGCGCCCGGCTGGCGCGATCTGGCCGACTGGCGCGCGCTGCTTAAACCGCACTACGCGACCGCCCGGCGCATGTTGGGCGTGACGACGTACCCCGGCATGACGCCCGCCGACCAGGTGATGCGGCGTATTGGCAACGATCAGCCCGTTGCGCCGGCGGATGTCGGGGTGTTCTTCGGCGACCCCGACCGTGACACGCCCGATCCGTATTTTGGCGGCGCGGGGCCGGCGCGGCGCGGTTGCCGCGAATGCGGCGGCTGCATGGTGGGCTGCCGTTTCAATGCCAAGAACACGTTGGTCAAGAATTACCTCTATCTGGCCGAGCGGCGTGGCGCGCAGATTGTGGCCGAGATGGAAGTGACCGACATCCGGCCTCTGTCGCCAGATCAGCCGGATGGCGCGCGCTATGAGGTGGTGTGCCGCTCCTCCACAGGCCGGGGCGCTTCTCCCCAGCGCATTCGCGCGCGCCAGGTGGTGGTATCGGCCGGCGTGCTGGGCACGCTGCGTTTGTTGTTGCGCTGCCGCGACGTGACGCGCTCGCTGCCTCGCCTCTCGCCGCGATTGGGCGATCAGGTGCGCACCAACAGCGAAGCCCTGATGGGCGCCATTGCCCGCGATGGGCGCGTCGATTATTCGACCGGCGTGGCCATTACCTCGGTGTTGCAGGCCGATGAGGTGACGCGCGTGGAACCGGTGCGCTTTCCCGCCGGCTCGTCATTGATGCGCCTGCTGGCTGCGCCGCTGTTGCCGCCGGAGCGTCGCCTGTGGGTGCGCTGGTTGAAAGCAGCCGGCTACTGGCTGCGCCACCCCCGCCAGTTTTATCAGGCCTATCTGCAACCGGCCTGGGCCAATCGCGCCACCATTCTGCTGGTGATGCAAACAGAAGACAGTCACATGAAACTGCGCCTGGGCCGCCATCTGTTCACGCTGGGCCGGCGTGATCTGGTCAGCCAGCCCGATGGCCGGGGCGTGCCGGCGCGCATCGAGATCGGCCATCACCTCACGCGCGCCTTTGCCCGCGAGGTGGACGGTATGCCGGCGGATTCCATCGCCGAAGCGTTGTTGAACCTGCCCATCACCGCCCACATTCTGGGCGGGTGCCCGATGGGACGCAACGCCGATGAAGGCGTGGTCGATGTCAACGGCGAAACGCACGGCTACCCCGGCTTGTATGT